>CAZGRE010000012.1:11172-37249 GCA_964528085.1 uncultured Thermotogae bacterium | reverse complement strand
TGATCGATCACGAAGATGGCGCAATCACCAATACACCACTTGACTGGACGTGGCCGAGAAGAAACCTACGAGATTCAGAGGTCCGCCGACGGGAGCGTTCACCTGAGCTCGCACGGGACCTTCTCGTTCAAAATCCTGTTTACAAGGGTTAGGGCTGTATTCTCTCAGGAACTCTTCCTGGATCGGAACCTCGTTCCCGAGCGTTACACCCTTCAGGTCAAGGGGCCGTTCAACATTGGGAACAGAAAGATCGAAGGGGAGCGGACCGGAGATGTGATGCGCATTACATCCGGGAATGGAGAGGATCAGGTTCGGATCGGGACGGACGCTCCGCTCATCCTTGGGATGTTCAGTACGTACGCAGTGATTCCCCTTCTGGCAGGTCCGCTTAGGAACGGCGATAGCAAGGAGTTTCAGGTCGTTCCTCTCTTCGGACGAGCCGTCGGCTCCGATATAACCTTGCGCGTCAGAAGGGCAGGCGATGCGTCCGTCAGGAGCGAGGCGACCGAGATCATCCTCGATAGATACGCACTCACAAGCAGCGTGGGGAATAGCACGCCCCTTGCGAAGGGGAAGGAGCTCATCGCACTCGTCGCCTCAGGCAGCGACGGAACGTTGGTCGTATATCGCTCCGACTACTTTCCCGCCGGGCTTGAGATCCCTTAGCCGGAGCGGGCGCGGCAAGCAAAGCCGGCAAGACAAGCCCTTGCCAGCGGCGCCAAGATGAGGTATCAACTACGAATCTATAGGAGAAGGGGAAGGGGGACCGGAGAGGATGAGCCGAAAGAAGAAGCAGAAGAAGCCAGCGATGATCCTCCGTCTCGCCTGGCGTCTCGGGTATAAACCGGGGAGGGTGATGAGCGAAGTCCTCGAATGGATCGAAGTCCTTGCCGTAGCCGGCGCGCTCGCCGCGATCATCATGAGCTTCGTCACCGTCAGGATGCACGTTCCGACCGGCTCGATGATCCCGACGATCGATCCGCACGACTCGTTCTTCGTCGACCGGATAACCTACTACTTCCGCGATCCGAAGCCGGGCGACATCATCGTCTTCCGCCACACCGAGCAGGTCCTCGTCAGGCGGGTGGTTAAGGATTCGCCGGCCGACCGAGCTGGCCTCCCGCCCGGCGCCCGGCTCCTCTACCTGAACAACGAGCCAGTCTACACGCTCGAGTTCATCGAGGACCTCCTCGCTTCATGGCCGGAGGGGACACCCCTTCATCTGACCACAGCCGATGGGAAACGGTACGACCTTGGGACGAAGGGGGCCGGTGTATCGACCCTCGTTGACCTTGGAATCATCCCCCGCGAGGAGCGGAAGCGCTACGTCAAGCGGTTGATCGCGGTCGGCGGCCAGACCGTCCAGATAAAGGACGGGGATGTCTACGTCGACGGGAAGAAGCTAGAAGGGCCGAGGTTCGATCGTTATTACACCTCGAACGATCCCCGCTTCCGGTTCGGGATCGAGCCGACCCTCGTCCCGCCCGGACATTTCTTCGTCCTTGGGGACAACTCGGCGAACTCGTTCGACTCGCGCTTCTGGGGATTCGTCAAGCGGCGGGATCTGATCGGTGTCCCCTACCTTCGCGTCTGGCCGCTAAACCGGTTCGGCCTGTTTCACTGAACTCACTCTGCAGCGGCAGCGCGGAGCTCATCAGACCCGTAGATGACGGGAGGAGCCGGCCTTCCGTCCAGGATGTCGATGAGGGCAGCGGCGATCGCAGGTTCGGTGTGCATGTCGATGTGATCCATCCCAATGCAGGGAATGTTCTCTGCACCGGGGAGATAGGCCGATGCCATGCTGACGACGAGGTCGGATCCCTCCCAGGCGAGCCCCTGGCGGACGCATTCCTTCCGGCATACGGCCGGATCGTTCCTGAACCCGCAGCCAAGGCAGGTCTGGCCGGCGAGGGAGACGTAGCGGACGGTGGAGACGAGCGGAGTCCCGTCGTCCCCCGGCCTGTTCAGGATCTCGAGGAGGCCGCTCCCCGGCGCAAGCTGGGGAAAGAGCGCGCCGAGCCACGGGCCGATCGCGGCGAACTCCGCCCCGTGGTGGGGGGCAGCGAGGGTGACGAGCGTCCGGACGTCGTTCCGGTAGACCGTCCCGTAGTCAGGGAAGTCAGGGGAGCCGATCACATCGGCGAAATCGGCCGCCTCGATGTAGCAGCGGGCGACAAGCCCGCCCATGCTGTGTGCTATCAGGTCGACCTTGTCGACCGACCGGTCCTCCTTCACCCAGGCGATCTCCTCGGCGAGGCGTGCGGCGTAGAACCTGAGATCGCGGACCGTCGGCTCGTAGGGGATGGAGTAGTCGCTGATGAAGACGTCGCGGTGTTCTTCGTCAGAGGCGGGAATGCGGTAGATGTAATGGAGGGAGGAGAGAACGATCCGTTCCGCCCCCCCGACCGACCGGCCGCTGAGGACCTCGGCGAATTCGGGCCAAAGCTGGGGCGGGTAGAATCCGGGGACAGGCTGAAATCCGTAAACAAGGATTACGGGAACGGCGTGGGAGGGAGGGTCCGCAGCTGCCGGCCCAAACAACGCAACCAGGATCAGACCGGCGGCGAGAAGGCCGCCCGAATATCTCACCGACTGATCACCCCCTCATGGTTTAACGAGTTTAACGTATCGTCCATCTGCTGCATATCTTGATCGGGGCTTCCCCCCTGCGTACGCTTTCCCGGAGCTTTTTCAGCTCGCCTGTGATCGGGGGTGAATAGCGTCTTGACGATCGTTGAAAAGGGGAAGCTCATCCTCCGCTGCCTCGGCTGTGGGAAGGCCTACGCGCCACCGGCGGTCCGTTGCCCGGAGTGCAGCGATCCGCTCCTCCGCTCCGAGTACGCGAACAAGGGTTTCACCCCGGATGATCGGCCGGGGATCTTTAGGTTCACCGATTGGCTCCCCCCCGTCGGAGCGGTCGACACCGAGATCGGGCCGGTCGTTTACCGGAGCGAGCGGCTCGCCGACCGGCTCGGGCTCAGCCGGCTTTATATCTCATTCAACGGGTACGCCCCTTCCCTCGGCGCGCTGAACATGACCGGCTCGTTCAAGGACTTCGAAGGGATCCCGACGATCCTCTACATGCGCGAGCACGGATTTAAAAGCGTCATCCTCGCCTCGGCCGGGAACACGGCGCGGGCGTTCGCCTACGCGGGGACGATCCTCGACTTCCCCGTGTACATCGTCGCTCCCGCGGCGATGACCTACCACATCTGGCTTCCGATCAAGCCGTCCGAAGAGGTCCGGCTGATCGTGGTCGAAGAGAGTAATGACTATGCCCTTGCGATCGAGCTCGCTTCGCTGATCTCGGAGCGGTTCGGTATCCCTCCCGAGGGGGGGGTGCGGAACGTCGCCCGGCGGGACGGGATGGGGACGGTGGTCCTCGAATACGCCCGTAGGGTCGGGGGGCTTCCGTCTCACTACTTTCAGGCTGTCGGGAGTGGGACAGGAGGGGTCGCGGCGTGGGAGGCCTCCCTCCGCCTGCGCGAATCCGGTCGAATCGCTGATCCGCTCCCGAAGCTCCACCTCGTCCAGAACGCGCCGTTCACGCCAATCCACGACGCCTGGACACGGGGGATCCCGATCCGGCCGGACGTCGACGTTGAGGATCAGCTCTCCCGTGTCGCCCGGGTGGAGGCGGACGTCCTCGCCAACAGGAACCCCCCCTACGGGATCCCCGGGGGGGTAAGATCCGCCCTCAGCGACACATCCGGGTATACCTATGCGGTGACGAACGAGGAAATAAGAAGATGGGGGGAGGTCTTCACCGAGCTCGAAGGGGTTCCGACGGGGCCTGAGGGGGCGGCCGCCATCGCTGCCCTCGACGAGGCCCTCCGAGAGGGACGGGTCGGACCGGATGAAGCGGTCCTATTGAACATCACCGGGAACGAAGATACCTTGCTCAAACGGGACTACACCATCCACCGGCTGAGACCCTGGCTGACGATAAGGCCGGAGGGGGTGTCCCCTGAAGGGATCGAGCGGCTCGCCCCGTATTTCAGCGACGCCGGGTTGGGATCGGACTAGATCCTGACCGCCGTTCCATAGGCGAGGATCTCAGCGGCGCCGGACATCGTCTGCGACGTGGTGAACCTGACTCCGACGATCGCATTAGCCCCAAGCCTCTCCGCCTGAGCGACCATCCGCTCTACCGCTTGATCACGGGCCTGGCTGAGCATCTGCGTGTACTCCTTGATCTCGCCCCCAACGATCGTCCGCAGCCCTGCCATGATGTCGCGGCCAATGTGGCGAGCGCGGATCGTATTACCGCGGACGAGCCCGAGCGTCTCGATTATCCTCTTCCCTTCAATCGTCTCTGTCGTCACGATGATCATCAGCTCTCTCCTTTCTCCGTTCGAGGACGAGGCCGGCCAGGGTGATGAGGATCCCCACCCCTCCGAGGAGGATGACACCTTTGAAGAACGGACCGATCCCACGGGCTAGGACGAGTACTCGAACGAGGGAATAGGCCAGGTAGCCCAGCAACAGCGTACCCGTAATCAGGATGATCGTATATCCGACCTTCAGCATCCTCTCCTCCTCACTCGGAATTCTCCCTCAGCGGGATGGACGGATCAAACCGGATGCGCGCCGATCGGAAATGGAATACCCTCCCCCTAGTTCCAATCAAGCGAAAGGAGGGCGCAATGAAGAACGATATTCCCTGGTACAAAGGGATCGAACCGCTGCAGGCGGCCCTTGCGACGAACGGCGCGTTCCTCGTGACGAAGGATGAAACAGGAAGGCCGAACGCGATGACGATCGGGTGGGGGCAGATCGGAATCGTATGGGGGCGGCCGGCGTTCACCGTCCTCGTGCGGAGGAGCCGTTACACCTATGCCTGCATCAGAGCGGGCGACACCTTCACCGTGAATCTCCCTGCACCCGGCGAGCTTAAAGACGAGCTTATCCTCTGCGGGACGAAATCCGGTCGCGACACGGACAAGTTCGCCGAATGCGGATTCACCCCGACGCCGGCGCGAAAGGTCGAAACCCCGATCATCGATCGATGCGCCGTTCACTACGAGTGTAGGATCATCGCGAGGACGGAGCAGGAGCGTTCCGACTTCTCCTCGGAGACCGTCCTCGAGAAGTACTACAAGGGAGGGGATCACCACCTGATCGTATTCGGGGAGATCCTCGCTACATACGCTAATTAGAATATGAGGACAAACTTCCCGAATACTCGACCGATCCGCCCTCGCAATCGGAGGGAAGAACGGGTATCATTCAAGAGTGGCTCCATAAGGAGCCTTATCAATTTTGGTGGTGAGTGGACTGCACGAGATCGTAACTTCAACCCTGACGTACCACCGGCCGGGAGGCGTCGGTCGGGTATTGAAAACCGTCTTCCGCCTCTTCGCCGGGAGCTGGCGGCTCGCCAAGGAGCACGACCTCAACCCCTGGATGTTCGTCGGAATGTCCGCCCTCGGGTGGGGGATCCAAGCCCTCATCTACCTCCCCTGGCTTCAAGGGGAGGGAGCTCAGCTTGCGTTCTTGATCCTCCTCAGGTTCGTCGCCCTGGTCATCCCCGCCTACATCCTGATCAAGGGTAAGGGGATCGCGCGGGCGTTCAATACCTCGATCGCCGCGATGTTCATCGTGAACACGGCATGGCACGTCTGCTACTACGTGTACCTCTAGCCCGTATCGTTTGAATCAAGGATCGAATCGAGGACTTCCTGCAAGTGCGGGTAATGCGTCCCCTTCCAGTAGATCTTCCCACAACGTTCACAACGATAGTACTCATCGAGCCAGCCGGCGGTCCGCGGCGGGATCTCGTCGCGCACATCTTCCTTCGCCACCGGGACGATCTCCCCGTTGCACGCCGGGCAGCGGGTGAACGCCCGCACTCCCCCTCGCAGATCGAACCGGCGGACGACCTCGCGCGCCTGCTCTATCGGGTCGGGGGAGCGGACCCAATAACCGTGGGTGACGGCGGAGCGCTTCAGCAGCTCCCTGTCGTGGGTGAGGATGATCCTCCCCTCGGCGAGGGCCCGCTCGACGATCCCCTCGTCATCGAGCCCCCTCCCCTCCGCCGTGTCGAACCCGAGGAGGCGGAGGAGCCGCGTCAGCTTCCCGAGATGGACATCAGTGATGAACGAAGGGTCCCTGAGCGGCCTCCCCTGGAGGCGGACGAGGGGGGTGATATCGATCGTCTCAAACACCGGATAGACCGCCACCCGATCCCCATCGGTCAACCGGTAGGAAAAGTCGACGGAGCGACCGTTTGCGATGATCAGATCGACCTCGACATGGGGGACGCCGAGCGCCTCGATCGCGTCCTTCACCCCGGGCGAGCCGAAGAACTCGTAGGGGATCGTCCGCTTACTCAGGCCGTCGGGGAGGAAGTCGTTCAGCTCAGCGTAGAACCGGAAGAAGGCGGTATTGGAATCCCGCCGATCGATCCGCTCGAGGAGCGGGGGGAGCTCAGCCGGGGAGACGATCGTGTGATCGGCTCCTTTCAGCTCTTCGGGATCCCCGTATCCGTACCGGGTCCCGATCACGATACAGCGATTGGCGCGGCCGGCTTCGACGTCATGGTAGCGGTCCCCAATGAGGAACGCGCGCCCCGGCCTGACCGTTGCGAGCAGATCGGCGACCATCACCTCCTTGGTCAGCCGTCCATCGTCGTTCGTCAGGATGAAATCGAAGAACGGGCTGATTTTAAACTCGTTTAGGATAAGGGAAGCGTAATGGCGATCCCCGTTGGTGCAAAGTGAAATGAGATACCCGCGCCGATGAAGGGTTGCGAGGGCCTCCGCTGCACCGGGGAAGAGCTCGCCTTTCTTTTTGATCGCCTCTTGCTCACGGGCTGCGATCAGCTCCGCCAGCCTCTCCTTCGGCGGGGGGAATCCCTGCTCGATCAGCCAATCGAGGAACCGATCGAACGTCTCCCCGACCATCCCCATGATCTTCTCATCGGGCGGGGGGACGATCCCAAAATGCGCGTAGATCTCGTGCATCGTCGGCAGGAACGAGGATTCGGTCCGATAGATCGTCCCGTCGAGATCGAATATCAGCAAAGATACACCGGCCCGGCTCACGTCGGAATAGTAAGTCTCTCTATATCGCGGGGATAGTCGGTCAACCGTTCGATCCCCTCGTCCGTGACGAGGACCGTGTCCGAGTGGCGGAACCCGGCGAACCCAGGGACGTACAGCCCCGGCTCGACGGTGAACACCATCCCGGGCTCGATCACCGTATCGTCGCCGATATCGAAGAACGGGGCTTCGTGCATCCCGTAGCCGATCGAATGACCGGTATGGTGGCGCCAGTAATCGGTTATTCCGTTCTCCTCGTAGTACTCGCGGACGAGCCGATCGACGTCGCTGCAACGCCTCCCCGGCCTGATCTCAGAGAAGGCGAGGTCCTGAGCACCGACCATCAGATCGAATAGGCGGGCCTGTTTCGGAGTCGGTTCGCCGAGGATCATCGTCCGTTCGAGCTCGCTCAGGTACCCCCCGACCTCGGCCGCCGCACCGGTGACAAGGACGTCCCCCTCCTTGAGGATCGCCCCGGTCGTGATCGCATGAGGGACGGCCGATTGTACACCGATCTGCCCGCGGAAACCGGCATGCGCTGGGAACGCCCCTCCCCGAAGCGGCCGGTACGCCCCCCCGATCTCATCGAGCATCCGGATCGAAGCCTCGCGGGAAGCCCCGATCGATATCTCGACCTCGTTCAACCCGGCTTTCGTATACTCCTGGAGGAGGCGATGGGCAAGGCCCCCCCACCGGCAGGCCTCACGGATGAGGGCGATCTCCTCTTGTGATTTGATCTGCATCATCCCCGCGATGATCCCTTTCGCATGTACGATCTCACAGTCGAGAAGCTCGCTCAACGCCGGGCCTTCGTACCCGTACCCGCCCGGGTAACCGTCGGCATCGACCCCGATCCTCCCCCGATCGAGCCCGAGCTCGCGGAGGAGGCGGGCGAGGAGCTCCATCGGATGGGCCCGGTCCGGATATTCGGGATAGGTTCGAACTTCATCGACGTGTGCCTCATCGGCGTGTTCCCGCTCGAGGAGCGGGACGAATAGGACCGCCCGATCGCGCCTCGGCAGATACACGACCCCGATCGGCCGCTCGGTGGGAATGAACGAAAACCCGCTCAAGTAGAAGACCTGCGTCGGGGAGAAGAGGCAGAGGGCATCGAGGCGCGCCTCGCTCAACCCCTCGGTCAGCCGCGCGCGGCGGCGGGTGAATTCACCCTCGCTCAGACAGACAGGCATCCGCTCCTCCTTTTTGATTCTACCCGATCGTACAGCACCGATCCCTCTGGCCCAACCCCGGCACCGAAACGACGAGGGGATGGAGGGGTATAATTGAATACCATGAACAGAACGATAACGGTCTTCCTTCTCATTTTAGTGGGGCTCGCCGTAGCGGCGGCGGCGGTCGAATGGAACGAGACGGCCTCAGGTGCGTTCCTGCGACTCGATCCTGAAACAGGGGAGGCGGAGGTCATATTCTCCGTCTCGCTCGAGTACGATCCACGACCGAGCGACTCATCCCTCGTCTTCGGCTGGACGGTCTACGGCCCGAAGGACGGGAGGGAGGGCGTCCTATCGGAGTTTCGCCGGTCGACGACCCTCGGCGGCCCGGTGCAGCGGATCTCCCTCGCCTCGCAGTCGGTCGCGATCGTTCCGGGTGAGACCTACCGGGGCGTCGTGACAGCCGACGATGAGGTGAACGGACTCACTATACGAAGACGATCTACTACACCGCTCCGATAGCCCTCCCGGTCGGGATAAGCCTCCGCGGGATGAATGGGACCGAGGAGTTCGATCTGACCGGGGTCCCGGATGAGGAGATCGAGGAGCTGGCGACGATCTACGAGCGATTGGACTCCGACTACGAGCTCATCGCGGAAGGGGTCGAGCTCGCCGCCTTCTTCGCGGATTACGCATCCTCGAGCGAGGAGTTCCCTGCCCTTGTCATCGTCATCCCGTTCCTCGGTGTGGAATCGTCGTTCGGGACGAGTAACAGCCAGGTGACGATCTCCGCTTCCCGGATCCTCCACATCTATCCGGTCGATGAACCGGCGGGGATCCCTGGGCTGACCGAGCAGCTCGAGGTCTACGACCGCGACTTCGTCGGTCTCGTCTTCAGCGGAAGCGGCGATGAGCCGCTCTACGGCGGGGTCACCGTCTTCGTCGGGAGTGACGCTTGGAACGTCCTGAAGGGAGCCTCAGAGGAGGAAGCCCGCAGGTTCGCCGAAGGCTAGCTGTTCGGAGCCCCGCGCGTCGCCTCGAGGAAGAGCCAAACATCGGGGAGGATGGGGTCTCCCCCGTCGGGGAACCGCTGCCACGTCCCTTCATTCCCTAGGGTATCGGTGAACGCCGGGGTCCTGTCTACTACGTTCCCCTCCGGATCGATCAGCTCGATCGGGGTGGGATCGTCGTTACGGAGCATGAGTAAGGGGTAGGTGAATACGTAGCGTCCACCTGGTGAGAGGATCGTCTCCTCCTCAACGATGGGGACGCTCCCCGGGGTACGATAGGTGTATGTGATCTCCCAGCCGTAAAGGTCGATCGGCCGCTCGCTCACGTTTAGGATCTCGACCCACTCCGCACCGGCATCGCGTCCGGGCGGGTTCAGCTCGATCTCGTTTATCAGAAGGCTCGGGGCCGGCTCCTCTTGCCCGTACGCCATCGCAACAAGGAGGAGGAGGGCGATGATGAGGATTCCCCCCTGCCGGAGGACGATCGATAATCCGTTCATATCCCTCCTTTCAGACCGTCACCGTCTCGCCGCGCACAGCGATGTGCGTCGTCAACGACAATTGCGAACTTGCCGCCTCTGCGAGGCCGTTCAGCGAGCCCTCCTCCCCGTGGACGAGGAACGCAACCTTCGGGGCAGCGGAACGGAGCCAGTCGAGGAGGATCGGCTGATCGGCGTGTGAGGAGAACCCGTTCACCGTCCAGATCTGCGCCCGGACGGCGACGTCCTCACCGAATATCTTAACGTGCTTATCCCCCTCCACGATCCGCCGACCGAGCGTCCCCCCGGCCTGGTAGCCGACGAAGACCACACCCGCCTCCTCCCGCCACAGGTTGTGGCGGAGGTGATGGATGATCCTTCCCCCGGTGCACATCCCGCTCCCGGCGATGATTATGTTCCCCTCGGGAAGGGCGTTTATCCGCTTCGACTCATCGGCCGTCTGGGTGTACTGGAGCAGAGGGAAGTTGAACGGGTTAGGGGTATGGGAGAAGGCCTCCCGCCCCTCCTTGTCGAAGTAATCGAGGTAACGGGCGAAGACCCGTGTTGTAGCGATCGCAAGCGGACTGTCGAGGAATATCCGGCATTCGGGGAGCTCCCTCTTCTTCCAGAGGAGGAAGAGCTCGTAGAGTATCTCCTGCGTCCGCTCAAGGGCGAACGACGGGATGAGGATGTTCCCTCCCCGGCCGATCACCGTCCCTATCGCCTCCTTCAACTCGGCGGCCGATTCCTCCGCCGGCCGGTGTCTGCGGTCACCGTACGTCGATTCGATCAGGACCGCATCCGCCTTCGGCGGGACGCTCGGCTCGCGGACGATCGGCTGGTGGCGGTTCCCGATATCCCCACTATAAACGATCGTCTTCCCTTCGCTTCTAAGCTCGATGTTCGCCGAGCCGAGGATGTGCCCGGCGTCGTGGAAGACGGCTCTGACGCCGTCCTTCAGCTCGATCTCCTCCTCGTATGGAACCATCCGGCGGAACGCAGAGCTCGCCCTGAGGACGTCTCCCATGTCGTAAAGCGGCTCTGGCGCGGTCTCCCCCCGCCTTCGCGCCTTCCGCGCCCGGTACGCCGCCTCCTCCACCTGAAGATGAGCCGAGTCGGCAAGCAGCAGCTTTGCTATCTCCTCGGTCGGGGGGGTGCAGACGATCTCTCCTCCGAACCCCTCCCGGACGAGGCGGGGGACGAGGCCGACATGGTCGAGATGGGCGTGCGACAGAAGGAGGTAATCGATCCCCGTAGGATCGAACGGGAATGGATCGAGGTTGTACTCCTCTACTTCCCTTCTCCCCTGAAAGAGCCCGCAATCGAGCAGAATACGGATTCCACCCGTCTCGACCAGATGGCACGATCCGGTTACCGTCCCCGCAGCTCCGCAAAACGTTATCTTCATCCCAGCTCCTTTTGACCGGGTGCCCGTACGCGATTGCGAAGGGTCCCGATCCCATCGATCGTTATCTCGACCGTATCCCCCGGCGAAAGGGGACCGACCCCGGCCGGGGTCCCGGTCGCTATCACATCCCCGGGCTCGAGCGTCATGATCGATGAGATCATGGCGATCAGCCGGGGAACGGGGCAAATCATCAGCTCCGTCGTCCCGTCCTGGCGGAGGATCCCGTTTAAGCGGAGCGTGATATGGAACGGCCCGTCGGTCTCGTCGCGCGTCAGGATCGCCGGACCGAGGGGGGCGGATGTGTCGAACCCCTTCGCCCGGACCCAGTTCTGCTCCCAGCGCTGCGCTGCGCGATCGGTGACGTCGTTCATACACGTATAGCCGAGGACGAACTCGAGTGCCCTCTCTGGCGGGACGTTTCGACACCTCCTCCCGATCACGACCGCAAGCTCCGCCTCGTAGTCGACCTGCGGGCTGTCCGGGAGGACGATCCCCTCATCCGGCCCGATGACCGCTGAGGGTGGTTTGAAGAAGAAGAGCGGCTCCTTTGGGACCACGTTCCCCAGCTCCCTAGCATGCGCCGCGTAGTTCCTCCCGACACAGACGATCTTCGTCGGAACGCAAGGGGGGAGGAGAGCAACCCGGTCGAACCTGTAAATCGAATCCCCGGCGATCACCGCATCCCCGCGGAGCTCCCCTTCCTTCGGGCTTCCATCATCGGGTGTGCGGAATCGAACGAGCTTCATCCTGACCTTCTTCCCGCCGGACCTATCCAGTTGCGGCAGGGAATACCGTATCCGATCGATCGTTTCCCCGCAACGGCCCTTGACGGGGATCGATCGGCCGGATAGGCTGTTGCAGCTATGAGGCGCCTCTCCTGGATCCCCGTCACAGCGATGCTGATCGGCCTCGACCGGCTGACGAAATGGTGGGCCGCAAGTAGCCTGAAGCTCGGAGAGGCGCATCCATTGATCGGGGCGGGGATAAGGCTGACCCGCGTTCATAACGCCGGGGGGGCGTTCGGCGCCTTTCCCGGGAGCGGGGCTGTGTTCCTCGCTGTATCGATTGCGGTGAGCGTCGTACTCTTTACCGTCCTCATCATCCGCCGGGATCTATCCCCCCTCCTCCGAGTGGGGCTCGCTGTCATCCTCGCCGGGGCGATCGGGAACCTGATCGATCGGCTGACGAACGGGTACGTCCTTGACTTCTTCGAGATCCGTGGCTTTCCCGTGTTCAATCTCGCCGATACTTGTGTTACGATCGGAGCTGGATTGATCATCATCTACGTCCTGTTCGGAGGTGGCCGCCATCGACCTTTCCGGGAAACTGATAGCACTTGAGGGGCTCGACTTCACCGGTAAATCGTCGTTGACCCCCCGCATCGCGGCGCGGATCCGTGCGGCCGGATATCGGGTGGTGACGAGCCGGGAGCCGGGAGGGACACCGATCGGGGAGCGCGTCCGCTCGATCCTCCTCTCCCGGGAGAGCGGCCTCCTCCCGCTCTCCGAGCTTCTGTTGTTCATGGTCAGCCGGGCCGAGCACGCACACCGGGTGATCCTCCCCGCCCTCCGTGCGGGGAAGACCGTGATCACGAGCCGCTACCGGCTCTCCAGCTTGGCGTATCAGGGTTACGGGAGGGGATTGGATCTCGACCTGATCAGGGTGCTGAACGATGCAGCGACCGAGGGGAGGAAGGCTGATCTGACGTTTCTGATCGACGTCCCGGTCGAGGTCGCCCTCTCCCGGCGGAAGGATCCGGCCGATCGGATCGAGCAGGAGGGGATCGGGTTCTACGAGCGGGTGAGGCGAGGCTACCTCGAGCTCGTCTCCGGCGATCCGACCGTAGAGGTGATCGATGGAACGGCCCCGCTCAATACGGTGAGCGAGGAGATCGCCCGCCGGCTAGGGGTCTAGCTTTGCCGCCATGAATCAGGATCGAGTATCATGGGTGGACGACTTCACAACGGGAGATAAGGGAGGGAATCGATGGATTTTGTATGCTTGAAGGACGACCTAGTGTTCGGAGTCAGGCTGGCGAGCTACGCACTCGGTTCGCGGAGCAGCATGCCGATCCTCGCCGGGCTGAAGATGGAGATCGTAGGCGACCGGCTCCTCCTCCAGGCGACCGACCTCGCCCGTGCCGTCCGGTATGAGCTGAAGATCGAGAATCAGGGCGGCGATGGGGCGGTCGTCCTGAACGGGGCTGTCTTCAACCAGATCGCTGCTCACCTCCCCGCCGATGAGAGGATCAGCATCAAGACGGCGGACGACGGGACGACGGTGAAGGTCCGCTGCGGCGAGGCGGCGTTCGACCTTCCGACCCTCCCCGTGGAGGACTATCCAGCGATTCCACCCCTCCCGGAGAAGAGGATCGCCACAATGAAGACCGACCTCTTCCATCGCGGGCTCGAACAGACGGCGTTCGCTGCGTTGAAGGCGGGGGAGACGACGCGGATCAACCTGACCGGCGTGAACCTCGTCCTGAAGGAGGGGCGCCTCCGGATGGTGGCGACGAACGGTTACCGACTCGCACTGAAGGCGGTCGAGATCGATGAGATAAAGGAAGAGGGGGAGTACCTGGTCGAGGCGCGCGTCCTGAGCGATCTTGACCGCGTCTTCACCCAGGTAGGAGCCCCCACCGTCGACATCCATCGTAACGAAGGGGAGCTCTTCTTCCGCGCCGGAGCGGTGACGTTCATGGCGAAGACATTGAACGAGGAGTTCCCCGACTTTGAGCGCGTCATCCCAAAGGACAACCCGATCGGGCTCTCGTTCGACCGGCGGGCCCTCCTCGATACCCTGCAGCGGATCGAGATCACCGCCGCTGAGGAGTCGGGGGCGGTGACGTTCAGGGCGACGACCGACGAGAGCGCGGTCACGATCAACTCCTCCTCCAAGGAGAAGGGTGAGGCCGAGGAGCGCGTCCGGTTGAAGAAGGTCCCCCCTCAGGAGATCGAGATATCCTTCCGGGGGGAGTACCTGATCGATGCGCTGAAGCGGCTCGACTCGGATGAGGTGACCCTGTGGCTCGCTGCCCCGGAGAAGGCGGGCCTGATCGAACCTGCCGGGGAGAAGATCGCTGAGACGGACGCGGGCTTCCTCTACGTCTGCATGCCGGTCCGACTGAGCAGTTAGATTGCGATGCCCTTGCGGGCGGCGCTCAACCCGGCTGCGAGGGCCTCATCGAGCCGGTCTACCCCCGGCCCCCCGCCTTGGCCGAAGAGACTCCCTCCCCCTCCCCCGCCGCCGAGGGTCTTCGCCATCCTCCGGACCAGATCGCCGGCATCGACACCGCCGATCTCCTTCGATACCTTGCAGATGGCGATCCCCCGGCCACTTGCGTCCCCGACGAGGATGACGACAGCCGGCCTTCCTCTCTCCTCGAGCCTGTCGGCGATCAGCTTCAGCCTCTCGACCTCCATCCGGTCGACCCGCCCGCCGATCAGCCTGACCTGACCGACCGACTCTGAGGAGGCGAGGATATCCTCGGCAAGAGAGATCGCCCGCTCAGTCTCGATCGCATCGAGCCGGGAGCGGAGCTCTCTCAACTCCTCCTTCAGCCTCCTCGCCCCTGCCACCGGGTCGTCGCCGAGCTCCTCCTTCACCCGAAAGAGGAGATCCTCCTCCTCGCGGATCCGGGCGATGACCGAATCACCGGTGATCGCGCGGATCCGCCTTACGCCGGATGCTATCCCCTCCTCGGAGACGATCTTTATCAGCCCGATCTCGCCGCTTCGCCGGACGTGCGTCCCCCCGCACAGCTCCTTGCTTACATCGCCGACGCTGACGACGCGGACGCGATCGCGGGACCGGTACTCCTCTTCGAACAGGCCGATCGCACCGCTCTTCTTCGCCTCTTCGAGCGGGAGGACCGAAGTCTCAACCGGATAATCGGCGAGGACGGCTTCGTTCGCCTTATCCTCAACTAAACGGAGCTCCTCCTCAGTCAACCGCGTGAAATGGGAGAAATCGAATCGGAGCTCGCTGTCGGTCACTTCAGACCCTGCCTGGGTCGCATGCGGGCCGAGGACGGTCCGGAGGGCGGCGTGAATCAGGTGCGTCGCCGTATGGTTCCGCTCGATCCGCCGCCGGCGGGAAACATCAACCGAAAGCCGGCAGGTATCCCCGACCTCAAATCGACCTTCGTCCACCTTAACGTAGTGGAGCGTCGCCCCACCGTCAGCCTTCCTCGTGTCGCGGACGATCCCCTTCCCTGGCCGGGATAGGTTCTCCACCGTCCCCGTATCTCCGATCTGACCGCCGCCGAGGGCGTAGAACGGGGTCTTGGAGAAGGCGATCTGAAGGAGTTTTTTTTCTTCCTCCTCGATTCCAACGATCTCCGCCTCGGCTTCGAGGTCCTTATAGCCGACGAACTCGGTCGGCTCCCTGTGCCATCTATGAACGACGGTTGGCTGCACTTTGAGGCTCGCCGACGCCTCGATCCGAACGGAGGGCTCCTTCGATCTTTTCCGCTGCTCGGCGAGCGCCCGCTCGAATCCGTCGAGGTCGACCGCGATCCCCTCCTCAGCGGCGATCTCCTCGGTCAGTTCGAGGGGGAACCCGTACGTGTCGGTCAGCTCGAACGCGAGCTCCCCGGGAATGACGGACTCGCCCGCTTTCTTCAGGCGATCGATCAGCCGCTCCAGTCGCTCCTCACCGGAGCGGAGCGTCCTCCGGAACGTCTCCTCCTCGCGGAAGACCAACCGCTCGGCAAGGGAGCGGATCGGGACGATCTCGGGATAGACTTCCCCCAGCGATTCGATCACCGGATCGACGAACCCGGCCAGGCTCCCGGGCGGGAGCTCGAGGTTCTCGCCGGCCCGGATCGCCCGGCGGAGGATCCGCCGAAGGACGTAACCCTGCCGCTCATTCCCCGGCATCACACCATCGGCGAGGAGGAAGACGACCCCGCGGACATGATCGGCGATCGTGTTCCGGTAGGGGAGCCGTTCGGCGGAGATCCCCCCTTTGACCTTCGCTTCGATCGCTTCGACGATTGGCCGGAACAGGTCGATGTCGAAGTTCGTCTTCACCCCTTGCAGGATCGCCGCCGCCCGCTCGAGCCCCATCCCGGTGTCGATGTTCTTCTTCGCAAGGGGGACGAGCCCTCCCCCTTCCTTCGCCTCATACTGCATGAAGACGAGATTCCAAAACTCGGCGAACCTGTCGCAGTCGCAGGCAAGCCCCGTGCAATCCGGCCCGCACGCGTTCTCCTCGCCGGTGTCGTAGTGGAGCTCGGAGTCCGGGCCGCACGGCCCGCTATCCCCGACCGGTCCCCACCAGTTGTGTTCCTTCCCCAGCCTGACGATCCGCTCGGGAGGGAGGCCGACGACGTCGCGCCAGATCGCGTACGCTTCCTCGTCCTCCTCGTACACCGACGCCCACAACCGCTCGGCCGCGATCCCGAGCTCCTCCGTGACGAACGACCACGCAAGCCCGATCGCCTCCTCCTTGAAGTAGTCCCCGAACGAGAAGTTCCCGAGCATCTCGAAGAACGTCTGGTGGTAGGCGGTTCTCCCCACGTTCTCGATGTCCGTGGTCCGGAAGCACTTCTGACAACTCGCCGCCCGTGAGAATTCCGGCTTCACCCGCCCCCAGAAGATATCCTTGAATTGGACCATACCGGCGGCGGTGAACAGGAGCGTCGGATCGTGCGGAACGAGCGATGAGCTCGGCACGATCCTGTGTCCGTGCTCGGCGAAGAAACCGAGGAATCGTCTGCGAAGTTCCCTAGCTTGCATCCTCTCTCCTTATGAACGACCGCCCGATTATCGACGTCCACTTCTCCCGCCGCAACAAGCGTACCGATGTCCGTTGTTTCGCGCCGGGCCGAGGACTATACTGAAAAGTCGGGATGATCGTCCTTGGATCTTCGCAGATCCGAGAGGTGAGGGGGATGAAAAAACGGGGGGCGCTGCGCTTAGATAGAGGGTTGGTCGTCTATTCCCTCATCTTTTTTCTCGTTCTGTTCCTGTGCCTCACCTTCATCGGCCGCTCGCTCAAGATCTACAGGCTCCGACATGATTTAGCGGATCTGCAGATCTCCCTTGAGCAAGAGGAAAGAAGGAGGGATGACCTCCGGGCCCATCTTGCGCTCAAGGACGATCCGAAGACGATTGAAGAGGTCGCGCGGGAGCGCCTCGGCCTCGTCATGCCGGGAGAAGAGAAGATCATCTTCGTAGGGGAGTAAGGATTGTCGAGCCGATTCGTTCATCTACACGTTCATTCCGAGTTCAGCATCCTCGATTCGTCATGCAAGATCACCGGACTCCTCGATCGTGCCGAGGAATACGGAATGGACGCGATCGCCCTGACCGACCATGGGGTGATGAGCGGCGCGATCAAGTTCTACCGCCAGGCGCGGAAGCGGGGGATCAAACCGATCATCGGCTGCGAGGTCTACGTCGCACCCAGGGGGCGGCGCGACCGCGGCGGGGAAGGAGGCGAGCGGTTCTACCATCTCGTCCTCCTCGCCGAGAACAAGACCGGCTATCGAAACCTCCTTCGGATCGTCAGCTACGCCCAGACAGAGGGGTTTTACTACCGGCCGCGGGCGGACAAGGAGCTCCTCCGGGAGCACGCCGAGGGGCTGATCGCCCTGTCGGCCTGCCAGAGCGGTGAGGTTCCGCGCCTCCTCCTCGCCGGCCGGCTGGAGAAGGCGGAGGAGGCGGCACGGGAGTACGAGGAGATATTCGGGAAGGGGAACTTCTTCATCGAGCTCCAGGATCACGGGACCGAGCGGGACGATCGTCTAAAAGAAGGATTGGTCGAGCTCGCCCACCGCCTCGGACTCCCGCTCGTTGCGACGAACGACATCCATTATCTCTCCCCCGACGACAGATTGGCCCACGAGGTACTCCTCAACATCCGTGCCGGGAAGACGATGAGCGATCCCGACCATCGGACGTTCGACGGCGAGGGGTATCACTTCCGCTCCGCCGAGGAGATGGATGAGCTGTTCGCCGATTACCCTGAAGCGCTGGAGAACACGCGCCTGATCGCCGATCGCTGCGAGCTCGAGCTCGAGTTCGGGAAGACGATGATCCCGCCGTTCGACCTCCCTGAGGGGGAGTCCAATCCGAATGAATACCTGCGTAAGCTCGCCTACGTAGGGGCGAAGGGCCGCTACGGCGAGATAACGGATGAAGTGAAGGAGAGGCTCGACTACGAGCTTGGCGTCATCGCCAAGATGGAATACAGCACGTACTTCCTGATCGTGTGGGACTTCGTTCGCTACGCAAAGGAGAGCGGAATCGCCGTCGGTCCGGGGCGCGGTTCGGCAGCGGGGAGCCTCGTCGCCTACTCCCTCGGGATCACCGGCGTCGACCCGCTCAAGTACAACCTGATCTTCGAGCGGTTTCTGAACCCTGATCGCGTCAGCATGCCGGACTTCGACATCGATTTCTGCATAAACGGCCGGGACCAGGTGATCGGCTACGTCAGACAGAAATACGGAGGCGAGAAGTGGTGGAAGCGGATCGCCCAGATCGCCACCTACGACCGTATGGCGGCGCGGAGCGTCGTCCGCGACGTCGGACGGGTCCTCGGGATACCCTACAGCGTGACCGACCGGGTGGCGAAGCTGATCCCGTTCGGCTGGGGGCTCGCCACAGCGGTCGACCGGGTCGTCGAACTCCGCTCCCTGTACGAGGAGAACACCGACATCCGCCGGGTCATCGACATCGGCCTCAGGCTCGAAGGGCTGACGAGGAACGCTTCGACGCACGCCGCCGGGGTCGTCATCGCCCCGGACGAGCTGATGAACCACGTCCCCCTCCTCCGCGTCGGCGAGGGGGAGTTCGTCACGCAGTACGATATGAACGACGTCGAGGCGGTCGGCCTCCTCAAGTTCGACTTCCTCGGGCTCAGGAATCTGACCCTCCTCGATGAGACCTGCCGCTCGCTCTCCGAGGAGGCTGGTATTGACATCTCTCTTCAAGACCTCCCCCTCGATGATGAGCGGACGTTCTCGCTGATCCGCTCGGGGAAGACGGCGGGGATCTTCCAACTGGAGGGGAGCGGGATAACGAAGTTGATCAAGCGGGTGAGGCCGGACCGCTTCGAGGATCTGATCGCCATCCTTGCCCTCTTCCGTCCCGGTCCGCTCGAGAGCGGGATGACCGACGAGTACGTCGAGCGACGGAGCGGGAAGAAACAGGTCTCCTACCCGCATCCGGCCCTTGAGGAGGTCCTCGCCGACACGTTCGGCCTTCCGATCTATCAGGATCAGGTGATGCTGATGGCGCAGAGGCTCGCCTCGTTCACCCTGGCCGAGGCCGACATCCTCCGGAAGGCGATGGGAAAGAAGAACAAGGAGATCATGGGAAGCCTCCGCGAGAAGTTTATCGCCGGCTGCCTGAAGAACGGGATCTCCCGAAACCTCGCAGAGGGGACGTTCAGAGATATGGAGAAGTTCTCCCGCTATGGGTTCAACAAGGCGCATGCCACGGCGTATGCGTTCGTCTCCTACTGGACCGCTTATCTGAAGGCGAACTATCCGACCCATTTCATGGCTAGCCTCCTTTCGAGCGTTAAGTCGGACACCGACAAGATCGCCGAGTACATAAGGGAGTGCCGCGAGATGAGGATCGAGGTCCTCCCCCCCGACATAAACGAGAGCCGCTCCCGGTTCACCCCGGTCGGGGAGAGGACGATCCGCTTCGGCCTCGGAGCGATCAAGCACGTGGGGGAAGGGGCGATCCGCGCGATCATCTCCGCCCGGGATAAGGGAAGGTTCACGTCGTTCTTCGACATGTGCCGCCGGGTGGAGGAGGAGTCGCTAGACCGCGAGGCCCTGGAGGCGCTGATCAAGGCCGGTGCGTTCGACCGGCTCGGCGCGTCCCGCCGCGGCCTCCTCCGCCACCTCTCCGAAGGGATAGAGCTGATGCAGGTGGCGCAACGGGAGCGCTCGACCGGGCAGCGGTCGATCTTCGAGGAGGCGGGTGAGACCCCGTTCGAGCCGGCGGTGACCGAACCGGAGTTCACGCGGGCCGATCTCCTCGCCCTGGAGAAGGAGTTCCTCGGGCTGTACGTATCAGGACACCCTCTCGACGAGCACCGCCAGACCCTTGCCGTTCACACTACCCCCGCGGACCAGGTGAAGAACCTGCCTATCGGAACGCGGGCGACGATCGGCGGCTGGGTGAAGACGGTCCGGCGGATCAGCACGAAGCGGGGGGACCAGATGGCGTTCGTCACGATCGATGACGGGACGAGCGAGATCGAGTTCACCGTCTTCCCCCGGATCCTCGCCGTTGCCGGCGACCTCCTCCGGGATGACGCCTTGATCGGCGTCGAGGTGAGCGTAAACGAGCGGAACGGTGGGACGAACCTGATCGCCGAGGAGATCTTCCCCTTAAGCAAGATCACCTCGCGCAGCGGGGTCTCCCTCACGATGGTCCTCGATCCGGAAGGGCTGGACGAATCGATCCTTAAACGGATCCAGGAGGCGCTCTCTGGCTCTCCTGGGGATATCCCGGTCCGGTTCAAGCTCGTCGATCACGATCGCTCCATCGCGATCAGCGCCGATCGACGCTACGCCGTCTCCCCGAGCGAGACCCTCCGGGAGTCGCTCCTCGACATCCCCCCGGTCATCGCCCTCTACATCGGGAACGGGACCGAGCGATGAAGGCCGACGTCCGCCGGCTGATCCGCTGGCTGTATCCCGGGTTGCAGGTGAAGAGATGGGTGATCCTCTCGATCCTATCGATGGGAGTGATCGTAACCGCCCTGTTCTACACGTTCGGGGAGGATGCCGCACGGACGATCTACCGGGCATTCCCCGCCGGCCCTCCCGGCCGCTACGCCCTGGTCGCCAGTCTCCTTTTCCTCGGTGGAAGCGGGTTTGGGTATTCCCTGTTCCGGCTCGCCCGCTCGGTCGCGGCCGGGGTCGCTCCCGGCGCGCGGATCAAGCCGTCGACGATGATCTATCGGACGCGCGTTTTGGAGCGTGGCCCGCACGTCGTCAGCATCGGCGGCGGTACGGGCCTCTCCGCCCTCCTCCGCGGCCTGAAGGAGGAGACGTCGAACATAACCGCCGTGGTGACGGTGATGGACGACGGTGGAAGCTCAGGCCGACTCCGGGAGGAGATAGACGTCCTCCCGCCCGGCGACGTGCGGAACTGCATCCTCGCCCTGGCCGAGGACGAGACGCGCTTCTCCGACTACTTCCAGTACCGCTTCTCCGCGCCGGAGGAGCTTGCCGGCCACTCCCTGGGGAACCTCCTCCTCGCCGGGCTCGAACAGGCGACCGGCGGGTTCGATCGGGCGATCGAGGCGATGAGCCATTTCCTGAGCATCCGCGGCCGCGTCCTCCCCGCGACCCTGACCAAGACCAGGCTCGTCGCCATCGTCGAAGACGGGACAGAGATCGAAGGGGAGTCGCGGATCAGCAGCGACCCGCGTCCGATCAAGCGGATCTTCCTATCGACCGCGCCGGTCAAACCGTACGAGGAGGTCATCGAAGCGATCGGCACAGCCGACCTGATAACCATCGGCCCGGGGAGCCTTTATACGAGCATCATCCCGAACCTCCTCGTCGAGGGGATCGTAGAAGCGATCGAGGAGAGCCGGGCAGAAAAGATCCTGATCGCAAACCTTATGACCCAGCCAGGGGAGACGGATCGGTTCACGCTCCGGGATCATTTAAAGGTGTTGAACGACTACATCCGGATCTCCCGGTTCGATGCGGTCTTCGTCAATTCCGCCCGACCGGCGGAATGGCTCCTCGCCGGCTACATCGATGAGGCTTCGGAGCCGGTCCGCGACGATCTTCCCGTCCCGAACGAGTACGGCCTCAAGGTGATCCGAGCCGACCTGATCGGAACGGTCGAGTGGGGAGGGAAGGAGACGATCAAGCACGATCCGAAGAAGCTCGCACGGGCGATCGTCAAAGGGACGCGCGCCTTTTCGGCCGGTCGGCGCTGATCAGCCCTTGATCACTGCCAGCGGCCGGAGGCGGGCGACGAGCCGGTTTATCCCGGCATCGACGGCGGCTCCCACCACCCCCTCGATCTCCTTGTACGCACCCGGGGCCTCCTCAGCGACCCCGCGGCGGCTGTGGGCCCAGACACGGATCCCCTCTCCCGCAAGCTCGGATATTACGCTCTCCCCCCAGAACCTCTTCGCCGCCTTCTTCCGCGACAGGGCGCGGCCGGCACCATGGATCCCGCTGCCGAACGTCTTCTCCATCCCGAGCTCCGTCCCGCGCATGATGTACGACGCCGTCCCCATCGTCCCGCCGACGAGGACCGGGTGGCCGACGTCCCGATATTCTGGAGGGGATTCGGGCCGGCCGGGTCCGAACGCGCGCGTCGAGCCCTTGCGATGGACGAGGAGGCGA
Source organism: uncultured Thermotogae bacterium (assembly GCA_964528085.1). Lineage (GTDB taxonomy): Bacteria > Bipolaricaulota > Bipolaricaulia > UBA7950 > UBA9294 > B2-G16. Next base: position 14,796 of record CAZGRE010000012.1, on the reverse strand, counting down.
CGGCTGGCCCCATCGACGATGTGGGTCTCGATCTTTGCGTTGTTGTGGCCGATGTCGTAGACCGTCTTCACCTCTTCCCTCCCCAGGCCGAATACCCGCTCGAACGACGCGCGGACGAGGCTCGCGATCACCTGGCGATTGGCGAACGCGCAGTTCGCCCCGGCTGCGACGGCGGAGAGGTACCTCCACCCCTCCGGGCTGTCGATCGGGGCGCAGACGAGCTCGCGCTCGGGGATCGCGATCCCGTACTTCGCGCTCGCCTTCGCCATCTCCTTCAGGTAGTCCTGACCGATCTGATGGCCGAGGGCGCGCGAGCCGGTATGGATCGATACGACGATCCCTCCTTCCTCAATCCCGTAAGCGCGCGCCGCGTCGGGGTCGAAGACCTCCTCGACGTACTGGACCTCAAGGTAGTGATTCCCCGAGCCGAGGGTCCCGACCTGCCCGAACTGGCGCTGCTTGGCGAGCTCGCTGACCGCAGCCGGGTCGGCCCCGGCCATCCGGCCCTCCTCCTCGATATGCCGGAGGTCCTCCGGGAGCCCATACCCGCCCTCCACCGCGTACGCCGCCCCCTCTACGAGGACCCTGTCGATCTCCTTGATCGATAGGCGGAGCTTCCCCTTCGATCCGAGGCCGGCAGGGACCCTACGGTAGAGGTCGTCCCCGAGCTCCTCGATCTTCTCCTCCACCTCCATGCGGGAAAGGGAGACGGCGAGGAGCCTGACCCCGCAGTTGATGTCGAACCCGACCCCACCGACGACGGCGACCCCTTCTTTAAGATCGAAGGCGGCAATCCCGCCGATCGGGAACCCGTAACCGGGATGGACATCGGGGAGGGCGATCGCTGCGGAGACGATCCCAGGGAGGGAGGCGACGTTCTCCACCTGCTTTAACGCGCTCCACTCCCCGCTCTCCCCTTCCTTAAGCTGGGCGATCGTCTCCGGGTCGGCGTAGATCCTCCCCGGGACTCGCATCCCCCCCTCCTTGGGAAGGAGCCACTCCGAATGACCGAGCGAAATCAACCTTCCTTCCATCATCCCTCCTCAGACATCGACGATGCACTGAACGGCCCAACCTCCGTCCTTCTCTTTCACAACGAGGCCGAGGTAGCTTATCCCTTTGACCTCCGTCCCGATCGGATGCCTCGCCGGGTCGAGCGGCTCTCCCAAACCGACTCCGCGCAACGTGTATCCGGACGGGAGGCTCTCTATCGATACCTCAAAATCGGAGAATATCAAGCCGGTGACATCCTTCTCAGCGAGGAGGGCGGAGGGCCACTCGACGAGGAGCCGATCGAGGGTATCCGCCTTCGCCTCCACCTCCCGGCGGACGGCAGGGGATACGCGGCTGAGATCGACCATCAAGGAGAAGAGGCCCCGTGCCGCCTCGCGAAACGCCTCATCCGGGGTCTTACCCCACGCCCTTATCCCGATGTCGCCCGGATGGTCGACGTACTCAAATCCCATTTCAGCCGTCCTTTCCGAGGAAGACCGTGAACAGCGGCGAGTAGACCGCCCCACGAGGGGAGAGGCGGCTCTCCATCAGGACGACCCGCTTGACCGGAAGAAGCCTCGGGGGGAGGGAGGCTGACCGCAGCCTGGCCTCGAGCCCGGGATCGACCCTCCCCTTGACACGGGCGATGGTAATGTGAACGACCTTTTCATCCCGTACCCGCGGGAATCCGAGCCGCTCAAGCCGGGAATTGAGCGCGAAACAGAGGTTGAGGAACTCAGGTGACGCCTTCCCTCCTACCCAGATGACCCGCGGCCTGTCGACCGTCGGGAACGCACTGACCCGGTCGACCGTCAGCTGAAAAGGGCCGATAGCAGAGGCTACCTCGCGGGTAATCCGCTCAAGATCGGCCGTCAGCATCGGATCGATCTCGCCGAGGAAGCGGAGGGTGACGTGATAGTTCCCGCGCTCAACCCAGCTTACTCGCGCCTTCGTCCCTCCCCGCAACCCTTCGGCTAGCCGCGCGATCTCACGGCGGAGAGAATCATCGATCGGTATGCAAAAGAACGCGCGCATCATGAACCTCCCACAAGTAGGATACACCATCGCCCCGTTCAGTCACGTTGGTTCCCTCCCCGCTGAACCGTAAAATGGCCTTATGTTGCGGATCGGACTGATCGTCTTCATCTTAATGATCCTCCTTCTCACTGTCGCCGTCGCCGGCGGCCAGCTCCTCGTATCGCAGGACGGGACGGGAGGATTCCGTACAATCCAGGGGGCGATCGACGCTGCACACTACGGCGACCTGATCTACGTCAATCCCGGGGTCTATGAGGAACACGTCTTCCTGAAGGATGGAATAACCCTGGTCGGTGCCGGACCGGCCCTGACGCGGATCAGGTATGGCTACGGGTTCGAAGAGGTATTGACAGCCCGGAACATGAGCTCGGGGAGGGTGGAGGGGTTCACGATCGAGAGGGAGGCCTCCGTCCTTGAGGGACCGGCTGTCGTCATCGATTCGGCATCGATCGCGATCGTCGACTGCATCGTGACCGGAGCCGGAGAGTGGGGAATCGAGATCAGGGATGAGACGTCGCGCCCGAGCCTCGAGCGGGTGCAGATCACGGATAACGTCTCCCACGGTATCTGGGCCTACGCCGGGGCCCGCCCGCGGATCGTCAATTGTGAGATCACTAAGAACGGAGGGGATGGGATCCTCCTGACCGGCGACGCCTCGGCGTCCTTGGTCGGGGTGAGGATCGCGGATAACGCGGAAAGCGGGATCGCCCTCGCCGACGCAGCCGCGGTTTTAATCGACGGATCGTACGTGGGCGAGAACTGTCTGTGGGGGATCGAACTCGCCGATCGATCGTCCGCCTCCGTCATTGGCACCGATCTTGCAGGGAACGACGAAGGAGGGATCCGGCTGGCTGATCGATCGGACCTCAAGATATCCGGAAGCCGACTCACCGGCGGGAAGGAAGGGATCGAAGCGGGTGGGTCGAGCCGAGTTTCACTTATAGACTGCACGATCGGCCATGCCCAAGGGACGGGGATATCCCTCGCCAAGCAGGCGGGCGGTGAGATCGAAGGGACGGAGATCATCGGCTGCGGATCGGATGGGATCCTCATCGATGCATCCACCACCGTCTCGATCGATCACGCGACGATCGTACAAAACGGTGGAAGCGGGCTGAGGATTGCAAGCGGAACGGTCCTCACCTCTAACTCGATCATCGCCTACAACGGGGCTTGCGGGATCAGGTACGAGCCGTCCGGAGGGGAGGGAGGGAAGTTCGTCTCATCGCACAACGACCTCTTCGGAAACGGTACGGACTATTCCGGCATCTCCCGTCGGCCGAGCGACATCTCCGCCCCCCCGAGATTCGTAAACCTCGCAGGAGGGGATCTCAGCCTTCGACCCGGATCGCCCTGCATCGGAGCAGGGGAGGGGGGGAGGACGATCGGGGCCCATCCCGATCCGGACGGTGAACCCGGGATGATCGTAGAGCTCGCCCCCGCGTATCCGGACCTCTTCGGATTCGATTTATCGGCGTATCTTCGTTTCTCGACCAAGCCGTTCCATCTTGAGGAGATGCGGCTGACAGCCGCCCGAAAGGGCCGATCCGGTTCATTCTCCCTGACCGGCTCCCCCTTAAACGGAGGATGGTT
>CAZGRE010000012.1:0-11072 GCA_964528085.1 uncultured Thermotogae bacterium | reverse complement strand
GACGAAGGTATTCACCTCGGTCCATTTCACCGCCCTCACGTCGGATTCGCTGTCGATCGGCGCTGCCTCCGACCTCGGAGCGATCTTGCTACGCGGAGAGGTCTCCCTCATACCGGATCGGATACTCGCCCTTTCCCTCTCCAAGATGGGAGAGGGTTGGGAAGGATCCTTGAACGCCACCGTCTATCTCGATCATTCGGGGAACTGGAGCGGAAGCCTCGGATTTCGCCTCCCCGATGAGGGTGTGGCCATCGGGCTGAACGCCTCATTCTCGATCCTTAAGCTAGCGAGCGGTTCGGTTTCGCTTAAGCTCGGATCCGATTCCGGCCGGATGGAGGCTGAGCTCGGGATCACAGAGGAGGGGAAGGCGCGCCTCTCCCTCCGATTCGAGGCGGACCTCGCCCTCCTCTTCTCCCCCCCGCCTGACATCCCACCACTTCCTTCATTCTCCGTTTACCCCCTCGAGCCGGAGGCCGGCGAACCCGTGGAGTTCGATGCCTCGGAATCGCGGGATCCTGACGGGCGGATCGTCGAGTACTGGTGGGACTTCGGTGATGGTGAGCTCGGAATGGGGGAGAGGGGCGAACACCGCTACGCAGCGGCCGGCGAGTATCTAGTGACGCTGTCGGTCACCGATGACGACGGCGTCCCAGCGTCGACCGGGAGGAGGATCACCGTCTTTCCAGCGGACACGGCACCGGTGGCAAGCTTCGTCTGGGCCCCGGTATCGCCGGGCGGGACCCCCCTCGATCGCCCCGTGCGGGAGGGGGATTCGGTCAGGCTCGACGCATCCGGTTCCTATGATCCCGATGGAGAGATTGTGGAATACGACTGGGACCTTCAGTCAGACGGGGAGTTCGAGATCGTGGGCCCGGATCCGATCATAACCGTCCCACCGTTTGCGAGCGGCTCCCATCCCGTGACCCTCAGGGTGATCGACGACGACAAGCGTTCGAGCGCCGTGATGCACGCGATCATCGTCGAATCTCCCGCCCCGCCGAAGGCAGAGTTCACCTTCACCCCCTCATCCCCGTCCCTCCTCGATCCGGTCCGGTTCACCGACCGATCGGTCGACGCCGATGGGACGATCATCGCATGGGAATGGGACTTCGGAGACGGCCGAACCTCGCGCGAGCAGAGCCCGATCCATCGCTACTCCGAGGTAGGGAGATACCGGATCAGGCTCACCGTGACCGACGACGACGGTCAGACCGCGACGACTGAGGTAACACTCCGGGTGCGCCGGATCCCGGAGGTGGTCCCGGTCGCCTCTGTCTGGGCCCTGATAATCGGGATATCCGACTACGAAGAGGTGAAGGACCTCGCATTCGGAAGGCGCGACGCAGAGGCCCTTTCCCACTGGGCGCTCGAGGCCGGGATACCACCGGATCACATCCGCCTCTTGACCGACCGGGAGGGCCGACTCCCGGGGAACGACGCCGTCGTCTCCGAGCCGGCGAGCCTGGTGAACGTCCGTGAAGGGTTCGGCTGGCTTCGGCGGATGGCGCGGCGGGACGACCTCGTATTGATCTACTTCTCCGGGCATGGGTATCAGGGGCTCGACGATGGAGCGGACGAAGCAGACGGGGTCGACGAGTTCTTCGTCCTTTACGACACGCGCGCAGGGGCGGTCGACGACACTGCCCTCCGCGATGACGAGTTCGGCCGGTTCCTCGACCGCCTCGAATCTGATCATGTCCTCGTTCTATTCGATGGCTGCTATTCCGGCGGGCTCGGCCGGAGCCTCGCCGGCGGCCACCGGCCGACGACCTCCTCGCCCGACATCTTCAGCGATCTCGCCCTTGAGGGACGCCTGATCCTATCCGCAGCCGCTGAAGGGCAGGAGGCGTTCGAGTCGGAGGGGCTCGGCCACGGGGTCTTCACGCATTTCATCCTGGAGGGTCTGGAGGGGAACGCCGATCTGAATGGGGATTCCCAGATCACCGCCTGGGAGCTGTACGAATACGTGGCCAGGGAGGTTCCAGGATACGTCCGCGCCGAGCGGGGGGAGGAACAGACGCCGCAGATCACGGGTGAGGGGGACGTACGCGTCGTGGTAGCCGGTCTACGCCGGCCTCCCCAGGCCGGGGTCTCCTTCCTCCCGGCCTTGCCGTTCGCTCACGGGCCGGTCAGATTCACGGACGAGACGCTGAGCGATGGAGGGATACTCTCCCGTATGTGGGATTTCGGGGATGGGCAGACCTCCTCCGAGGTTTCTCCGCTCCATGCCTATACCGAGGAAGGGGTCTACTCCGTCGTCCTCACCGTGACCGATACGGCCGGTAGGGTCGCCACGGCGTCGGCGAAGGTCGCCGTCGGTCCGGCCGGGTATGTCATCAGCGTCGATCGGGTGAGACGACGCGGGATCGTCTCGCTCGGGGAGAGAAACGGCCTGAGGGTCGGGGACATCCTCTACACCTCCGGAACACGGATCGAGATCGTCGAGCTGATCGGCGGGGAGAGGGCGGCGTTCGAACCGACCGGCGATGGACCACTCCCCGAGGTCGGGGACCCTATCGCGCCGGCGGACGAGCCGTGATCCGCCCTACTCCTCGATCTCGAGCATCAACAGGAACGCCCGATCCTGGCGGTGGACCTTCACCACGATCCTATCCCCCGGTGATCTCGTCGTCAGAAGTTCCGCTAGGTCCGAGCACGAGTCGATTGGAACGCCGTTTGCGTAGCTGATCAGATCGCCTGCTCGTAGACCGCGCAGATCGGCGATCGTCCCGGGGACAACGCTCTCGACCAGGATCCCGACACCATCGCTCTCCCCGCAGAGGAACCCGAGCCCGACCCGTGCGCGGCCGTAGCCGATCGAGATCACCTCAACGGGGGCGTGAGAGGCTGAGTGAAACGGTATCACGACCGTCGGCTGGTCTACCAGGGCTCCCGCGCCGGTCCCCTTCGCCGCGGGCTCACCCTCCCCCGACGGGAGATATGCGTAGACGCGGATGAGCCCCCGCAGGCTCGGTTCGGGGGAGTGCGAGGAGCTCGGGGTGGCGAACGAGAACGCAAGCGCCCGGTCCGTCCCGACCTGCCAACCGGCGATCCGGACGGTCTGGTTCGGAAGGAGGATCCATTTCTTGTCCGCATCCGTCCCCGTCACCTCGGCGTCGCCGTTCGTGTTCAGCCCATCGATCGCAAGGACGACTCCGAGGAGGGAGTCCGTCCGATTCGTGAGGACGACGCGGTACGGATCACCGAGAGAGGGGGTGATCCTGTAGTCGCGGTGGAAAGCGTAGTCGACCCCAAGGACGGCGGCATCGCCGCCCGGTAGCGGCTCGATCCGAACCGATATCAGGTGCGGCTCGAGCCTCTCCCACGTCCCGAGACCGAGGAATCCCCAGCCATGGAAGACCTCGATGTCGACGTCGACGTACCGGCCGCTGATCGCATACCCGATCGACGGAACGGCCGCCAGAGCCACGATCGACAAGATCAAACCGATGAGATATCGATTTTTCATATCTTTACCCCTTTATCCGCCCTTTTATCTTCGCCCAGGTGTCGCGGAGGGTGACGGTCCGGTTGAAGACCGGGCGGGTAGGGCGGCTGTCCGGATCGACGCAGAAATACCCCTTCCTCTCGAACTGGAAGCGATCCCCTGGCTGTACATCTACGAGTGAAGGCTCGAGCTTGCATCCCTTCAGGACTACGAGCGAATCCGGATTCAGATTATCGAGGAAGTCCCCTCCTTCCTCGACGTCGTTCGGGTTCTCCTTGAGGAAGAGGGAGTCGTACAGCCTCACTTCCCCATCGATCGCATGTCCGGCCGAGACCCAGTGGAGGGTCGCCTTCACCCTCCTCCCGTCCGGAGCGTCCCCGCCCCGCGTAGCCGGGTCGTAGATGCAGCGAAGCTCGACGATCTTCCCGGAAGGATCCTTTATCACATCGGTGCACGTTATGAAATAGGCGTAACGGAGGCGGACCTCCCTCCCCGGGGCGAGCCGGTAGAACTTCGAGGGGGGGTCCTCCATGAAATCCTCCCGTTCGATGTAGATCTCGCGTGAGAACGGGACCATCCGCGTCCCAGCCCTCTCATCCTCCGGGTTGTTTATCGCCTCGATCTCTTCTACCTTCCCTTCCGGATAATTCGTGAGCACCACCTTAAGCGGATCGAGGACGGCCATCCGGCGCGGAGCACGCCTGTTCAGATCCTGCCGGAGGCAGTGCTCGAGGAGGCCAAACTCCACCATCCCCTCCGATTTCGTCACCCCGAGGCGGCGGATGAAGTCGTGGATCGCCTCGGGGGTGTACCCCCTCCGCCGCATCCCGGCGATCGTCGGCATCCGGGGGTCGTCCCACCCGGTCACGTGCCCTTCCTCCACCAGCCTCCTCAGCTTCCGTTTGCTCAGGACGGTGTAGGTGAGGGCGAGGGGTGCGAGCTCGATCTGACGGGGACGTTGCTCGATCGGGAGGTTATCGAGGAACCAATCGTAAAGCGGCCGGTGGTTCTCGAACTCGAGCGTGCAGAGGGAGTGGGTGATCCCCTCGATCGCGTCCGACTGACCGTGCGCCCAATCGTAGGTCGGGTAGATGCACCATTCATCCCCGGTCCGGTGATGGGTGGCACGAAGGATCCGATACATCACCGGATCGCGCATGTTCAGGTTCGGATGCGCCATGTCGATCTTCGCGCGGAGGGTCTTCGATCCATCCGGGAATTCACCGGCGCGCATCCTCCTGAACAGGTCGAGGTTCTCCTCAACGGAGCGGTTCCGATACGGGCTGTCCTTCCCCGGAGGGGTTATCGTCCTATCCCCTTTGCGCCTCGCCGTTCCGCGGTACTCGCTTATCTCCTCGGGGGAGAGATCGCAGACGTAGGCCTTCCCCGCCTTTATCAGGTACTCGGCCCATTCGTAGAGCTGCCCGTAATAGTCGGAGGCGAAGAAGAGGCGATCCTCCCAATCGACGCCGAGCCAGCGGGCGTCCTCAATGATCGCCTCCACGTACTCGGTCTCCTCCTTGGTCGGGTTGGTGTCGTCGAACCGAAGATTGAACTTCCCCCCGAACTCCTGGGCGATCCAGTAGTTGAGAAGGAGGGTCTTCGCGTGTCCGACGTGGATGTACCCGTTCGGCTCCGGTGGCCAGCGCGTGTGAACGCGCCCGTCGTTCTTACCCTCCCTTACGTCCTCAGCGATTATCCGGCGGATGAAGTCGATCCCCTCCGCTTTCTCACCCCGCGTCACTGCCCCATTTCCTCCCTCACCTCCGCTCATAGCCAAAGCCTAGTCTACCCTCGATCCGACTTCAGTCCAACCGGTTTACCGCGTGCCGATCGATTGACCGGGGAGAGCATTCTGTGGTAGATTAACTCTCAAGGAGGTGTCGCACGTATGAGAAAATTGCTAGCAGTAGGTCTGCTGATCGTCTTAGCGGTCGGTGCATTCGCCATCGCCGGATCCGGTGAGACGTACACCGTGGCGTCCGACACGACGTGGCCCCCGTTCGAATGGACGGACACATCGGGTAACTTCTACGGGTTCGATCTCGACGCGATCCGGATGATCGCGATCGTCGAGGGCTTCGAGGTTAAGATCGTCAGCTACGATTGGGACATCATCTTCGACGACGTCGGGATCGGCCGCGCGGATATCGGTGCGTCCGGGGCGACGATCACGGCAGAGCGGGAATTGAAGGTGGACTTCTCCGATCCGTACTGGACCTCGAATCAGGCGGTCATCGTCCGCGCCGATTCCGGCCTCAACATCGTCACCGCGCTGAGCGGTGGGCACACCGTCGGTGCTCAGACTGAGACGACAGGAGCGGTCTGGATCAAGGAGAACCTGATCGCCAACGGAGTCGATGTCAAGCTCGCCGAGTATCCCCTCTATCCCCTGGCCGTTCTCGACCTGATCAATGGGAACATCGATGCGGTCGTCCAGGACGAACCGGCTTCCCGCGCGAGTGTGGCCGTCGACTCGAGGCTCGTGATCGCCGGCGTGATCGAGACCGGTGAAAAGTTCGGTTTCTTCGTCGCGGAGGGCGATCCGAAGGGGCTTCTCCCGCTGATCAACGATGGGATAAAGAAGCTGCAAGCGATGGGAGCTTGGGATAACCTGATCAGGGCCTACATGGGTACAGATCAGACGAAGGTCGAGGCCGCCTGGAAGGCAAGCAAGCACTACCTCGATGAAGGGGACGTGGTCAGCTTCGCCCAGTCGTTGGCCGATCTCGCCAACCAGTAGGGCTAAGCGAGCACCGACACGGTGAGACCCTTGGACTTAGGGTAAGACGAAGGACGTAACGTAGGAAGGGGAACGTGAAGGGCTCCTTCACGTTCCCCTTAGGTTAAGGGCGGAAGGGAAGCATGAGTGTAATCTGGGGGAGCATCGGACCGCTGATCGTAAAAGGGGTTCCGACCACGATCCTGATGACTCTAAGCCTCCTGGTGGTGGGGCTCCTCCTCGGCTTCCCGATCGCCTTCGCCCAGGTCTACGGCTACCGCCCCCTCCGCTGGCTCTGTCGGGCATATGAACAGACGTTCCGTGGGATACCGGCTCTCGTCCTGATCCTCCTCTTCCACAGCGGGCTGGCACGCTCGTTCCACATCATGCTCCCGGCATTCACATCGGCGCTGATCGCCCTCGGCCTCCGTTCGTCGGCGTATCAATCGCAGATCTTCCGCGGCGCGATCCAGGCGATAAGCCAGGGACAGATGCTCGCTGCCCGGTCGATCGGGATGAGCAAGTTCCAAGCGATCCGGCACATCATCCTCCCGCAAGCGTTCCGGCTTGCGATCCCTCCGTGGTCGAACGAGTTCTCGAGTGTCCTCAAGGACACCTCCCTTGCGAGTGCGATCGGCGTCGTCGAATTGGCGAAGGAGGGGACGCTCATCATGACAAGAATCCAATACTCACTCGGCGCTGAATGGATTCTAATCATCTGGATGGTCGTCGCGTTGATCTACCTCGTCCTCACCTACGCCGGGAACCGCTCCTTGGCGTTCCTCGAGGACAGGGTGCGGATCCCGGGGTTCGAGATGAGAGGGAGAGTAGAACGCTGACATGAACCGAGAGAAGCGCATCATATCCGATGAGATCGTCCTCAGGGTTGAGGACCTGCATAAGGCTTACGGCGACAACCGGGTGTTGCGCGGTGTCTCCCTCAGCCTCCGCCGGGGGGAGACGAAGGTCGTGATCGGCCCGTCAGGGACGGGGAAGAGCACCCTCCTCCGCTGCATAAACCAGCTGACCATACCCGACAAGGGGAGCGTCTGGCTCGGCGGCGTGGAGGCGACGAGCCGGAATACGGACATCAACCGGATCCGCGCCCAGATCGGGTTCGTCTTCCAGAGCTTCAACCTGTTCACCCATATGACCGCCGTAGACAACGTGAGGATCGGGCCGATGAAGGTGAAGGGGCTGAGCAAGGAAGAGGCGACGAAACTCGCGCTGGAGGAGCTGGAACGGGTCGGCCTCGCCGACAAGGCGGATGCGTACCCGGCCGAGCTATCCGGCGGGCAGCAGCAACGGGTGTCGATCGCGCGGGCGCTCGCCATGTCCCCCCTCCTCATCCTGTTCGACGAGCCGACAAGCGCCCTCGATCCCGAGCTGATCGGCGAGGTGCTGACGGTGATGATCAACCTCGCCCGCGAAGGGATGACGATGCTCGTCGTCTCACACGAGATGGGATTCGCCCGCTCGGTCGCCGACGAGATCATCTTCATGGAGCACGGTGTGATCGTCGAGGAGGGCCCGCCGGAACAGCTGTTCAGCTCCTCGAAGGAGCCGCGAACAAGAGAATTTTTGCATAAGATAACCGAGCTATACGGAGATTGAGGAGAGAGCATGGAATTCTTCAAGTTCGCCGGGAGCATCTTACCCCGCCTGCTTGAGGCTAGTGGAGTGACCCTCGAGTTGACGGCGTGCGCCATCACCCTTGGGTTCACCGTTGGGATCCTCCTCGCCCTCGGTCGAGTGTACGGGAATAAACCGATCCGATTCATCTCGAGTCTCTACGTCCAGTTCTTCCGCGGGACCCCCCTCCTCGCCCAGCTCCTCCTGATCTACTACGGACTCCCCCCCTACCTGGCAATGGTCGGGCTGCGGATAACCCCGTTCGTAGCGGCGATCTTCGGCCTCGGCTTGAACAGCGCCGCCTACCAGGCCGAGTACTTCCGTGGGGCGATCCAGTCGATCGAAAGCGGACAGATGATGGCGGCCCGATCGATCGGGCTGAGCAAGGTGAAAGCGATCCGGCACATCATCCTCCCACAGGCGCTTCGGATCGTCATCCCCTCCTGGTCGAATGAGCTGATCTACAGTATCAAGTACTCGTCCCTCGCCTACTTCCTCTCCCTCACCGAGCTGACGTTCGAGGGGAAGAAGATCGCCCTCCATACGGCACGGACGTTCGACACCTACGTCATCGTCGCCCTCATTTACCTCGTCATCGTGTTGATCGTCTCCCGCCTCCTCCTGATGCTGGAGAACCGCGTCCGTGTCCCCGGCCTCGGCGGGAACGCGGAGCATAGGTAGAACACCCTCCATCTACAAGTGATCGGAATATCCCGCTGGACCGGGGGCTTCTCAGGAATAATCGACTTGTAATAGAGAGCTGGAATGATCTTCGCAAAGGATTCGCTCAATGGAGGGAAGAGATGATCACAACTGAACGCGGAGGGAAATGCAAACCGGGAAGGTGTTCGAAAGACAGGCGTCTTTCCACCGCTTTGCGAGCGTCATCCGTCATCCTTCTCGGGGTCGTCTTCATCGCCCTGTTCGGGTTAGGGGCATTCGCCGATCAGGTTTTGACGGTCGCTGGACATAGCTTCGAGTTCCTCGGCGTCGTCTACAACGACGACGGGACCTCGACCTGGGCCTACCGCGTCACTTCAGCGAAGAGACCGGCCCTCAGTCACTGGGTGATCGAGCTCGATCCCTCCCTTAACGAAGAGAACGTCCTCGACGCATCGGAGAACTTTGAAGTCGGAGAAGATTCGGCGACCGGTCTCTACGGCGTCAAGTTCGATGATGGTTACAGGGATGAGGAGTCGCGGGAGATCTCCTTCACCCTCGATGATTGGTACGCACCGGCCGATACGAGGATCGGCATCAAGGCCGGCCGGAACGCAGAGATCGGCGAACCACTCACCGGTCCCTCGCCCGAAGTGAAGGAGGAAAACGCGCCTCCGATCGCCAATGATGATGAGGCGAGCACGTACGAAGGAAAGTACGTGAAGGTTTCGGTCTTGGCCAACGACGAAGACCCCGATGGCGACCCCTTAGATCTGTCCGATATCACGCAGCCGGAGAATGGGACCGCGAAGAAAAGCGGGAAGAAGATCAAGTACACGCCGGACAAGGGGTTCATCGGAACCGATACCTTCACGTACACGATCTCAGACGGCAACGGCGGATCAGCGAGTGCAACCGTGAATGTCGAGGTCAAGCGTGTGAACACCCCACCACAGGCGAACGACGATGAGGCGATGACGCGTGAGAACGGGGCGATCGAGATCGATATCCTGGGGAACGACACCGACAGTGACGGGACGATCGATCCGACGAGCGTCTCCATCGTCAAGGAACCCGAACACGGCTCGGTCAGCGTCGACCCGGCAAGCGGAATGGTCACCTATGCCCCTGATCCGGGTCAGTGTAGAAACGACTACTTTCGGTACACCGTAGCCGACAACGACGGTGCCATCTCCAACAGGGCGAAGGTCACGATCGAGGTCGCGTGCAACGAGCCTCCGATCGCACTCGATGATGAAGCAACTACCGAAGCGGAGAGACCGGTTAACATCGATGTCCCTGCGAACGACTCGGACAGCGACGGGACGATCAACCGCGCCTCGGTCGCGATCGTCAGGGAGCCGAGGGAAGGGACGCTCAACGTCAACCCGACGACCGGGATCGTCACCTACACCCCGAACCCCGGCTCCTGCGGGAGCGATTATTTCACATACACCATAGAAGATGATGATGGAGCAACCTCGAATAGGGCACGGGTTTCGGTGACGATCGTCTGCAATGAGCCACCGATCGCACGTGCCGATAAGGCGGCTACCGACGAGAACGCCTCCGTCGGGATCAACGTCCTCTCCAACGATGAGGATCCCGACGGCCAGCTCGACCCAACCACCGTGACGATCACCGAAGCCCCACAGGCCGGCTCGGTGAGCGTGCACCCGACGACCGGCGTGATCACCTACACCCCCTATCCCCGCACCTGCGGTGAAGACCGCTTCGAGTACACCGTGGCCGACGACGATGGTGCGATCTCCGAGCCGGCGACGGTAGAGGTGTCTGTCATCTGCACACCTCCTCCGGTGGCAAGCGATGACCTGTACACCGCGCTGGAGGGTGGGACGATAGAAATCGATGCCCCTGGAGTCCTGGCAAACGACAGACACGCGCCGATGACGGAGCTGACGGCGATCCTGGTCGATGGGGTGAAACACGGGAGATTGACCCTCCGGTCGAACGGCTCGTTCACCTACATCCACGATGGGACCGAGACGGAGGAGGATGTATTCACATACAAGGCAAACGACGGGATAAACGACTCGAATATCGCCACGGTGAACATCGTAATCATCCCGACCAACGACCCACCGAACGCGAACGACGATCAGGCGGATACTGACGAGGATACGGCGGTGGAGATCGATGTCCTGACAAATGACACAGATCCGGATGGCGACAGACTGAACATTGATTCGGTCGAGGAGCCCGAAAACGGAACCGCAACCAACAATGGCCGTAGAATCGTGTATACCCCTGATCCCGACTTTCACGGGATCGATACATTCGCTTACACGGTCTCCGACGGCAGCGGCGGAACGGACACGGCCCAGGTGACGGTCACCGTCGCGGCGGTGAACGACCCTCCGTTCGCACAGGACGACAGCGCCGCCACCGATGAGGACGTAGCGGTGACGATCTCCGTCCTAACAAACGATTCTGATCCGGATGGGGATGAGCTTACGGTGACTTCGGTCGCCCAGCCGGTAAACGGTTGGGTGGATAACAACGGTGAAGATCTGACCTACACCCCTGATGCCGATTTCAACGGGACGGATACCTTCACCTACACCGTCTCCGACGGGAACGGAGGGACTG
>CAZGRE010000011.1:3429-38701 GCA_964528085.1 uncultured Thermotogae bacterium | reverse complement strand
GTTGCATCCTTCACCCGAAAGTCTGGGCCGATGAGAACATGAAAATCGCCCTCTGCTTCACGCTCCCGGAGAGGAGGATCGGCATGCGGCGGTCGAGGCTTACGCAAGCCGAGATCGTGAACGCGGTAAAAGAGGTTAAGCCCCAGCGAACTGCGCGTCAAGGGCCTGGAACGGGAGGACGGCCAACTGAAGAGACTGGTGGCGGGACTGAGCTTGGACGAGCAGAGCCTCCGCATATGCTGCGAAAAAGCTCTGGAGCCTGGGGGACTGAATGTAGAACGCGCGTTCGTTAGCCTTCTCGTGGTAAGGGGTAACTCCATACAACCACTTCCGCCCATTGGGTCTTTGTCCATCAGGTGGCCGGACTGCTGAGTTTAACGGCTGTGCCGTAAGCCAAGAGCTCAGCGGCACTGCCGATGACGCTGGTCGTCATGAAACGGACGTTGATGATCGCGTCAGCTCCCAGCTCCTCGGCCTGGGCTATCATCCGATCGGCGGCCACCTTGCGCGCCCGCCCCATCATCTCCGTGTACTCAATCAGCTCGCCGCCAAGGAGGAGTCGCACCAGGGCAGAAAGGTCCCTTCCGAGCCAGATGGCAAAGATAGTGTGCCCCTGGACCAAACCCAAGACCTCGGTGATCTCGCGACCCGGGACTTCCGCAGAATTCTGGAGTAATGTCCGAGGCTGGAACTCACCGGGTGGGAGTTCCTCCCCTGGGGCCTTGCCTCTCCGCTGTTCAGCGGCCACCGTCAGTAAGACTACTAGAATACCACCCACAAGGCAGTAGATCGCGATCCTGAGCCACCAGGGGAGAATGGGGTTGTGGTAGGTGTACCAAGGTATCCCGGCGAAGATCGCGGTGAAGAACCCGAGCACGAAAGCCAGCGAGCCGATCAGTCGAAATGCCTTCATAATCCCTCCTTGAGGAGAGAATAGCGGAAGTCAACCACTGAGGTCTAAAAAAGGCAAAGCGAGAGGGCACTTGGGCTGCCTCTCGTGTCCGATCAAGTGCTAGCTCTCATCTTGGACTGGTTTTAAGGGTGAAGGTTATCGTACCGGCCAGCGCTGTGTATGCAGTCGGATTGTACCGTTTCGGATATCCCTGTACGTTGGGTGCGGTGTTACCGATCTCGGTCAGAGCTACTGCCGTGAGGAGGAGAGGATGAGGGAGTTCATCAAGAAGAGACCAGCGCTGGGCTTTCTGGCCTTCATTGTCGCATGGACCTGGATCCTCATGGCGGCGATCATCGCTTTAGTACCGATCGATCCAGTGAAGGGACCGGGTTTTGCGCATGTTGTCCTCGTGTTTTTTGTGGCCAGCCCCAGCGTATTCGGAATTCTGTTCGCGCGGATGGTTGACGGGAAGGACGGAGTCAGAGAACTGTTCCGTAGGGCGGGAAGATGGCGGGTTCACCCGAAGTGGTACGCGGCAGCTCTGCTCACGGTTCCGACGATCTATGGTGTGAGCTACTTGATTCAGGGTCTGATCGGTGGACCGCTCGCACCGATCGACATCGCTGACAAGCTCGTGTTCGCCGTTCCGATCGCGTTAATGGCTTGCTTGATGGAGGAGTTCGGCTGGCGGGGATTTGCCTTACCCAAGCTACTGGAACGTCACAATGCGTTGACCGCGGCCCTTATTGTGGGTGTAGGGTGGGCACTGTGGCACGCTCCGATCAACTACTTGGCCGTGCAGAAGTTCGGGACGGGTGTCGTCCCCTTCCTGATTGTGTTGGCCGTGGCTCCCATTGCGGAGACCGTGATCATGACGTGGATTCACAACAACGCCAAGGCCAGCATGTTGTTGATGCTGCTAACTCATTTCGCCATTACCAGCAGCGCTATTGTCTTCATGGTCTCCAGTCCCACGGCAGTGACAGAATTGAGAAGCAATCTGGTGTCGGCGGCGCTGTTCGTGCTGACAGCTGTCGTCGTCGTTGTCGCAACAGGCGCGAAGCGGCTGGTGCGATCGGAACGTTCGAGGCGAGACGTATGAAAGCTATTGTCTTCGTCGGAGCTCCTCAAGATCGCGGCCGATCACTACCCGGATGTGCGCATCCTAGCCACCGGTTCCTCCTCTCTCGGTGTCTCATCCAAGTTCAAAGACACCTTGACCGGGAGGAAGGCCGAGGTGTGGCTGACTCCGATGAACCTGGACGACCTTGCGGACTTCGGAGAGACCGATCTTGCCCATCGCTTCTTGCACGGGGGGCTCCCTCCGTTCTTTCTAGCGGCGGAGCTGCCAGAGCGGGATTTTCAGGAGTGGATGGACGCGTTTTGGGCCAAGGACGTACTCGAGCTGTTCCGGCTCGAACGCCGGTACTCCTTCCTCCGGTTCATGGAGCTTCTGTTCATGAAAAGCGGCGGGATCTTTGAGGCGACAGCCTTCGCCCGGCCATGCGAGGTCAGCCGTACCACCATTTCGAACTATCTCTCGGTACTACATGCTACCTACGTTGCCAACGTCGTCCGCCCATACAGCACCCATCGACCGAGCGAAATTGTGGCTGCACCTAAGGTTTATGCGTTCGATACGGGTTTTGTCTGTTATTTTCGAGGTTGGACCGGCCTAAGGAGTGAGGACTTCGGCCTGCTGTGGGAGCATTTCGTGCTGAACGAGATCCAGGCGAAGCTGCAGATGCGGGACGTCCGTTACTGGAGGGACAAGAAAGGGCACGAAGTCGACTTCGTGATCCCGCTGAGGGGAGGCGGGATCGTAGCGGTGGAGGCGAAGTGGAGGGCCGGCGCCTTTACTGCAGGGAACCTGAAGGCGCTGGTGCGACGCTACCCGGATGCTCGCTGTTACGTGGTGGCAAGCGATGTCAAGGAGCCCTACACCTCCACCTCACACGAGTTGAGCGTGAGGTTCGTCGGCCTGCGTGACCTCATAAGGGAGATCGCGGCCTCGTCGTGATAGCGGGGATACGCCGCCGGGGCTTTGCGATCGACACAATGGCTCTCTTCTAGGAAGCCCTAACCCTCTCCCAGAGGGAGAGGGGAGTGGGCGCGGTGGCTTCGGCGGACCGCGGTTATTTGTGCACCCGCTTCAGGAACTCCTCGATCTCCGGCATCCCGCCCTGGAAGATCAGGTAGCCGTCGTGCGGCTCGCGCTCGGTGATCTCGCCTGCGATCGGGGTGAGCATCAGCCTTCTCACCTCTTCCAGATCGTCGGTCTGGCCGAGGGCCCAGCCGAGCTTGATGTAGGCGACCTCGGGGAGCATGTTCTCCGCTGGGATGATCCCCTTCGCCATCAGGTCGCGCCCGGTGTCGTAGACGAACATGTGGACGTATCCCCACAGGGTCTGCACCGTCATGTAGATCGCGACTCCGGCCGAGACGGCCCGCTCGATCGCCGGGTAGACCGGCTTGTTCACGTGGCCGAGGCCGGTACCGGCGATGACGATCCCCTTGTAGCCGTTGTCGACGAGGGAGTCGATGATGTCCCGGTGCATGTTCGGATAGTAGTAGAGGAGCGCGATCCTCTCCTCGAAGAACGGATAGAGCTCGACCTTCCGATCGTCGCGGCGGCGGTTGTAGTCGTCCCGGAGCGGGCGGACGCTGTCGCGGGTGACGATGGCAAGGGGGATGTCCCCGATCGTCCTGAACGTCGAGCGGTAGGATGAATGCATCTTCCGCACGCGCGTGCCGCGGTGGAGGAGGCCGTACTCGTCCGAGGTCGGGCCGAACATGCAGACCATCACTTCGGCGATCTCCGACCTCCCGGCGGCGGTGGTGGCGTGGATCAGGTTGAGGGCGGCGTCGGACGACGGCCGGTCGGATGAGCGCTGCGAGCCGACCATCACGATCGGGACGGGCGGGTTCTGGACCATGAACGACAGGGCACTCGCCGTATGGTGCATCGTGTCCGTCCCGTGACCGACGACGATCCCGTCGATCCCATTCTCGATCTCGCGGCCGATCGCCTTCGCGAGGGCGATGTACTCCTTCGGACCCATGTTCTCCGAGAAGACGGCGAACAGCTCCTCCGTCGACAGGTTGCAGATGTCGGCGAGCTCGGGGACGGCGCCGTACAGCTCTCCGGGTGAGAACGCAGGTATGACAGCCCCGGTCCGGTAGTCGAGCCGGGATGCGATCGTTCCCCCGGTCCCGAGGAGCTTGATGTTCGGCTTGTCCGGGGATGTCGGGAACTCCTTCTCCGGGATCTTGTAGTGCGCCTCCCGCTTCCCCAGCCTCTTAACCGTGCGGATCGTGTGGACGTCGATACCGACGTTGTAGCCGCTTGCGAGCTTGAGGACGAGGTGATCGGAGTCGTCGAACTCGGAGCGGGGGAGGATTATCCCGCGGAAGCTCCCGCGGCTCGTCTCGATCGCGACCTCGTCCCATACGCTCGCTTCGAACCGCTCGAGTGCCACGAGCGCATCCCCCTTGTATCCCTCCCTTGGGTTCATTGCAGCTCCTCCCGCACGATCCGGGCGAGTTCCCGGAGCGGGATGTTCCCGAGGGCGATCGGACGGAGAAGGCCGATCACAAACTCGGCTGATCCCTCATCCCGCCTCATCCTCCCCTGCAGATCCTCCTTGATCGCCCGCAGGCGGTCTCGGATCTCGTCCTCGCTGCATGCCCTGTAGCCGACCCGCTTAAGGAGCCCGTCGAGGTCCGCCTCCCGGTCCGAGAGGGCGAGCGGGACGAGCTCCCGGAGGATCTCGATCTCGAGCCGACGGCTCATGACCCCCTCGATCAGCCATCTGAGCCGGGCGGTGTCCACCTCCCCGTCCCCTAGGACGCTTCTCACCGTGTGGCCGAGGAGGGTCCCGGCGAATACCGGGGGGAGGCCCGCCTCCTCGATCGAGAACCTGAGAATGGGGAAGAGGTTCCGCCTGAGGATGTACCGGTGCGTGTCCGGTGGGATCCTCCAGCCGGCGAGGCTCCGCATCTTCTCGACCACCGGCTCGGGGAGGTTCGCCGCCGCCGCGGCGATCGTATCGTC
The DNA here is from genome assembly GCA_964528085.1 of uncultured Thermotogae bacterium. Taxonomy (GTDB): domain Bacteria; phylum Bipolaricaulota; class Bipolaricaulia; order UBA7950; family UBA9294; genus B2-G16. The sequence goes on along the minus strand of CAZGRE010000011.1, from coordinate 33,752 downwards.
GTCGATCGGGATCGGGGCGGAGTCGGTGTCCGGGTACATCCGATCCGGCCCGGGGAGGACGCGCTCGAAGACGGTCGTACCGTCGGGGAGGGCCTTCCTCGTCTCGTTCGGGACCCCGACGAACGCGAGCCGGCAGCGCTCATCGACCGCTTCGACCGCGGTCTCGATGTCGTCGGCCGGCCCCCAGATGATGATCTGGGCGTCGCCGCCTCCGGTATGAAGGAGGGAGCGGATCTCATCCCAGCGATCCTGCGGGAGGAGCCCCTCCTCGGATGAGGTCATGTTCGGCTTCTCGATGCACGCGATCACCTTGACTCGGTCCGATATCTCATCGGCGAACGTCCGGCCGGGTGAGGTGAAAAACGGAAGGATCCCGGCGAATCCGGGTAGGTTGAGTGCCACCGCCCGGTGACCGGGTTGAGCCAGGCCGGGAAGGAGATCTTCGGGAGGAAGCTCGACCCTCCCGATCGACCAATCCGGCGGGTCTCCGATCCGGGAGAGGAGTTCGTCTCGTATCAAGAGGAGGGCCTTCTGCCGGAACGCCTCGTTGTGGGTGAGGCGGGGTATCCAGCGGATATGCTGCACCCCCTTGATCTCGACCCGCGTCCCTCCCGCGATGCTGACGTTCACGTCCTGGCGCGCCGCTCCACTCCCCACCCTCACCTTCCCCGTGCTCCGGGCGAGGTAGCAGATGTAGTCGGCCGCCTCTGCTGCTTCGTGCGGGGTCAGAAGATCCGGCTCGGTCACCGTCTCGACGAGGGGTATCCCGAGCCGGTCGGTGGTGTAAACCCGCTCGTGCCCGACATCGCTCACCTCGCGGCAGGAGTCCTCCTCGATGCTCAGCTGCCGGATCCGAACCGTCTTGTTCGCTAGCGGGATCTCGCCGTCGATCCCGACGATCGCCGTCCGTTGGAAGCCGGTCGGGATGCTCCCGTCGAGGTACTGCTTCCTCGCTATGTGCAGCTCGCCGACGATGCTCGTCCGGAGGAGGAGGGCGATCTCGATCGCGATTCGTAGCGCCTTCCGGTTTAACGGGAACGGCGGGGTGTCGTCGATGTCGTACGTGCAGGCGGTCTCGCCCTTGATCCGGTAGATGATGTTCTTCTTCGTCTTGAACTCCATCAGGGCCGTGCCGTCGTACTCCCCGAGCTCGCTCAACGTCGGGCGCATATGCCGGACGAGCTGGGCGTCGTACTCCCCCTCCTCCTGATAGAGGCCGGCCGGGCAGCGGCAGAAGAGCTTCTTCTCGGTTTTTAGCTGCTGGTGGATCTCGAGGCCGCAGCGGAATCCGAGCTTTGCGTACAGGGCGGGGGTCCCCTCCCGGAGCGGGACGTATCCGACCAGGTGTTCGCTCCGTTCGGTCGTCTCGCTCGCGTAGTCCTCGTTCATCCTGTCCGGTTCGTCCTTTGCGTCACAGAAGGGAATGCCGTCACGGTCGGGTGGGGAAAGGATAGGGGTGATGGGGGATATCCGCAAGGGGCCGTTGACAGATCAGCCCTCCGGTTGTAGGCTGAAAGAAAGTAGCGCTGTGAAGGAAGTGATGATGAACAATTCATTCTGGACGTGGATAATCGTAGCCGGTGCGGTCGCATTCGGCCTTCTCCTCCTCCTTGCCGGCTCGCCCCCGCCCGAGCCGACCCCTCCGGTCGGTGAGGCGGCGGTCGATTCGCAGATGTCCTACTACGAGCCGGTCTTACCCTCGGCGGCGAAGCTCCCGTATCCGCCGTGCGCCGCGCCCGTTCAGGCTCCGTCCCTCGTCGGGGGGTGCTCCGGCCCCGTCGTCTCCTGCCCTCCCCCGCCTCCGGTCGCCTTCGGCCCGCCGCGGATCAATCGGACGGGGATCCTGTGCATCGACGAGTGCTCGCTCGTGCAGCTTCACACGACGATCCCTCAGCCGATACCGGGCTGCATCCGATTCGAGTGGCTCGCCGGCCGGGGAAGCTTCCTCGACCCGACGGCGAGCGATCCGATCTATTACGCCCCGTCGACCGATCTCCCCCGGGGAGAGGACGTCTGGATCGTCCTCATCGTCACCGGCCCGGCCGGGGTCGAGTACACCGATCGGGTTATGGTTCACGTGCGAAACGTGCGATGAAGCGGATCCGCGCCGCCCTGTTCGACATGGACGGGACGATCTACGCCTCCCCGGTCGATTGGTCGGAGGTCCGCCGCCGGATAGGGCTCGAGCGCGACGGCCGGCCGATCTACGAGCAGATCCTCAGCCTCCCTCCCCGCCGTCGGGAGGAGGGGATCAGAATCCTCGAGAAGGCGGAGCGGATCGGCTCGGAGGAGGGATGGCTGATGGAAGGTGCCTCCGAGCTGATCGAGGCCTTCCACCGCCAGGGGGTCCGCTGCGCCCTGATCACCAACAACTCGCGGAGGAGCGTGGACGCCCTCCTCTCCCGCTACCCCCTCCGATTCGAGCTCGTCCTCGCCCGCGATGACGGGGCGATGAAACCCGATCCCGGGATATTCCGGACAGCATGCAAGAGGCTCGGGGTGAGACCGGAGGAGGCGGTCGTACTCGGGGATACGCACTACGATGCGATCGCCGCGCACAACTCCGGTATCCGCGAGGTGATTCTCGTCGCTCCAGGCGAATGGGTCTTCGAGCACATCCCGCAAGGGGCGAGCTTCATCGTCGTGGCAGACCTGATCGAGGCGAAAAAGAGGGTCGAGGAGCTCCTCTCCCGGCCGGATCAGGTCCAGAGCGTCCCCTGAGGCGTGTCCTTCAGCGTGATCCCGAGCTCGGCAAGCCGGTCCCTGATCCGGTCGGCGAGGGCGTACTCCTTCTTCTCCCGCAGCGCCTCGCGCAGTTCGATCAGAAGCTCGATCAGCTCCGACTGAACCCCTGACCCCCTCGCTACATCCTCCTGGAACAGGCCGAGGGGGTAGGCCAGCTCGCGGATCGTCTCCACCGCCGAGCGGAGGGCAAGCCGGTCGCTCCCCTCTGCCCTGTCCTTGAACCTGTTCGCCTCAGCGATCAGCTCCTGAAGGACACCGATCGCACCGACCGTGTTTAAGTCGTCGTCCATCGCCGCGATGAACCGCTCCCGGTACCCCTTAAGCGACCGCTTGAACTTCCGTCCGGCCTCCCCTGGCTCGCCGGATAGGCGGCGGAGCTCGGCGGTCGTGTCGGCGATCAGGGTGCGGATCCGCTCGACGGCGGTCCTCGCCGCCTCGAGCCCCTCCTCGCTGTAGTCGAGCGGCTTGCGGTAATGGCGGGTGAGGTAGAAGTAGCGGACGGTCTCGGCGTCGAATCGGTGAAGGACGTCGCGGGCGTACGCGAAGTTCCCGAGGGATTTCGACATCTTCTCTCCCCGGAACGAGAGCATCCCGTTGTGGAGCCAGAACCGGAAGAACTCCCTTCCGGTCGCCTCGGCTTGGGCGATCTCGTTCTCGTGATGCGGGAAGATCAGGTCGTTCCCCCCGGCGTGGATGTCGAGGTGCTCCCCGAGGTAGCGGCGGGAGAGGACGACGCACTCGGTGTGCCAGCCGGGGCGCCCTTCCCCCCATGGGGATGGCCAGCGCGGCTCCCCCTCCTTCGCCGCCTTCCACAGGGTGAAGTCGAGCGGGTCCTCCTTCTTCTCCGACGCCTCGACCCGCGCCCCCACCTCTTGATCGGCGAGGGTCCTCCCCGAGAGCTTCCCATAGTCGGGGAAGCTTGCGACGCGGAAGTAGACGTCGCCGTCGCGCTCGTAAGCGTGACCTGTTTCGATCAGCTCGGCGATCAGCTCGACCATCTCCTGAACGTGCTCCGTCGCCCGCGGGCTGAACGTCGGGGAGAGGACCCGAAGATCGTCGAGGAGGCGGAAGTAGGCGTCGGTGTACTCCGCAGCGATCTCATCGACCGGCCTTCCCGTCTTAATCGAGCGGTTGATCAGCTTGTCGTCGACGTCGGTTATGTTCTGAACGTGGATCACCCTCCAGCCCTTGAAGCGCTCCATGTAGCGGCGGAGCGTATCGAAGACGATGATCGGCCGGATGTTTCCGATGTGGAGGTGGTCGTAGACGGTGGGTCCACAGACGTACATCCCCACGGTCTTGTCCTCGCGCGGCTCGAAATCTTCGGTCTTCCTCGTGAGGGTGTTGTAGAGCTTCATCCGTCCTCACCTCCTGGCCGAGATTATAGGGGCTCGCTACCGCGACGGCGATCGGCCCTGTACACTGGGATGACATGAGAACCCTCGATCTCTTCGTCACGCTCCTCCTCTCCGCCGCTCCGGTCTCCGAGCTGCGCGGGGGGATACCGTTCGCCTTGGCGCGTGGGGCGAGCCCTCCGGCGGCGTTCTTCCTCGCCCTCGCCGGGAACCTGGTCATTATCCCCGCCCTTCTGTTCGGCTTATCCGCCGGTGAGCGGCTTATCCGCCGCTGCGAGGCGGGGAGGAGGATCATCGATCTTACGTTCGGCCGGGTCCGGAGGAGGCGGAGGCTGATCGATCGCTACGGGCCGCTCGGCCTCTTCTTCCTCGTCGCCGTCCCCCTCCCCGGAACCGGGGCGTGGACAGGGGCGATCGCGGCGCACCTGTTCGGTATCCGGCCGCGCCGGGCGGCGATTCCGATCGCATCCGGCGTCGTGATCGCCGGGATCCTCGTCCTCTCCGCCTCGCTCGGGCTGATCCGTCTGTTCGACTGAACGGGCCTACGCCCTCCCCGGACGGACGATGTAGCGGGCGAGGAGGGGGAAGAGGAGGATGGCGATGCCTAAGAGGGTGAACGTCGTCGCCCAGAACCGCGCAGGGGGCATGTCGATCACCCCTGTCACGTAGCGCATCGCATCGGCCATGTGCGTCAGGGGGAGCCCCTTGCTTACGGCGCGAAGGAACGAGGGCATCAGCTCGACCGGGAAGTAGATCCCGGAAAGGAAGAGCATCACCATCGCCAGGACGTTCGCCAGGTTGCTCGCGCTCGCCGGCCTGCGGACGAGGAGGGCGATGATCGTACCGAGCCCCATGCACCCGAGGGTCGCGCATCCGACGAACAGGGTGTAGGAGAACCAGTCGATCCTGAACGCAAGATGGAAGATGAGGATGCTCGCCCCAAGGGTGATGAGGGTGGAGAGGTAGACTACGATCAGCCGGACGGTCGCGATCGCTGCAAGGAGGGCGACGGGCGGCATCGGGGTGACGATCAATCGGTCGAGGATCCGCCTCTCCTTCATCGCTGTGATGTGGCCGGAGACGGAGAACAGGCCGGCCGAGAGGATGGAGAATGCGAGGATCCCTGGGACGACGAGGTTGAACCAGCCCTTGGACTCGATCCCTCCCACCTGAACCTTCTCAACGTCGATCGGCGGGGTCACCCCTTGCCGGCGGAGGTTGAAATCACCGGCGATCCCGGCTGCGATCTGCATGAAAGCGTAGTTCTCCTGGACGCGGGTCGGGGCATAGACGAATCGGAGCGTATCCCCGGCCCACGCAAGGCCGAAGTCGACCTCTCGCTTCGCGATCCCCTCGATCAACCGATCTTCGGTCTCGAATCGGACTAGCTTCAGTGCCCCGGCGTTGTGGAGGGCCCCTTCCAGGCTCTCCCGATCCGTGTCGGTCGTGATCGCAATCCCCAGGGCGGCGCGGTCGGCCTCCCCGAGCCCGCCCATGATGAACCCGAATATCAGAATGAAGATCAACGGAAAGATCAGGGTGAAGAAGAGGCCCATCCGATCCCGGAGGGCGATTCTGATCTCGCTCGTTAGAAGGGAACCGAATCCTCTCATCGTTCCACATCCCAGCGGAGCTTCTTCGCCGCGACGAAAGCGGAGAGCGCGATCCAGGCGAGCGGGACGGCGAGCGTCAGCGCGGCGGGGATTGTCGCCGTCCCCACGCCGAGGGAGGCGCGCAATCGATCTACGAGGTAGCTGACCGGGTTTATGTAGACGAGTACGAGGAGGAAGACGGGGAGCCCAGAGATCGGGAAGAAGAGGCCGCTCAGGAACATCATCGGCATGTTGAGGATGTTCGCCATCGCCATCCCGGCGTTCGCCGTCTTGGCGAGCGAGGAGATCAGGAACCCGAACGCCATAAACGTGAGGGCTGCGAGAAAAAGGACGAGGGCTATATCGGGGCGGGCGAAGTCGAGCCGTGCCCCGAACGCATAGCGGCCGATCGCGTAGAGGAGGCCGAACTGCAGAGTGCACAAGGCGAGGTGCCCGAGGGAGAACCCGGCGAGGTAGCGGGGGACGGTGAGCGGGCTGACCCAGTACCGCCGTAGGATCTTCCGATCACGGTTGAACAGGATCGTGCCCGGAACGCCGAACAAGCCGGCGGTGAAGAACCCCATCAGGATGATTCCGGGGAGGAGGAAGTCGACGTACCGAACCTCCGCCTCCTTCCCTCCGATCCAGACGGTCTCAGCTTCGATCTCGTCTGCCGGGTCGATCAGCCCGCCCCTGGCCAGGATCCGGCGGTTCACCCCTGCCAGCACCTGTTCGATGATCCCGCTTGCCATCTGGGAGGCAGCGTCGTTCCGGTTGATGTAGAGCTGAAGGGTAGGCCGGTCATCGGAAGGGAGGAAGAGGGAGCGGACGAGCTCGTCGTTGAACCCCTCTGGGATGACGACGATGGCGGCAAGATCCCCTTGGCGGAGGAGACGTTCCTCCCGTTCGAGGAAGGAGCGGGGATCCTCACCGGTTTCCGGCTTCGCGAGTAAGAAGAGCGGTTCCCCTCCGTCGGCCGGCGGAGCCGCCATCCCCTCGAATATCGAGGCGATCATCGCCGGGAAGCCGTCCTCCGGTGCGGTACGGTCCTCGTTCACGATGGCGATCGAAAATTGGATCTCCCCCACCCCTCCGCTCCGGCCGAATACGAGGGAGAGAATCGCCAGAAGGAGGATCGGGAAGACCAAGAACCAGAACAGGGTGATTCGTTCCCGGAGGGCGGTTGCCAGATGGGAGCGGGCGATAAGGAGGATCCCTTTCACTCGCGTAGCCTCCTCCCGGTCAGCCTCAGGAAGACATCCTCCAGGTTCGGCTGGCGGACGACGAGCTGGCGGAGCGAGGTCCCCTTATCGCGCGCCCAGGCGAGGAGGGCCTCCATCGTACTGGAGAGGTCGGAGGTCTCAAGCCTGATCGTCTCACCATCGAGCTTTGCTCCCTTGCAGAGCCCTCTGACCTGTTCGAGGGCATCCGGGGAGGCTCCGTCGCTGCGGAACTCGATCACCGTCTCCTCTCCGGACCGCTCGGCGAGCTCGCGCGGCGAACCTTCAGCGATGATCGTCCCGTAGTCCATGATGCAGACCCGATCAGCGAGGGCCTCCGCCTCCTCCATGTAGTGGGTCGTCAGGATGAGCGTCTTCCCCTCCGCCTTGAGGCCGCTGACGATCGTCCAGACGTTCCGTCGCGCTTGCGGGTCGAGGCCGGTCGTCGGCTCGTCGAGGAAGATCAACTCAGGATCGTTGATGAGCGCGACCCCCAGGGCGAGGCGCTGCTTCTGGCCACCGGAGAGCGTCCGGACGAGTGCGTTCGCCTTCTCCTCCAGCCCGACCGATTGAAGGACCTCGCCGACCGGCCGACTCCGCGCGAAGAACGAGGCGAACAGCCCTATGACTTCCTTCACCTTCAGGTAAGGTTCAAAGTTCCCCTCCTGGAGGAGGACACCCATCCGTTGCTTAGCGGTGCGATCGACGCGGCGGAGGGTGCGCCCGAAGAGCTCGATCGTCCCTGAGTCGGGGATCCTGATCCCTTCGAGGATTTCAAGGGTGGTGGTCTTCCCCGCACCGTTCGGGCCGAGGAGGGTGAAGACGGTCGCTTCCTCGACCCGGAACGATATCCCAGCTACCGCATGCACATCCCCGTAGTCCTTGACGAGATCTTCTATCTTAAGCACGGTCGAGTTCATAGGATCGATCACCCCGAAGGACGGGATTTTAGTCGATTCGTCCCTTGCTGACGAACCGGCCGGCGACGAGGTCGGCCAATCCGGCCGCCACCCACTTCGGGGAGGGGCCGATCCGTTCGATGTCTGATAGCTTTCCCACCCCGGTCAGGACGTAAGCGGTGTCGAGCCCAGCCTCGCGCGCCCCGGCGATGTCCGTCTCCAGCCGGTCTCCGACCATCAGGATCCGATCGAGCGGTGCGTCGATCAGCTCGAGCGCGGTCTCGTAAGCGATCGGAGAGGGCTTCCCCACGACGACCTCTGCTCTAAATCCCATCCCCACGAGCGCCCCGACCATCGCCCCGGCGCCGGGGAGGAGCCCGTCCGGGGTCGGGAAGGTTGCATCGGTATTCGTGGCGAGGAGGCGGGCGCCGGCGCGGAGGGCGCGGAGGGCGGAGGCGATCGTCTCGTAGTCGAATCCGCGGTCCATCCCGACGACGACCCATTCCGCCTCCTCGGGGAGCTGCGCGATCCGGTGCCCGGCCGCCGTGAGCTCTTCGATCAGGCCGTCCTCTCCGATCGGCCAGACGGAGACCTCCCCGAATCTCCGTGCGAGGTAGCGGGCGGCGATGTACGAGCTCGGGATGATGTCGCCCGCCTCGACCGGGAACCCGAGGGAGGCGAGCCGTCTTGCATGGTCCGCCCGGCTCCGGGTCGAGTTGTTGGTGAGGAGGAGCGTCCTGCCCAGCCTCCTCAGCCGGTTGAGGGCATCGGCCGCGCCCGGGATCGGCTCAGATCCCCGGACGAGGACGCCGTCGATGTCGAGGAGGAAGCCTTGATAGCCTTCGATCGGGTTGTCGCTTTGCATGTGGAAAAAGGTACCGCAATCAGGCGGGGTTTGCACCGCTCTCATGCGAGGGAGAGGAGAAAATATACGGCGAGGAACCCGGCGATGATCGATACGACACCGAACCCGGCGTGAAAGATCCGGTTCGGGAGGCGAAGCGGCCGGTGAAGGAGATGCCGGCCGATGAGGAGGCCGAGGCCGATCGTCGCTAGGGTCTCCCAGGCGACCGGGAGGCTACCTAGGGGGTGGACGCCCGCTTCCCCGAACAGCCCCCAGGCGATCGGGAGGAATAGCGCGACGAGGATCGCGAGGAACCAGATTCCAGAAGCCCGGGACGGGGAATCCTCCCGCGCTCGGGCTTTGGGGAGGAGGATCGGGACGAGCTTCGCAAACGATGCGGCGGTCCCCACCCCGATGATCAAGAGGAGCGCAAGGTCGAGCCCGCGGGTGGTGCTTGAGAGCAGCGTCCCTTTCGCGATGTAGCCTGCAAGTGGTGGGACTGCAAGGATTCCGAAGGTCCCAACGAGGAGGCCGAGGCGGGGCGCAAGTGGGATCCTCGCACGGGAATCGATCAGATCGGGGATCTTCGTGCTCCCTACCGCACGGGCGGCCTCCCCGGCGGATAGGAAGAGGAGCCCCTTGAACCAGCCGTGGGCGAGGGCGTATGCGAGGAGGGGGATGAGGCCACCTTCACCGACGAGCCGGAGGGCGAGGAGGAGGTACCCGATCTGGGAGAGGGTGCTGAACGCGAGGAGGCGCTTGATGTCGAAGCTTGCGGTCGCGTATACGGCGCCGATGATCCCGGTCAGGCCTCCGAAGACGACGAGGGGGAGGTCGAGCCGGAAGACGGCGTGAAGCCGGATCAGGACGACGATCCCCATCTTTATGACGAGCCCGGAGAGGAGGGCGGAGATCGCCGCCGATGCGGTGGAATGGGCGGCAGGGAGCCAGAGGGAGAAGGAGAAGATCCCTCCTTTCACAGCGACGCCGGCGAACATCAAGGCGGCGCAGAGGGGGATCCAACGGGAACCCGCCGCGGCGGTCACGCCAGCATGGATATCGCTCAGATTGAAGCTTCCCGTATAGCCGTAAGCGATCGTTGCTCCGAGGAGGAAGAGAGACATCCCGAGCGATGCGAAGATGAGGTACTTGAGGCTCGCCCACACCTGCCGGGGGCGGCGCTCGTAGGCGACGAGGAGGAAGCTCGTCAGCGTGAGAAGCTCGAGTATCACGTAGATGTTGAACAGATCCTGCGCGAAGATCAAAGCGTAGGTGGCGGCGAACAGGGCGTGGACGAGCATGAAGAAGTACGGACGGCGCTCCTCTCCCCAGGCGTAGGCAGTCAGGGCGACCTCGAGCCCGGTGGCGAGTATGAGGAAGACGAGCGAGACCGAATCGAAGGAGAGGGCGATACCGACGGGTGACTCCCATCCGCCGATCATTATCGGCTCGAACCACCCGGATCCGGCGAAGTAGAGGCCGATCATGCCGGCATCGAGGGCGGCCCCGGCGATCAGCGTCGCGCGAGCCGAGCGCCCCCACGCCAGGGCGAGGAAGCCGAGGAGGAGATGGGAGAGAGGGATGATCGGAAGGATCATTCTCCCATCTCCTCCTCGGCTGCGACCTCGCGTTCGATCCGCTCTGAGTCCGTGGTGTGATAGCGTTCGACGAGGATCATGACGAACACCAAGGCGAGGGCGAGTATCGCAAAGTTGATGACGATCGCTGACAGAACGATCGCCTGGGGGAGGGGATCGGAGACGATGGCGGCGCCCCTCACCGGGAGGATCGGGATGACGGCCGTCACGGAGAAGCGGATCGAAACGAGGAAGAGGATCGTGCTCGAATTGATCAGCCCGAGGGCGAGGAGTTTCATGATCAGGTCCTTTCTGAGCGCGAGCGCGAGGAGGCCGATTCCGAACAGGGCGATGGCCGCGTTCACACCGCTGATCGGAGCGGTCATATCTCCCCCCGATGCTCGATGAACCCGTGGACGACGACCCACGCTCCGATGAACACCTTCAGCCCGATCAGGAGGTTATAGACGAGGATCGAACCGCTGGCGAACAGCCCTCCTCCTCCCCTCCCGGGGAAGAGCGCCGCCAGGGGGGTCTTCCCGAGAAAGACGGGGAGGATGGCGAGGACGATGACCGCAGCCGGGAGCCCCCATTCGAGGCGTTCGAGCGTCGCTTGCCGGATCCGCCTTCCGACGGCGGTGGCGCCGATGGCGATGGTGCAGAGCATCAGCCCGCTCGCGGCGACGGTCCCGCCGGTAAACCCACCGCCGGGCGAGAGGTGGCCGTAGGCCGTCAGATAGACCCCGAGGAGGAGGAGGAACGGGAACAGGGCTTCGGCCGAGGCGCGGACGACATGCGATTCGGGGATCGGGGCCGGTCGATGGGACGACCTCCGCTCGGAGAGGTAGAACCTGACTCCCAGAACGGCGACGGAGAAGACGAGAAGCTCGAAGATCGTATCGTACAGGCGCCCGTCGAGATAGACCGAGGCGACGAGGTTTAAAGCACCGGTCCTCTCCGCCAGCTCACCGACGTATGAGGGGGTCTCCTGTTGCCCCGGGAGCCGGATCGACTGTGCGATGAGAAAGCAGAATGAAGCGGTGAGTAGGAGACAGATCAGTGGGAATGAGAGCCTCTTCATTGCATGTTCCTTTCGATCATCTCATCGAGGTCGCCTCGGCTCGCCAGGTCGTTCAGGTATGCCTCGAGCTTCACGTAGAGATCCTCCCTCTCCCTTGAGACGAGGAAGGAATACTCCCGTCCTTCCGGGAGCCGCTCGATCCTAAAATCGGTGAGGTCGTTGTGCATGACCTCCATGAACCGCGCCAGGTCGAGGGTCGCTGCGAGATCCTCCCTTCCTTTCACCGAGGAGAGGAGATCCGAAAAGTACCCCTCGTATCCCTCCTCTGGCGATGAGCCGGTTCCGCGATGGATCCGGATGAGGGCCGTCTTCAGGTGGCCGCGCGTAGCGTAAAACCGCGGGTCGCTCTTGCGAACGATCCCACCGGCGGCGATGTCGGCCTCCCCGGCGAGGAGGGCCTCCTTTACAGCCTGGCGGGGTACGAATCGCACGGAGAGGTCGAGACCGAGCTCCCGGGCGAACCCGTTGAGGATATCGTATTCCAGGCCGACGAGGCTCTCTCCCTTCCGCTCTAGGAGCCGCGGCGCCTCGTCGGCCACGACGATCAATCTACCCGTCCTTCTGATGGCGAGGACGTAGATCGTGGTGACGAGGGCTGCGCCGATCGTCGCCTCTGTCATTGCGACATCGGGCGCGTTCTGGAGGACGTAGACGGAAGAGAGGACGAGGCTGAACAGTCCCATCCCGATCAGGGCCGCTACACGCCGCCGTTGCGTAAGGGCGATCGAAGCGACGATCGGAAGGAGGAGGAAGAGGGCGGTCCTTGCAATCATCGTTCCTTCCTCTCCGCGTGATGTTGCACGAACGCGCTCTTTGCGATGCTGTGAGTGGCGACCGGATTCGTGGCGAGGGTAAGACCGATCAGGAGGAGGATGGTCCAGTCATGGGTCTCCCACCCTCCGCGGATGATCAGGCCGGTGAGGAGGATCGTGATCCCGACGTTGTCGGAGACCCCGCTCGCCTGCAGACGGGAGTAGACGTCCTTAAACCGGATGATCCCGACCGTCCCGATCAGGATCAGGGCAGCACCGAGATAGATGAGCAGGGTGGCTGTCATCGGAACCCCCCTCCCCGCTCCAGGAATCGTGCCAGTACCACCACGCCGAGGAAGCTGAGGGCCGCGTAGACGACCGCGATGTCCAGGAACGCCCTCTGTTGTGAGCCGACGGCCGTGATGGCGAGAATCGATACGATCCGGTTTGCGGCGGAGTTGTATGCGAGGAGGCGATCCCAGGCGGTCGGACCGCGCCAGAGGCGGGTGAGGATCGCTGCGATGCTGATAAGGATGGCGATCTCGACCGGTTTAATCATCTGTACCCTTTCGCTCCCCGAACAGGGCGGCGATCTCGGCCTCCATCCCCTCCTTGATCTGAGACGGATCGGCCCTCCCCCTCCGCACGCCTAGCCAATGGACATAGAGGGTGTCGCCCTCGATCAGAAGGGAGATCGTCGACGGGGTCAGGGTGATTGCATTCAGAAGGAGGAGTCGACCGAACGGGGCGGCGAGGCGGATGGGGAGGGCGACGATCCGGCTCTCCTCCCTCCCGAAGAGGATGAGGCTCGACGTGTGGATCGTGGAAGCTATGATCCGCACGGCCAAATGGAGGATGAAACGGAAGAGAGAAAGAGGCCTCCGCATCCCTGCCGGGAGGAAGGGGCGGGGATGGGGGAAGAGGGCCCGTTCCATGAACAGGGCGAATCCGGCGGTGGCGAGGCCGAGCCCGACCGACGGAGGCTCACCCCGGTGGGTGAGCACACCCCATACGATTGCCAACGCGAGGAGGCTTCCGATCATGATAAGACAAGGATGAGCCTTCCTTCCCGGGTGGGGAAGGACAGGGACCGGATTCCGGTAGGAGGAAAGGCACCCCCTACCGACTATCTTGTCTCGTTTGGACGAGGGATCTAGCGGCGATCACTCTTCGATTCTGACTACGATATCGTCGTAGTATGCGTTACAGGATTCGCTTGCGCTCTCCTCCCCGATCAGGATGAGCCAGTCTCCCCCTTCTGTGATATCGACGTTCAACGGTCCCGATCTCCAGACGGTCCCGTCCACTTCAAACTCATACCCGGAGGAGGTATAGGAGAACGAGTAGGTGTGCCAGTTGTATACGCCCGGTTTGAACCCGATCGGGTGCCCGACGTCGGTCCCGTAGGCGGTCGGCTCCTGGACGTACGAACCCCCGCCGTCGCTTGTGAATCGGTAATAAGGAGAGGAGCCGGCGCTCGATCCGACCTCGCGGCGGAGCGGGACGATGATGAACGTGGAATGGTCTTGATTCTGGAGGGTCATCACGCGGCACGAGAAGACGACCTTCTGCCCCGCTCGGAGGGGAGGGAGGGATAGGGCGGCATAGCGGCGGTGCCACGACTCATTCGTGCTTCGAATGTGGAGGGCGTATCCCGGCCCGCTTCCCACGTACTCGACCGCCCCCTCATCCGGACTCGCCCAGGTCGGGTCGAGGGGCCAATCGCCGAGGGCCGGCTCCCCGGAGGAGAAGCCCTCATGGAAGATCTCGGTCCCGCTCCGCAGGTAGACGACGATCCCCTCTTCTGCCTCATCCCTCCGGCCGGTCACGTCCTCGACGGTGAGGGTGATCGTGTATGTTCCGGGGGATTGGAAGCTCGTCGTCACTTCCTTCCCCGAGGCCGCCCTCCCGTCGCCGAGGTCCCAGGTGTACGAGACGATCGACCTCCTTCCCGACGACGGGCTCGCATCCAACCTGACCGTCTCCCCGGCGTAGATCACGACTGGTTCGACGTTGAAGGCCGCGATCGGCCCGGTGGTAATAAGGGAGCAGCCGGCAAGTGCGAGAAGCAAGGGTACAATGGCGATCGTCGCCAGTCTACGGGGGTTCATCTATCCCACCTCGATCAAACGGTCCTTGGGGAACGCCGTTATCACTTCACACCCACTGTCGGTGATGACGACGTCGTCCTCGATCCTCACCCCGCCGAACCCGGGGATGTAGATCCCGGGTTCGATCGTGACCGTCATCCCACTCGCCAGCGTATCCTTGCTCCGCGGGGAGAGGTATGGGTGCTCGTGCACCTCGAGGCCGATCCCATGACCGAGGCCGTGGCCGAAGTGCTCGGCGTGGCCGGCAGCGGCTATCGAGTCGCGGGCTATACCATCGACCTCCACCCCGCTCATCCCGGCCTTGATCCCGGCGATGGCGGCCGCGTTCGCGTCGAGGACGGCCCGGTAGATCCGCTCCGCCTCCTCCGACGGTCTCCCGACCGAGAACGTCCGCGTGATATCGGATCGATATCCGTCCACGCACGCCCCGAAGTCGAACAGGAGGAGATCCCCTCGTTGCAGGGCTCGCCGGCCGGTGAACGGATTGTAATGGTTGAGGGCCGTGTTCTCCCCGGCTGATACGTCGAACGGGAACGCCACCCCCTCTGCCTCCCCCTCCCTGACCAGCCACTCGAGCCGAAGGGCGATCTCCGCTTCGTCCATTCCGACCTTGATCTCATCGAGGAGGCGGGAGAGGGCGTCCTCGGCGATCCGCGCCGCCTCCTTGAGGGCTGCGATCTCCTCGGCCGACTTTATCTTCCGCAGCTCTGCGACGGGGTCGTCTATCGCTACCGGCATGACCTTCCCGGATTTCTCGAGCTCTTTGAACCAGTGATAGCTGATCCGGGCTGAGGCGACCCCGACGCGGGCAACCCCCATCCCGGCGAGGGCCTCTATCAATCCCTCCTTCGTCCAGGTCCGCGTCTCCTCGATCTCAAGATCGGGTACCTCCCGCTTCGCCTGTTCGGTGTAACGGGAGTCGGTCAACAGAAGACTACGCGTATCGGTCAGGATGAGCGCCCCTTCGCCGGTGAAACCGGTCAGGTAACGGATGCTCGCCCGGTCCGATCCCTCGAGGTTGAGCGCGATGAACGCTTCCTCATCCACCGCCTCGATCGTGGCCCTCCGTCTACCGGCATAATCCGTCATCTTCCTCCCCTTTCGATCGACGCTCCGCGCGATCGCCGAGCCGGTAGGGAGGATACCCGCGCGGAAAGTTCATTGTCAATGAAAAATCCGGTCGCTATAATCCGTTTCTAAATGGATGACCTAAATTCACTCCGTAATCGGATAGATGAGATCCGCCGCGATCTCGAGGGGCGGCTCCCCCGCCTCACCGATCCGAAGGGGCTCGAGGCGTTCCGCGTCGAGTTCCTCGGTAGGAAGGGGAAGATCGCCCGGCTGTTCAAGATGCTCGGCGAGATCGATCCCGGGTCTCGTGCCGAGGCGGGAAGCCTCCTGAACGATCTCAAGCGGAGGGCGACCGAGGCCGTAGCGGCCCGGGAGGGAGAGCTCGCCGGGACGCTCCTTAAGGAGAGGTTGGCGAGCGAGCGGGTCGATGTCACCCTCCCCGGCGTCTATCGGGGGTTGGGACATCTCCATCCGCTGACGATCGTCCAGCGCGAGATCGAGTCGATATTCATCCGGATGGGGTTCGACATTGCGACAGGGCCGGAGATCGAGACGGAGTATTACAACTTCGAGGCGCTTAACATCCCGCCCGACCACCCGGCGCGCGATGAATGGGATACCTTCTACATCGACGATACCCACCTCCTCAGGCCGCATACCTCCCCGGTCCAGATCCGGGTTATGAAGGGGACCTCCCCCCCGGTCCGGGTGATCTGCCCCGGCCGCTGCTACCGGAGGGACGCCCAGGATGCGACCCACTCCCCAGTCTTCCATCAGGTCGAGCTCCTCTGGGTCGAGGAGGGGCTGTCGCTTGCGAACCTGAAGTACGTCCTTGAGCTGTTCACACGGGAGTTCTTCGGCGAAGGGTACGATATGCGCTTCTCCGGGGATTTCTTCCCGTTCACCGAGCCGTCGGTCCAGGTTCACATCAAGGCCCCGGGGGCGAGGGATTGGCTCGAGATCATGGGCGCGGGGATGGTCGACCCCGCCGTCCTCACCGAGGTCGGCTACGACCCGGAGAGGGTAACCGGGTTTGCGTTCGGCCTCGGGCTTGAGCGGATGGCGATGCTCCGCTACGGAATCGATGACATCCGCACGTTCCTGACGAACGATCTCCGCTTCCTCGCTCAGTTTTAGTCCCTGCGCTTGAATAGAAGTACCGCATTCTGGCCGCCGAACCCGAACGAGTTGGAGAGGGCGAGATCGATCCTCATCTCGGTCGGAGTCGGTGTGTAATCCAGATCACATTCAGGATCGGGGTTCTCATAGTTTATGGTCGCCGGTATGAACGAGTTCTCCATGGCGAGTAGGGTTGCGATCGCCTCCGCCGCCCCGGCCGCGCCGAGGAGATGCCCGATCTGCGATTTCGTCGAGCTGATCTTGACCCGGTAGGCGGCATCCCCCAGCGCGAGCTTTATCGCCGCCGTCTCCGACCGGTCGTTGAGCGGGGTAGATGTACCGTGCGCGTTTATATAATCGATCTCATCCGGTGAGACACCGGCGCGGGAGAGGGCGATCCTGATCGCGGCCGCTGCCCCGGCCCCGTCAGGGGGAGGTGCGGTTATGTGGTAGGCGTCGTCGCTCATTCCGAACCCGGCAAGCTCAGCGTAGATCCTCGCCCCGCGGTCGCGGGCGAGCTTCGCATCCTCGAGGATCAGTATCCCTGCCCCCTCCCCGATCACGAACCCATCGCGGTCGCGGTCGAACGGGCGCGACGCGCGGGAAGGCTCCTCGTTCCGCTTCGATAGCGCGCCGATCTGGGTGAACCCGGCGTAGGTGATCGGGAGGAGGACGGCCTCCGCCCCTCCGGCGATGGCGATGTCGATGAACCCCGAGCGGATCAGCTCAGCGGCGATACCGATCGCGTGCGCCGAACTCGCGCAGGCCGACACGACCCCAAAGTTCGCACCGCGCAGGCCGTACTCGATCGCGATCTCGCCGGCGACGGCGTTCGGCATCACCCGCGGGATGAAGAACGGGCTGACCCGCCGCGGCCCTTGCTCGAACAGGGACTTGAAGTTCGTCGACATCGTCTCCAGCCCCCCGATCCCGCTCCCGGCGATGACTCCGACCCTATCCGGATCGAGATTCTCCGGATCGAGACCGGCGTCGGCCAGGGCGAGCTTCGTCGCCACGAGGCTGAACTGGGCCGAACGGTCGATCCGCCGCGCCCTCCTCCGGTCCATGTGTTCGAGCGGGTCGAAGTCGAGGACAGGAGCCCCGATCTTGACGTCGATCCCCTCGAGGTCGACGGCGTCATCGACCCGCTTGACCCCGCTTAACCCGCTCTTCAGCCCCTCCCAGAACGGTTCCTTCCCGGTCCCGATCGGGGTTATCGGCCCGAGGCCGGTGATGACCACGTCCCTAGGCATATCCCTCCTTGAGCCGCTCGAGGAGCGCGAGCCGCCGCTTCGTCGTTTCGTCCCCCTCCTCCAGGGTCGAGAGGCGGCGCTTCACCGCGGCGAGATCGATCTCATCCACCGGGACGGCGTCCTCGACGAGGACCTCCACCCCTCCCTCCGTCCCGACGCGGAGGGTCCCACCGAAGCAGGCGAGGACCGTCTCTCCTTCCCCCGCCTTGATCCTGAGTGGAGCATCCCCGATCCCGGCGAGGAGGGGGGCGTGCCCGTCCATGATTGCGAACTCGCCGGCCGCGCTCTTCGCTACGACCATCGACGCCTCACCATCGAAGAACGTTCGATCTCCCGATCGGACTATACAGTGCATCTGACCTCCCTCGGCGGGAGACTATAGGGAAGCAGGGCTAGGCGAACAAGGGAAGCTTGAGATTCTTGTCATCCCTCGGCCCCTTCGAGGATCGTCGTCGTCCTGCTCGCGCCGATCCTGCTCGCCCCGGCCTCGATCATTGCGATCGCCGTCTTGTAGTCGCGGATCCCGCCTGCCGCCTTCACTCCCATCCCCTCGCCCACGGTCCGGCGGAGGAGGGCGACGTCTTCGACGGTCGCCCCGCTAGGGCCGAACCCGGTCGAGGTCTTGACAAAATCGGCCCCGCCCGCCTTGGCGAGGATCGCGCCGGCGACCTTCTCCCCCTCCTCGAGGAGGGAGGTCTCGAGGATCACCTTGACGAGGACCTTCCCCGGCGCCTTGCGCGCGGCGGAGCAGACGGCGCGGATATCGGCGAGGACGGCCTCGTAATCCCCTTCCTTGAGGGCGGCGACGTTCAACACCATGTCGAGTTCCTCCGCACCGGCGGCGATTGACTTCTCCGCCTCGAACCCCTTCACCTCAGCCGTCGTCATCCCATGCGGAAAACCGATCACCGCGCACACCTTCACCGGTGTCTCCGCTGTGAGCTCGCGGGCGAGGGGGACATGGCACGGGTTGACGCAGACCGAGGCGACCCCGTAGCGGATACCCTCTTCGCACAGCCTCCTCACTCCGTCTCGTGTCGCTGTCGGGCCGAGTAGCGTATGGTCGATTAGCTTAGCCAGTTCTTCACGTCGCACGGTTCCTCCTTCTCTGATCAGCCGCGGTCGAGGACCTCCTCGCGGCCACTCCGTTCGAAGAGGTGGAAGCTCCGTCCCCCTTCGTGGACGAGTCCAACGATCGTATATCCGAGCGAGAATAGCAAGGGATAGAGCTCGCGCAGACCGAGCCGCCACATCCGCGCTGAATCGATGTCCTCGGCGCGTAATCGATCGAGATCGACCGGGATCTCGGCCAGTACGTAGGGGTGCGTGGGGGAGGAATCGAACCCGACGAGGCGGCGGGAGCCGGTGGAAAGTCGCGTCGTCTTCGTCAGAACCTCCATCTGGTGGAACGAGAGCTCGAAGTGGCTGAGCGGTAGCCCTTGTTCGAGGCCGCGACGGACGCGTGGCGAGTCGAGCCACCATTCGATCCTGATCCGGTCGGAGGCGAGCCCGCTGTTTAAGCGATCTGAAAGCGGGCCGAGGGCGTTCCTCAAGTAGCCCGAGCCGATCGCCCCGAGCTTGTTAAACGCAAGGTGTGACTGATCGCTGCGGAGCGGGTCCATCCACCACCGGATGAGGTCGATCCCGTTTGCAAGGTGGATCCTTCGCTCCCTCATCCGGAGGAGCGAGCCGATCCCCTTGTTCCTCGCGCCCTCCGCCACGGCGTGAATCCAGGTGAATCGGGAGGCTGAGTCGGCAGCGACGAGATCGACGAGAGCTCCGTACAGGGTCCCGCCTTCCCAAGCACCGAGGAGGAGGCCTCCCGCTTCCTCGATCGCGGCGAGGATGGGGACGGACAGGGGTGAGCGCGCCCGCTCGCCGAGGAGGGAGCGTTGGAGGAGCTCGCACGCCTCCAGGTCATCGAGCGTCGTCAGTGGGTGGATAGCGATATTCATCGGTCCGATCGAGCTGTCGCTCCCGTTTGTCGGCGTACATCTTCCGGTCGACTTCCTCGAGGATCTCCTGGAGCGGTCGATCCTCCCCCGGCGGGTGTGAGTAGATTCCGATGCTCAGCCCGAGGGAGAGGTCGGGGATCCCAGCCCTTTCCGGAAGCTCCCCGATCCGCTCGCGGAGCCGCTCCGTCACCCGCTCCGCCTCCTGTTGCGTCTCCGGCATCAACACGAGGAACTCGTCCCCGCCGTAGCGGATGACGTGATCAGCGGAGCGGACGCTCTCCTCGAGGACGCGGGCGACCTGCTGGAGGATCTCGTCCCCCTTCAGATGTCCGAGCCTGTTGTTGACGTCCCGGAACCCGTCGAGGTCGATCATCATCAGCGTCAGGGGTCGGTTGTACCGGTTGCTCCTGCTGAATTCGGCTTCGATGATCGAGTTGAAGTAGTGGCGATTGTAGAGCCCGGTCAACGGGTCGCGGATCGCCTGTTCGCGGAGGCTCTCCTTCGAAGCTAGGTTGGAGAGCGCAATGGCGAGGTGGTTGGCGATCACTTCGAGGAGCCGGCGGTCGTCCTCGTCGAAGTAGCCGGGGACCCTGCTCTCGACGTTCAATACGCCGTATAGCTCCTCGCTGAACATGATCGGTACCGCTATCTCCGAGCGGG
This sequence comes from uncultured Thermotogae bacterium, assembly GCA_964528085.1. Classification (GTDB taxonomy): domain Bacteria; phylum Bipolaricaulota; class Bipolaricaulia; order UBA7950; family UBA9294; genus B2-G16. Next base: position 13,518 of record CAZGRE010000011.1, on the reverse strand, counting down.
TTCCGAAGAACGCTTCGTAGTAGCGCGGATCCTCCCTCACGTCATCGACGAGCGCGCATTTCTTGTTTTGTGCGACCCAATTGACGATCCCCCGGCCTGCGGGGATTACCCATCCGACCTCTACCCCCTTCTCGCCGTACGGCCCGCGCTCCCCGGCGACCGCCAGGCGGCCTTGTTCGTCGTAGAGGAAGATGACGCTCAGCTGATATCCGAACTGGTCGCTCAAAAAATCGAGCGTCCCCGCCACGATCTGTTCCACGGTCGAAGCGGCAGCGATCTGCTGTCCGAAGGCGTAGATCAGGGAGAGGGATTCCTCCCTCCTGAGAGAGGAGATCGTGATTGCAAGCTGGTTTCCTAGGGCGGAAAGGACCTCGAGATCCTCCCCGTCGAACGCCGCCCGCTTCCTGCTCTCCACGTTGATCACGCCGATCGGCCCCTTCCTTCCGATGAGCGGGACTGCGATCACCGATCGGATGGAGGGGCGGGGCCCATGATACCGTTCATCCCGTTCAACGTCCGGAACGATCACCGGTTCGTCATGCTTGATCGCAAGGCGGATGATCCCATCCCCATCCAGAGGTATCCGCATCCCCTTCATCGGTATTTCACTGGCTGCGAACTGCGGCTTCGCCGCTATCCCCGTTTGGACCAGCTCCGAGCCCTCGACCAGCCAGATGGAGCAGAAATCGTAGTCCATGTCGTCACGCACCCGGCGCGCGGCCCTCTCGCATAGGGTTTCGACATCCCTCAGCCCGGTCAGCTCGTTACCCAGCCTCCACAGGGCGTGCAGCCGCTCCTTCTGCCTTCTCAGCTGGCGGAGCTTGAATATCCGTTCCACGGCGAGGGCGGCGAAGTTGGCGAGATATGCGACCGGCTCGATCGAAGCCGGTGTCGGAGCGCTCCCGTCGATCGGGTCATCGAGGGAGATGCTCCCGATGATCCCCGCCGTCCCGCGCAGGGGTATGAAGAGGAGGTCGTCCTTGTGCCAGCCGGCGAGTGAGACGTTACCCCTGATCCCGAACTCCCGGTTCCAGGGGATCCGGTCGTGGGGGATGTAAGATGCCCGTCCCAACCGAAATTCTTCGCTGAATGCGAGCTTACGCTCGTCGACCGACAGCGGCACCTGGCGGAGGAGGGCCTCCTCCTCAGCGGCGGTCAGGCCGGAGGAGACGATCTTGACGATCTCCCCTTCGAACGGGTTCGGAATCGACAGGTCGTATAAGGAGAGAACGGCCCGCTGAAACCCGCTGTGAGCGACGATCTCATCGAGGACGATCTCAAGGATCCGATCTATCTTCCCCTCGGCCAGGATCACCTCCCCGAGTTCGAGGGCGGCACGGTGAAGGCGCCTCAGCCTCACCTCTGATGTGATATCGCGGACGGTCCCGACGATCCGCCCCTTCCCATCGACCGAGCGCAAGTGGACCTCTCCGATGCAGGTGCTACCGTTTTTACCTACGAATCGATAGATTACAGGGGCATTCCCGATCCCAGTCGGGTCGGCGTAAGCGGCTCGAAGCCTGGAGCGGTCGTCCTGAGCGACCAGCTCCTCGAACGGCCTTCCGATCAGTTCATTGCGGGAGTATCCGAGCTTCTCGAGGAAGAAGCGGTTGACGTAGGTCAGTCGGCCGGCATCGACGGCGAAGGCACCGGTCGGACCGTGCTCGATCAGATCACGGTAGGTCTCCACTTCTGGTAAGCGATCCTCTCCCCTTGCGGATTCGACCACAGGTATCACCTATTCCGCTTTGGTCAGTTCGCGTATCTTTTCTTCATCGGCCGTCCAGCGCGGCCTCACCTTGACGACGAGCTCAAGGTAGACCCGACGACCGAGGAGCCTCTCGATATCCGCTCTGGCTAAGGTCCCGATTTTTTTTATCTTATGTCCTCTCTTACCGATTACTATTCCCTTCTGCGATTGTCGTTCGGTGATGATCTCGGCCTTGATCTCCACGAGCCCATCGTCGCGCTCGATGATCCACTTCACGCGCACCGCTATCGAATAGGGGACCTCGCGGTGGGTGAGCTCGGTCACCTTCTCCCGGATCAGCTCTCCGATCAAGAACTCCTCGGTATGGTCGTACTTGATCTCGGGCGGGAAGAGAGGAGGGGCGATGGGGACGTATCCGATCAGCGTTTCTAGGGCATCCGTGAGGCCGATCCCCTTGGTGGCGGATATTGGGATCAACTCGGCGAAGCGTTCGGTTTCAGCGTAAGCGACGAGCGTCGCCTCCAGGGACCCCCGTCTGGCGATGTCGATCTTGTTGACGAGGAGGATGATCGGCGGCCCTCCGGGTTCGATACGGTCGAGAATCCCTCGGTCGAATGGATCGAGCCTCCCCCATGGCTCGATGACGTAGAGGAGGACGTCCAAGCCACGGAGGCTCCGATACGCCTCGCGGACGAGGTGACGGCTCAGCTTCGTCTTCGGATGGTGAAGGCCGGGCGTGTCGACGAAGACGATCTGCGCTCGATCGGTCGTCAGAACGCAGCGGATCCGATTGCGTGTCGCCTGTGGTTTACTGGAAGTGATGAGGAGTTTCTCTCCTAGGATAGCATTCAGAAACGTCGACTTCCCTACATTCGTCTGTCCGAGGACACCGACAAGCCCGGATCTATACTCGCTCATCCCACCTTCCGTTCTTTTGGTAAAAACCGACGCTGGTGCGGACGCCGTCCTCTGAGGGAGATTCTCCCTCTTCCGGTGTACATTCCCTTTTGTGTTAAACCGGGAGTATACCACGCTAAAAGCCCGTTGTAAAGCGATTCGGCGCCGATTATACTTTCGTTTAGGAGGCCGATGAACACCCTTATAACCAATATCGGGCAGCTCGTGACGCCGCAGGGGAGGGAGCCTCTCTCAGGCCCGGGGATGTCGGTGATCGCCGTTGAAGAGCGGGTGGAGGTCCTGATCAGCGGCGGCCGGATCACGTCGATAGGGAAGGCCCATTCAAGGGACGGGATCGATCTGATCATCGATGCGAACGGCGGCGTCGTCCTTCCCGGGTTGGTCGATCCGCACGTTCATGCCCTCCTCCCGCCGGGGATTCCCGAACGGCGGCGGCTCGGAGAGGGGGAGCTCGGTCGACGCCTGGTGAGGGGGATACGGCGGGCGATCGGGATGGGGACGACGACGATCGAGGTTAAGTGTGGATCCGCCGTTACCCCCGGGGAAGGGATCCCCCTCCTTAAGCTCATCCAGGAGCTGAAGGGCACCGTTCCAATCCGCCTTCTACCGACGTTCCTCGGGTCCCTCGAGCGGTGTGAAGGGACGATCCGGGAGGATCGGGTCTCCGCGCTGATAAGCGAGGTGATCCCGACGCTCAGCCGGCGCCGTCTCGTGCAGTTCTGCGACGTAGTGTGTGGGGATGGAGGGTATACTGAAGCCGAGACGAGGACGATCCTTCGTGCAGCGCGCGGGGCGAGTCTCCGCGCGAAGATCCACATCGCTGGAACGGATCGGGAGATCGGACGGCTCGGCGCCGAGCTCGAGGTGACGTCGATCGATCACCTCTTCGCTCCTGCGAAGCGGGATATCGACGAGTTGAAGCGAGCCGGCGTGATCCCCGTCCTCCTTCCCGGTACGGCGTTCCTCCTCGATCGGCCCTATCCGGAGGCGCGACGGATGATCGACTCTGGCCTTCCGATCGCCATCGGGACCGATTCCGGCCTCGGCGGCTACGGGGTCGGGTCGATGTGGTCGGTTATCTCCCTCGCCGTAAAGCGGCTCGATATGAGTTTGGAGGAGGGGATTTCAGCTGCAACACTGAACGGAGCGGCTGCCGTCGACCTCGCCGGTGAGATCGGATCGATCGAGCCGGGGAAGCTCGCCGATCTCGTGATACTCGACATCGACGATTACCGCGAAATCGGGGATTTCATCGGTCTTAACCCGGTGAAGAAGGTGATCTTCGAGGGGAGCGAGGTCCTTCCGGGATGAGGCTCGAGCTTTATGCATTTGCGAAGATCAACCTGGCGCTCCGGGTCGTCGCTCGGAGGGATGATGGGTATCATGAGATCGAATCCCTCGTTCAGACGGTCGACCTCGCCGATCGCATCACGGTTCAACCCGGCGTCGGGATACGCGTAGAAAACGATCTCGCTGAGATCGAGGGGGAGGATCTCGCCGAGCGAGCGGCGAGATCGATCCTGGCAGCGAAGGGAGGGGGGGATGGAGTGCGGATAACGGTGAGGAAAGGGATACCGGCCGGGGCCGGCCTGGGGGGCGGCTCGTCCGATGCAGCGGCTGTTATCTCGGCGATAGATCGGTTGTTCCCGCCCCGCTTGGCTTATGAGGAGCTCCTCGCAGTCGCCGCCCGGGTCGGATCGGATGTCCCCCTGTTCCTCCGCGGCGGCCTCCTCCGGGTTAGAGGACGGGGTGAGATCGTCTCTCCGGCGGGGCCGCCCCGCTCGGAGTGGTTCCTCCTCCTCGTTCCGCCGCTCGGGTGCCGGACATCCGACGTCTATCGGGGATGGAGCCCGCCGGAGTCCGCCGCGCGCGGGCTGAAACTCGGTGTGAACGACCTCCTCTCCCCCGCCCTTACGATCTACCCGGAGTTGATGAGGTATCATCAGGGGATATTGCAAATCGGCGCTCTCTTCTCCGGTATGAGCGGGAGCGGATCGGCGTTCTACGCCGCTTTTCCCGATCGGGGTACGGCCGAGGCGGCTGCGGAGGGGCTGAGGGATGGGTTCCCCGAGGCTTCGATCTTCATCTGCCGGTCTACGGCGGAGGGGTTTAGGGTTGCATGGGGGTTTGGATGAAGATCGCGATCGATGGACCGGCCGCCTCGGGGAAGACGTCATTGGGCAAGGCGCTGGCCCGGCATTTCGGCTGCCGGTTCGTCGAGACGGGGAAGATGTACCGGGCGGTCGCCCTCGCGTTCGAGCGCGGCCTATCCCTCGATCGGATCGAAATCGACGTCTCAGCGGACGGTAGGCTCCTTCTAAACGGGGAGGATGTGACCGATCTCCTTCACACCCCCGAGCTCGACCAGGGCTCCTCGAAGGTTGCGACGCTCCCCGAGGTACGCGAGAGGCTCGTCGCCCTGCAGCGCGCCATAGCCGATAGGGCGGATGTTGTGATGGAGGGAAGGGACATTGGGACGGTCGTCCTCCCCGACGCCGATGTCAAGATCTTCCTCCGCGCCAGCCCGGAGGTCCGTGCCCGGCGGCGGGCTTCGCAGCGGGGGGACTCCGAATTCACAGAGACGCTCCGGGAGATCATCCGGAGGGACGAGAGGGACTCGACCCGGGAGATCGCGCCCTTGAACCCCGCTTCTGATGCGACTATAATCGACACCGATCAAAAGACCCTCACTGAGGTCATTTCCGAGGCGATACACCTGGTCAAGGAGCGGTTGGAAGGACGTTGGGACAACGGCTGAGAAGCGGGCTCAAGGGCGGACTTTACGCGTTTCTAGCTTTCTTGCTCCTCATCCTGACAAAGGTCCTCTTCTTTCTTCGCATCGAAGGGAGAGAGAACTTGAAGCGCGATGGGGAATACATCATCGTCGCCCGTCATCGGAGCTACTGGGACATCCCGATCTTGATCGCCGCCATCGGCCCGTCGAATCGGATCCACTTCATCGCGCGCAAGGGGTTGATGAGGCACAACCCGATCGTCCGGCCGCTGATCAGAATGTATGCGACGGTCATCGACCGGGATGGCTTCGGAAAACAGGATTTCCGTCGGATGCTGACGGCAATAAAGAGGGAGCGGCTGGTCGGGATCTTCCCGGAGGGGACGACCAAGAGACGGACCGAGGTGAAGGGCGGAGCGATCCGGTTCGCCGCCTTGACGAAGAAGGATCTCCTCCCCGTGAACATCCGCGTCAGCGGGCCGTATCCCCCGGAGTATCCGTTCCGGTTCCCCCGCGTCACCGTATCGATCGGGGAGCCGTTCTCGTTGAGGTCGCTCGAGCGGGAGGTGATCAGCGGCGGCTCCCGGGCCGATCGGCAGAGGATGCTGAACGAACGGTTGATGCGCCGAGTTGATAGTGCCTGATGAATGAAGGACGATAGGGAGGTTCGGTCGGGCCCGGGGATCCGGGGTGATGAATCGAAGGCTGGCTGGAGAATGGAAGAAAAAATAAAGATGGAAGACGCTTTCTCGGAAAGCGACGTTAAGACCTACAGTCGGGGAGACACGATCTCAGGGACGGTCGTTCAGGTGAACGATAATGAGATCCTCGTCGATATCGGATACAAGTCCGAGGGGATCCTCCCGGTCTCCGAACTCTCCCCCTTCCGGACGGATGGAAAGGTTGAGGAAGGGGAAGAGATCGAGGTCCTCGTTACTTACATCGACGAGGAGAAGGGGACGGTCTATGCCTCGGAGAAGCAGGCGGAGTACAAGAAGCGGCTAGACGTCCTCGAAGAGGCGTTCCGGAACGGGGAGGTCGTCGAAGGGGAGATCACCGGCGAGGTCAAGGGGGCAGGGTATCACGTCAATCTCGACGGTATCCGCGCCTTCCTCCCCGGCTCCCACCTCGGCGGGGACCTCCCGAGCGCCATCGATGAGCTGCGTGGTAAGCGGATCCCGTTCAAGATACTCGAGCTCTCCCGGCGTGATAAGAACCTCGTCGTTTCTCATAAAGTTTACTTAAAAGAACAGGAACGGGAGAAACGGATGGCCCTGTTCGAGTCGCTCGAAAAGGGACAAGAGATCGATGGAATCATTCGGAGCATCGTTGATTTCGGGCTGTTCGTCGATATCGGCGGATTCGAGGGGCTCGTCCACCGCTCTGAGATAGCTTGGAAGGATCTCCCCGTCCCTCCCCCCGAGTACAAGGTCGGGGACCCCGTGCGGGTGAAGGTGATCGACTTCGATAAGGAGAAGGGGAAGGTCTCCCTCTCCATAAAGAGGCTCCGTCCGAATCCATGGGAGGGGATCCTCGAACGCTACCCTGCCGGGAAGCAGGTCACCGGGAAGGTGGTCAGCGTCACCGACTTTGGGGCGTTCGTCGAACTCGAACAGGACGTGGAGGGGCTGATCCACGTCTCCGAGCTCTCGTGGGGGCATCCGGAGAACCCGAGAGAACTCGTCAGCGAGGGGGATGAGGTCACGGTCGTCGTCCTCGGGTGTGACGAAGAGGCGCGTCGGATCAGCCTCTCCCTCCGGCGGACGCAGCGCGATCCGTGGGAGGACGTCGAGGCGAAGTATCCGCGCGGCCAGACGGTGAGCGGTACGATCACCAAGATCACCGACTTCGGCGCGTTCGTCAAGCTCGAGGACGGGGTCGAAGGCCTGGTCCACGTCTCGGAGATCGACTGGGGGCACGTCAACCACCCACGTGACGTCTTGAGCGAGGGTGAATCGGTCGAGGTGAAGGTCCTGAACGTCGACCCGAAGGAGCGGCGGATCTCGCTCAGCATCAGGGAGTTGAAGGACAATCCATGGCGGCGGTTCGTCGAGAAGTACTCGATCGACGACGTCATCGAGGGAGAGATCACCGAGATCAAGGATTTCGGGGCGTTCATGCGGATCACCGACGACGTCGACGGATTGATCCATGTCTCCGAGGTGAGCGATCAGCGGATCGCCACCCCGGCCGATGTCCTCTCCGTCGGGGATAAGGTTCAGGCGAAGATCATCGGGATCAATGAGGAGAAGAGGCAGGTCCGTCTCAGCATGCGAAACCTGTTCGGTCCACCCGAGATCCCCCCGACCGCGTTCGAGGAGCGGGAGCGACCGACCCGGGGACGCGGACGGCGGAAGGAGCGGGGTCGCTCGCGCGAGAAGGTCGATCGCCGGTTCCTTGAAGACGCCGGACATGAGTCGCTCAGCATGCGCGATCTCCTCGGTGACGCAAGCCTGGACGAAGAAGAATGATCGAGGTCTAAGAATCCACACTGCAAGGAGGAAGCAGAATGAATAAGGGCGAGTTCATCGATCGGCTATCCGACAAGACCGGGCTGACGAAGAAGGAGGCGCGGGGTCTCCTCGACTCCGTCCTCGGCCTCATCCAGGAGACGCTCCTCCGGGGCGAGGACGTGAAGCTCGTCGGGTTCGGGAAGTTCGCCGTCCGCGCTCGGAAGGCGAGCAGCCGGATAAACCCCCAGACGAAGCGCCCGATCCAGGTGGCGGCGAAGGTCGTCCCCGTCTTCAAGCCGGGAAAGGAGCTGAAGCGGCAGGTCGACAAGGCGCTCAAGGTGGCAGGATCAGAGGTGGCGCGAAAGTAGGATCCATTCCGGTTGTGAGCTGAAGTGGCCGGCCTGTGCCGGTCGCTTCAGCATTACGCCTTCTTGACGATCCGCAGCCTCTCGGCTGTGATGATCGAGCGAAGCTCAGCGACGGCCGTTTCGAAGTCATCGTTTATCACGAGATAATCGAAGGCGTGAAGCTCCTTTAGCTCCGATTCCGCAACCCGGAGGCGCTCCTCGATCTCCCGCTCATCCTCCGTCCCCCGCCTTCGCAGCCGTTCGGCGAGCCGGTTGAGGGAGGAAGGGGTCAGGAAGACGTAGACGATCGTGTGATCGCCCAGGCCCGTCTCGTGCAGGGATTTTGCCCCTTCGACGTCGATGTTCAGGATTACGTCCTTCCCTTCGGTGAAGATCCCCTCGATCTGTGAGCGTGATGTCCCGTACATGTCCCCGAGATAGGTCATATGCTCGATGAACTCCCCTTCTTCGATCATCCGGGAGAATTCCTCGCGCGATACGTAGATGTAGTCGACCCCATCGATCTCCCCCTCGCGCGGGGGACGAGTAGTGTACGAGACGGAGAACGAGAGACCGGGCAACTCCTCCATCACCCGGTCGATCACCGAGTTCTTCCCCGCACCGGACGGCCCGGTGACGACGATCGCAAGGCCGCTTCCGATCCCCTTCCGGAATCCCTCGATCCTATTCGACATTCTGCACCTGCTCCCTGAACCGCTCGATCTCAAGCTTCATGCCGATGACGAGCCCGCCGATCTGTGAATCGCGTGCCTTCGAGCCGAGGGTGTTCACCTCGCGGAGCATCTCCTGGCTTATGAAATCGAGCTCCTTCCCGACCGGCCCGTCTCCGGTGAGGAGCTTCCTCGCCCATTTCAGGTGTCCATCGAGCCGGGCGAGCTCCTCCTGGACGTCGTAGCGCTCGACGAGGAGGGCGACCTCCATCTCGAGCCGGTCCGCATCGATGTTGAGTGAAAGCTCTTCAGCCCGGGTGCGGAGCCTCTCGCGCAGCCTCTCCGCAAGCGAAGGGAGTAGCGGCCTCACCGAAGATGCGGCCGCCTCCAACCGATCGAGGATCCTGTTCAACTCCTCGGCGAGGGCTGAACCCTCCTTCGATCGCGATCCGTTCGCCTCCTCGATCGCTATCTCGATCGCCGCTTGCGCCGCCGGCCATATCTCCCGATCGCTCTTCTCCGCCGGTCGTATCGCCCCAATTCGGATCAGCGCCTCGAGGCTCGGTGGGGTGGGGAGGGAGAGCTCCTCCGAGAGGGAGGAGAGCGCGCGGTACGCCGCTCGCGCCGCTTCGTGATCGAACAGTCTCCCCGCCGCTTGCGGTTCGGGCTGAACGTCGAGCCAGATCGAGACCTCGCCGCGGCTGAACGCCCGCTTAACGAGCTCCTCGACCCGCGCCTGCAGCCACGGCCGGTCGCTGAGGGACCGGGTCCGCACGGCGAGGAAGCGGTGGTTCAGCGTGCGGATCGTCGCCTCGACGCGCCAGCCCGACGTGCTTGCCACCCCTTCCCCGAAGCCAGTCATGCTCTTAATCATCCGTCTCCTTTGTGAACGAGATCGCCGCATACCCGACGACAGCCGAGCGATCCCCGGTCGCGTCCCCCGAGGTCTTGTAGTCGATCAATTGGGCATCAGTCAGCCCGAGCCGGTCGCACGCCGCGATCAGGGTGGCGATCGCCCCCGCCCCGCATATGGATAGGCCTCTCTCCCTCCACTCTGCGATGAACCGGTGCCCCTCGAGTGAGAGGATCCTCTCGATCGCCTCCCGGTCGAGGGCCCGCGCCTCCTGGTCGGGCTCGTAATGGGTGAAGTCGCTGCTTGCCACGATGAGCCCCGGTTCGTCCCCGAGGGCCTCGGCGATCAGCCGACCCGCCTCCTCGTAGACCTTCCAATCCCCCATCGACATGACGCAGATCG
>CAZGRE010000011.1:0-3329 GCA_964528085.1 uncultured Thermotogae bacterium | reverse complement strand
ACGCAGATCGGTACGAGCCCGACCTCATCCCCCCAGATCCGCGCGATGAACGGAAGCTCGACCTCGAGGGAGTGTTCGCGGATGAACGCCGAGTTGTCGATCACGAGGCCCTTTCCCGCCAATCGCTCGATCAGTTCACCATTCGTCCTCACGATCCCAAGCGGGGTCTCCCATCCTGCGTGATCCCCGAGGGAGACGGTCGCCCCGAAACCGGTGTGGTTCGCGCCGAGCAGGATCACAGTACGGGGGGTTCCGCGTTTCGCTATCTCCTTGAACCCGGCGGCTGCGACCGCCCCTGAGTAGGGGTAGCCTGCATGCGGGACGATCAGCCCGGCCGGGTGAGAGAGAGGGCGGCTTGCCGGTGCGAACCCCGCACCGAGGAGCGAGTCCAGGTAGCGGGAGAGCTCCTCCGGATCTTCCGGGTAGAAGGATCCGGCAACGATCGGGTGGCGAATCTGGGCTTCCATCTCACGCGATTGTAGCGGGGAACCGATCCCGCGGGCAACCGCCATCTTGACGGTAAACGTCCGCTTCCGTAAGATTCGGGTCGACTGGGAGATCGTCTAATGGCAGGACGACAGGCTCTGGCCCTGTTAGTGGGGGTTCGAATCCTCCTCTCCCAAAACCGCTAATGTGGGAATCTTTTCCAGAACAACTGTCACCACAAGTTTCCATACCATAGGGTCGCACTCTCCCAAAGCTCTAATGCGAGCTCTTCGTGTTCATGCCATCTTCATGCCAGAGATCGGCCGCTCTCGGTCGCAGATCGAAGCGTCGAGCTTGGGCCTGTCCCTTGGTAGAAATCGTTGATGAACAGAGGCTGGCTCTTGAGCAGGGTGCAGACGGCACTCGGACGTTTCAGCAGAGATCCTGCTACTTGCACCCACTGTTTGACCTTCCTCAGTTTCCCTCCGTAGACTGGCAAATGAGAAACCGAGCAAGACAGGAGGCTGGCATGAGAGGACTCCCGCGTTTGGGTGTAGCAGTACTGTTTGGAGCGTTTGTCCTTGGATTCGCTTGGATGTGTATAGTTGCTAACGAGCCCGACGGAGCGACCGCGTATACCGAGATCGTCCTCGACGGAGACCCTTCGGATTGGACAGACTATGACATTCTCATCGACTCGCGGTTTGACGCTCGTGGGGATGTTGAGATCACCGGCCTCCGCGTTTTCGCCAATGACTCCTACCTTTACGTCCTCGTCGAGATCGATGCCGCCGGCATCGGGGCCTACGCCCAGCTCGACGTGGACATCAACCCTCGAGATGGACTTCCTGAGTTTATGGCTAATGCAAGACAAGGTCAGTCGATCCTGAATCTTGGTCGATTCGAGAATGGGGAGCGGTTCGAAAGCGAGATCGGCGGAGAGCTTGCGACGGGGAGTGCCTTCGAAATGCGGTTCCCACTTCAGGCTTTCGGAGACACTGTGCCCGAGCGAGTGGCGGTTCGTGTGATGGGCGGGACTTGCTGTGGGCCTGAGTGGGTCATGATCGACGGGACTTTGCCGGCGCGTGTCGTGGTCGTAGACGAGGTGGAGATGCCGTTCCTTGCGCAGGCGGATCTGCATAGGCGGGATTCTGCTTTCTGCAAGTGTCAGGAGCCAGCGGCCAAACATGGGGAAGCTCCGCATATCAACGTCCCTGCGGGGTATCGGGCGGAGTACTTTGTTGCCCCGTCGGGGTTGAATTGCCCATCGGACGTCGCTGTTACATCGACAGGCACGATCTACGTAACATCGCGAAGGAATGGCCGGATCCTCGAGATCTCAGAGGATGGGGAGACGACAGTCTACTGTGAAGCCTCAGTCTACTCCATCGATTTGGATGCGAGGGGCCGGTTGTATGGCTATGACATGCCAAGCGGACAGATCTTCTCCATAACGAGGAACGGGCCTCGGGTGATCGCCCAAGTTCCGGAGACGGCTTGTGAGAGCACATTGGCTGTGGCACCGGATGGCACGCTCTACATCGGACACAACTTCTGTTCTGGGGACGTGCAGGCTACGGGGGCGACCATCTATCGAATCAAACCCGGGGGCGGCGAGCCTGAAGTCCTTTTCGCAGGGTGGGAGTTCGTTAATGCCCTGGATGTTGATAGCCACGGAAACCTGTATGCCGCGTCGGAAAACGCCCTCTTCTCCATCAACCCGAGCAATGGCCAGCTGCGGCAGATCCGTGACCACACACATACCTCCTTTCATGGGCTAGTTGTGGCGGATGATGGTACGCTCTACTTCTCCACTGGGGACTTTGCTGAATCGGGAGGGGTCTTCCGCGTCTCGCCGGAGGGAATCACCACGGAACTTGCAGCATTCTCCAGGAATGGAATTGAGGGGATCGCGCTTACGGCAGATGGCGGACTGGTCGGCGTTCAACGGGCCATCGGAGGGCTTCAGCGGATCCGCCCCGATGGCACGATTGAGGTGCTGGTGGAGCCTAACGGTCTCACTTCCCCGCAATCGCTTGCGATCTCACCGTGCGGTGATGTTTTGGTTGTCAACGACGAGGCGGGTTGGTCGTCCGTTGTTTGTGAGGACGGGACCGTTCGTGTGTTCGCCAAGATGTGCTCGTTTCAGCCGCCGCAGACGTGTATCGCCTTCAGCACCGAAGGCTGGATTGCAGCGGGCGAGTCAGCGCCGGGCTTCCCGTCGCTCCTTAACGTCTATCTACCGAATGGTCGACACACGACCCGCTCGACGGCTCTTGAGAACGTCAGTGGTGTTGCCGTAGCGGCCGACGGCACAATCTTCGCCTCGGTGACTGGCGAAGGCCGGATTGTGAGCGTTTCCACCGACGGAACCATCCACACGGTCGTCAATGGCCTGCAGTTGCCTCAAGGCCTCGCGCTCTCCTCGGACGGAACGCTGTACGCGATTGTCGGCGGAGAGGCGCACCGCGGCGAAGGCGTCTTCACCATACCCCTAACTGGAGACTCCGTCATCCAAGTGAACGCGGATGGCTCCACGCAAATGTTAGCCTGGCTTGAGGGTGCTGCAGCACTTGCGATCGGGCCGGATGCTGTGCTGTTCGTTGCTGCGGCGGACGGCGTCTATCGGATTTCTGCCCCGTGGTTCGCTGAACCGTTTGCCACTGGCTTCACTAAAGCGAGAGGGATTGCGTTTGACGAGCAGGGGCGTCTATACGTTGCTGACGACTTCGAAAACACGATCATTCGAATCTCGAAAGTGGAGTAGACCCGCGATGAGCTAGTTTCTATGCAAATGTGGTGCAGCAATCAGCTCGGCACAGAGGAATTCGCGAAGGAGCCTAGATGACATGACGCCAGGAGCGCCGTACAGGTTACCTGGCGCGGATCTCGTTGATAGCAGC
>CAZGRE010000010.1:2549-40770 GCA_964528085.1 uncultured Thermotogae bacterium | reverse complement strand
AGGCCGCGGGCGATGTAGGTCCCGCGGCCGATCACCGGCCCGCCGATCGCGTTTCCGTTCGGAAAGCTGTAGCCCATGACGAGCTCTTCATACGGGATGAACCGATCCGGGTCCTTCTTCAGATAGGCCTTCCCGTCGCGGCAGACGATGTCGTCGGGCGCCACGCGGAACGCCTGCGCTGCTACCTCCTTGATCTGGCGGACGCAGTCGCGCGCCGCGGCGATCACCGCGTTTCCGCCCATGAACGAAAACCGACTCGCCACGGTCTGCCAGTCGTAGGGGGAGAAGGCGGTGTCGGAGTCCCAGACGACGTGCACCTTCTCGATCGGAAGCTTCAGCTCCTCGGCGGCGATCTGACGGAGGGCGGTGTAGGTCCCCTGGCCGTAGTCGACCCCGGAGATGAGAAGGTCGGCCGAGGCGTCCTCGTTCAGCTTGATCACGGCCGAGCAGGAGGTGTTCGCCGGCATCGCCGGGGCCTTGTGCAGGAGCGCTATCCCCTTCCCCCGGGCCTTGTTCGGTCCGGAGGGCTCGGATCCCTCCCCCCAGCCGATCGCGTCGGCTACCGCCCTCAAGCACTCCTCCGGCCTCCCGTGCCCCGGCGTGAATTTCTCCCCGGTGATCGTGGTATCACCGGGCTTCAAGAGGTTTCTCATCCGAAACTCGTAGGGGTCGATCCCGAGCCTGCGGGCGGTGATGTCGATCGCCCGCTCCACCCCCCACATCACCTCGAGGTGGCCGAACCCGCGGTAGGCGGTCCCGAACACCTTGTTCGTATAGACGACGAACGAATCGATCCAGCAGTTGGGGACGTTGTACGGACCGGCCCCGGAGTAGGCCGCGGCGCGGCCGATGTTCACCCCGTAGTCGGCGTACGCCCCGGCGTCCCAGACGTAGACCGCCTTGAACGCCCGGATCACCCCGTCCTTCGTGGTTCCAATCGTGATCTCGGTGTGCAGGCCTTGCCGGGATGGGAGGGTGTTGAACTCCTCCTCGCGCGTTGCGATGATCTTCACCGGCCGACCCCCGGCCGCCTTGGAGAGGGAGTAGGCGAGCGGCTCGAGGTGGATCCCGGCCTTCCCCCCGAACCCGCCGCCGACGTAGGGGACGTGGACGCGGATGTTCGGATGCGGGATCTTAAACGCGTGGGCGAGGAGGTTTCTCACCGTGTACGGTGACTGGGCCGAGGTGTAGATCTCCATACGATCCCCGGGGAGAGCCTGGGCGATCACGGCGTGGGTCTCGAGCGGTACGTGCGGTGCGGGCGGGTTGTAGAACCGCTCGGTCACAACGAGGTCGGATTCCTTGAGAGCGGCCTCGAAGTCCCCCTTTCTGATCTTCTGCTGGTGGGCGATGTTCGTCCCCGGCTTGGGGGTGAATACCCCCTCCATGTAGGAGTAGGTCCCGAGGTCGGGATGGACGAGCGTGGCGTCCGGAGCGAGTGCCTCCCGTGGGTCGAGGACCGGTGCCGTAGGCTCGTACTCGACCTCGATCAGATCGCACGCCTTCTGCGCGATATCGAGGGTATCGGCGGCGACGGCTGCAACCGCCTCCCCCTGGTAGCGGACATGGCCGCGGGCGAGGATCAGTTTGTCCTGAACGTAAAGGCCGAGGTGATAGGGAAGTTCCTCTCCGACGAGGATTGCACGCACGCCAGGAAGGCTCCGCGCCTTTTCCGTGTCGATCTGCACGATCCGCGCTGCGGCGTGTGAGGATTTCACGATCGCTCCGTGGAGCATCCCCGGAAGCGCCATGTCGTGTACAAACTGCGCTTCCCCTGTGACTTTGGGAAACGCGTCCTCGCGGGGGATCGATTTTCCGACGTAGCGGAGCTCAGTCATCCCTTCCCCCTTTCCGCCGCCCGCCTGATCGCGCGGACGATCGCCTCGTACCCGGTGCAGCGGCAGAGGTTCCCGGCGATCGCCTCCCTGATCTCGGGATCGCTCGGGTGAGGATTCCGCTGCAAGAGGGCCCGCGCCGACATGATCATCCCCGGGGTGCAGAACCCACACTGCACCGCCCCTTCTTCGATGAACGCCCGTTGGAGGGCGGAGAGCTCACCATCGGTCGCCTCCCCTTCGACGGTGCGAACCTCCCTCCCGTCCGCCTCGACGGCGAGGACGAGGCAGGAGGTAACCGGAACCCCATCGAGGAGGACGGTGCACGCCCCGCACTCCCCCATCCCGCATCCTTCCTTCGCACCGGTGAGATAGAGCCGCTCGCGGAGGAACTCAAGGAGCGTCATCCCGGAGGGGACCGACGCGGTCTCCACCATCCCGTTCACCGTCACCCTTATCTCATGCTCCATCGGGTTTCCTTTCCAGCAGGGCCTCCATCAGGCGGCGCAGATAGACCGTGATCATCGCCCGCCGGTACTCGGCCGAGGCGCGCAGGTCGTCGATCGGGCTCACCGCCTCCTGGGCGATCCTATCGAGCTCAGCCACCACCTCGTCGAGCGGATCGTCCCCCCGGACCGGCTCGGGGAGGGACGGGAGGAGGACCGGGGTCACCGCACAGCTCCCGATCGCGACCCGAAGCTTCCCCGTGGAGGGATCGTAGAATCCTGCCATGTTTACGACCGCAAGGTCGTGCCCCTTGATCCGCTGCTTCTTTAAGAAGGCGCTCCTCGCCCCCCGCGTCGGAGGTAGAACGATCGCGGTGATCATCTCATCCCGAGCGAGCGACGTCCTCTTCACACCGACGAGGAGATCGCGGACCGGCAGGGTCCTCGTCCCCCCGGCCCCGGCGATTTCAACTTGCGCGTTCAGCACGAAGAGTGGCGGGGCGGTGTCGGCGGCAGGGGAGGCGTTCCCCAGGTTCCCGGCGAGGGTGGCGCGGTTCCGCACCTGATAGGAGCCGACCGCTCCGGCGGCCTCGGCGAGGGCGGGATAGCCCTTTCTTATCTTGTTATTCTCGGCGACGACGTTCAGCGGAACGGCCGCGCCGATCCGCATCCCATCTTCGAGCGAGAGCTCGCCCAGCTCCGGAATTCCCTTGATGTCGACGAGGAGCGCGGGGGAGATGATCCTGTTTCTGACGTTGACGAGGAGGTCGGTCCCGCCAGCTAGGATACGCGCTCCCTCGTTTTCGGCGAGGAGGGCGCAGGCCTCCTCGACCGATCCGGCCCGCACGTAGTCGAAGTCTCCGAGCATCCGCTCCCCTCCTTTTGGGGATGAAACGCAACGACCGCAGCGAACGCTGCGGCGGGCCGACCGGAAAGAAAAAGATCCGGCCGACTCTAAATCATAATGAGCTTCCTGCTGCGGTCAAGGAAGGGGCTATTTAGAGAGGGAGGAGATTCAAGGCGGCGACGAGGAAGACGATCCCGGTGAGGAGGAGCGCTGCGGCGAGCTCCCTCTTCATCGTGTAAGCGCCGCGAAGGCGGCTTCGAAGATAACAGGCGATGGCGCGGCGGTTCAGCCAGAGGTGAATCAGCGCGAGGAAGACGAAGACGAACCCGAACAGGTCGTGGATCGCCTCCCACCCCCCTTTGTCGAACCCGAGTATCTCCCAACCGGTCTGGCGCGCTATCCTCCCGCTCGGGGAGACGTAGAGGAAGACACCCGAGAAGAAGAGGACGACCATCGTGAACAGGAGCGAGAACGAGATCACGCTCCGCCAGTTCCAGCTGAATTTCCCGTCCATCCGGCCTCCTCGATAAAAAAACGGGGCGGCCGCGGATGAGCCGGCCGCCCGTCATACTAGCCCCTAGTTGTGGCAGCTCCCATCGCGGGGGGCGTCCTGCCCGTACCCGCGGTGCATCCTTTGGCCGCCGCCGCTTCCGTCACGGAGGCAGTCCCCCTGTCCATAGCCGCTCCCACCGCGGTGCCCGTAGCCGGTCCCGTCGAGCGGGCGGGTCCAGTCGGGGTCATCGCAGTTGGGGATCCCATCCCCGTCCGAGTCCCGCTCCTGGAGACATGCCCCGGCTGCTGGCCGATCGGCGGCGGCCCTTCCGAACCCCCCACCCGCCAGGGCAACGATCCCGAACGCGAGAAGGGTGAGGACCAACATCCCGATGATTATCGCCTTTGTTCTGGTCATTCTGACCACTCCTTTCCGTCTTGGATAAGGGAAGGGTAACAAGGGGGTGTGAAGTAGGCGTGAACGACTTTTCTGGAACCTGTCAGGATCAAGAATCCGGCGGAGAAACAGGGATGGTGAATGAGAAGGCGGCTCCCTCCCCGGCCGCGCTATCGACCCAGATCCGGCCGCCGTGCGCCTCGACGAGCGCCTTGGCGATCGCCATACCGAGGCCGAGCCCCTTCGAGCCCTTCCCCTTGTGGAAGCGGTCGAAGACGTGGGCGGCGGTCTCCGCGGGCATCCCCTCTCCTGTGTCGATCACCCGGATCAGCACCTCCCCATCCCGGGGCTCAGAGCACACGGTGATCGCATCGCCGGGGCGGGTGTGGCGCAACGCGTTGGAAAGCAGGTTCCACACGATCTGGTGCAGGCGCCTCCGGTCGGCGTAGATGAGGGGAAGTTCGGCGGGGATCTCCAGGTTGAACTCCTTGTCCGCCCCGGCCAACAGGGAGCGGACATCCGCCGCGACCCCGCGGAGGAACTCCTCCGGGTCGATCGGCGCACGGTCGAGGGGGAGCTCGTTCGCCTCGGCGAGGGCGATGTCCCGTAGATCGTCGACCAGCTCCGAGAGGTTGAGCAGCCTCTCGTTCATCGCGGCCAGGTTCTCCTCGCTCGCAGGCTGTACCCCATCGAGCATCGCCTCCACCTTCGCCCTGACTATGGCGAGGGGGTTCCTCAGCTCGTGGGCGATGTCGGCGAGCATCCGCTTCCGCGCCGCCTCCGATCGAGAGAGCCCGATGCGGAGCTCCTCCAGTACGCGAGCCAGGGATCCGATCTCGTCATCACCGGCGATCGGGACCGGTCGAGTGAGATCGCCGGAGGAGATCAGCCGGGTCGCGGAGGTCAACCGGAGGAATGGGCCCGTGATCTGGCGGAAGAGGACGAACCCGATCACAAGGGCGACCGCAAGGCTGATCCCCGTAGCATAAGCGACCGTCCGGCGGACCGAGCCGAGGAGCCTCGCCTCGACCTCCGTGAACTGCCCGAGGAGGGGAGCGGTGATCAGGATCCCCACCGTCCTTTCCCCCACGGTTATCGGGACCCCTCTTTTGAGAAGGCTGGGAGAGATTCTTTCATCTTCGATCTTCACCGCGTCGGAGTAGACGATCCTCCCATCGGGGTCGGTCAGCACGAACCCGCCGCCTCCCTCCCCGCGTTCCATCCCCCTACCCTGACCGTGGTCGGCGAGGAGCCCCTCCACCCCATCCCAAGTCATCCCCTCGGAGTAATAGGAGGCGAGCTGAGCCCTCATCCCGATGGCCTGCACCGCGTGTTGCGAGGCGATGAACTCCTCGGCGTCGGAGAGGAGGAAGTGGGTGGCGACGGCGTACACTGCCCCGAGGGAGGCGAGGACAGCGACGAACAGACCGAGAAAGAGCTTGTACCGGAGCGGGAGCGAACTAACTGCCATCTTCGCCTTCCCCGCGCGGGATGACGAGCTTGTACCCGATCCCGTAAACGGTCTTTATTATCCGCGGATGGACCGGGTCGGGTTCGATCTTCCGGCGGAGGTTCATGACGTGGTTGTCGATGTTCCGCGCCAGGGCGGGTGTGGTGTAGCCCTGTACCCCCTTGAGGAGCTCGAGCCGGCTGAATACCCGGTTCGGCCTCCGGACGAGGAAGGCGAGGAGGTCGAACTCGGTCGGGGTGAGATCGACAGGCTCACCGCCGCGGCGGACCTCACGCGCGGCGAGGTCGACGACGAGATCACCGATCCTTACCGGCTCCTCCGGGGACGGTCCGGCCAACCGCCGAAGGACCGCCTGCACGCGGAGGACGAGCTCGCGAGGGCTGAACGGCTTGGTGACGTAGTCGTCCGCCCCGAGCTCGAGGCCGACGATCCGATCGATCTCCTGCACGCGGGCGGTGAGCATGATGATCGGAACCTCGACCCGCTGTCTGATCCTCCGTGCGACGTCGAGGCCGTCGATGTCGGGGAGGCCGAGATCGAGGATGACGAGGTCCGGCCGCTCGGCCTCGAGCTTCTCGAGCGCCGTCGCCCCGTCGAGCGCCGATATCGGCCGATAGCCCGCCTCGCGCAGATAGTCGGCGATCGAGGAGACGATCTCCTCCTCATCGTCGACGATCAGGATCCGTTGCAACCATCCACCTCCGTTCGATTGTGGGGTCGAAGCCGAATCACAATCTAGCCCGGATCGAGGCGGATCGGCAATAGGACATCCACGGAGGATCCGGTCGACCGGAATTGTCGAGGAGTCAGACGATGAACGTGTAGGGCTCCCCCTCCCCCGGTCGCAGGTACTCGACCTCGACACGCGTTATCCGCAGAAGACAGAAGTTCGGGTCGTCCACCCCGGACCAATACTCGTTCAGGAACGGGATCCTCTCGCCGATCGATGAGCGCGTCTGCGGATCGGCGACGATCGACGCCAGGCCGGCGACGCGGATGTACCCGTTCCCCCGCTCATCGGAGAGCGGGAGGCAGAACTCGACGTTCGGATTCCGCCTTATCTGCCGCGCCTTGGCACTACGCGGGCTCGTCGCGATCCAGAGCTTCTGGTCGATGTTGAGTAGCGTCACCGGCCTGACCCGCGGCTGATCCGCCTCGACGGTGGCGAGATAGACGGACTGAGCATCGGAGAACGAATCCCAGACCTCCTCCTTTATCCTCTCGATCGGCTCCATCATCATCTCCTTTGATCCGCATCGGGGAACCGGGGGATCAGGCCGGCGCGCATCAGGGTCTCGGTCTCGGCCTGAGCGCGGTGGATCTTCTCCTCGGCTTTGGCGCGGATCTCGTCGGCCGAAAGCGCGCGCCGGGCGATCCCCTGCTCGATCGCCTTCAGCCCGACGGCGACCGCCTCGTTGATGAATACATCGGTCTCCATCATCGTCGGGACGATGTACTCGTCGTGCAACCCCTTCTCCTCGGCCGTCTGCGCGATCGCAAAAGCGGCGGCGATCGCCATCTCATCGGTAATCGTTTTGGCGAACACGTCGAGCGTCCCGCGGAAGATCCCGGGAAAGCCGATCGAGTTGTTCACCTGATTCGGGAAGTCGGACCTTCCGGTCCCGACGATCCGAACCCCGGCCTCCCTCGCCTCCCACGGCCAGATCTCAGGGATCGGGTTCGCCATGAAGAAGGCGATCGCATCGTCGTTCATCGCCTGCAGCCACTCCTTCTTGATCGTATCCGGCCCCGGCTTCGACGCGGCGATCAACACATCGGCCCCCTCGATCGCAGCGGCCATCTCCCCGGTCCTCCCTTCGGCGTTCGTCTCGCAGGCGTAGTTCCACTTGTATGGGTTCTTCTCCTTGCTCCTCTCCAGGTCCTCGCGACCGGGATGGAGGATCCCGCGGCTGTCGACGAGGATCAGGTTCCCGGGAGGGACGCCGGCGGCGATCAGGATCCGAACGAAGGCGATGTTCGCCGCCCCTGTCCCGATGATGGAATAGGTGACCTTCTTCATATCCTTCCCGACGAGCTTCAGCGCGTTGATCACCCCGGCGAGGGTGATCGATGCCGTCCCCTGCTGGTCGTCGTGCCAGACCGGGATGTCGAGCTCCTCGCGGAGCCGGTCGAGGATGTAGAAGCACTTAGGATTCGAGAAGTCCTCGAGGTTGATCCCCCCGAACCCGGGGGCGATCCACTTGACCGCCTGGATGATCTCGTCCGGATCTTGGGTATCGAGCATGATCGGGAACGCGCCGACCCCGCCCAGGTACTTGAACAGGAGGGCCTTCCCCTCCATCACCGGGAGGCCGGCGAGGGGGCCGATGTTCCCCAGGCCGAGGACGCGCGATCCGTCGGATACGACGGCGACCGTATTCGCCTTGTTCGTGTAGTCGAATACCTTCCGGTTGTCCTCCTCGATCTCCCGGCACGGGGCGGCTACCCCTGGGGTGTACCAGATCCCGAAGTCGTCGAAGCTCGTCACCGCACACTTGAGCGTCGTCTCGATCTTCCCCCGGTAGAACGCGTGCATCCCCGGCGCCTTCTTCCCGGGGAGCTTCGCCTTCTCCAGCCGCTCTTCGACCGTCAGGTTCTCATCCTTTTCCATCACAGACCGGCTCCTTTCGCCCCGCCGTCGATCTCGGCGAGGATCCGTTTCAGGTTCTCATCTATCTTCGGTTTCAGCTCGTCGTACAGGTTCCCCCCGACGCTGTCCATCGTGACGAGGAGGGGGCCGAAGTCCTTGACGGCGAAGATCCATACGGCTTCCGGCATCCCGAGCTCGTCCAGCCAATACACCCCCTCGACCCTCTCGATCCTCTCAGCGGCGAGGGCGCCCGCACCCCCGGTGTAATGGGCGTACACGGCCCCTACGCGCTCGAGCGCGGCCTGCGTCTTATCCCCCATCCCGCCCTTCCCGATCACGATCCGCGTCCGGAACGCATCGAGGAACCGATCCTCGAACAGCTCCATCCGGATGCTCGTCGTCGGGCCGGCGGCGACGACCCGCCAGCCGGCGTCCGATTTTGCCATGACAGGGCCGCAGTGGAAGAGCCCCATCGTCGCCGGATCGAACGGGAGGGTCCGACCGGCGTCGTGCTCCTCAAGCATCCGCAGGTGCGCCTCGTCGCGGGCGGTGAATATCGTCCCGGTCAGGTAGAGGATGTCACCCATCCGCAGCTCGCGTGCCGCTCCCTCATCGATCGGTAGGTTGATCTTCCGTTCCATCAGCTCACCTCGATCGCACCGTCTGCCATGAGCCTCACCCGGGCGCGCCGGTCGGCCCAGCACTGGATCAGGATCCCGAGCGGGAGCGATGCCGGATGCCGATAGGCGTACTCGATGTGAACGGCGAGGGAGGTCATCGCCCCGCCGACCCCCATCGGGCCGACGCCGGTCTCGTTTATCAGCTTAAGGAGCTCCTCCTCGAGCCGGGCGACCCGATCCTCCGGATGGCGGGAGCCGACCTCGCGGAGGACCGCCCGTTTTCCTAGCTTCATCGCGATGTCCGCCCCGCCGCCGATCCCGACCCCGACGATCGTCGGGGGGCAGGGCTTCCCACCGGCGGCGACGACGTGCTCCACAATCTTCTTCTTTATCCCCTTCAGGCCGACACCCGGGGGGAGCATGTAGAGGGCGCTCATGTTCTCGCTCCCTCCCCCCTTCGGAAGGACGGTTATCTCGATCGCACTTCCGTCGACGAGCTCCCAGTTGATGTACGGCATGAACGCCCCTGTATTGTCGCCCGGGTTCTCGCCGGTGAGCGGGTTTACGGTGTTCGGCCTGAGCGGAATCTCCCGCGTCGCCTCCACGACCGCCTCGGTCAGCCAGTCCTTGATCCTCCCGAGGAACGGGCTTTCGACCCCGGCCGCGACGAAGAACGTCTGGATCCCGGTGTCCTGGCAGATCGGTATCGACCCGTTCCGCGCGATCCGCACGTCCTCGAGTATCGCGTCGAGCTGGGCCGCCCCCAGCGGGGACGTCTCCCGCTCGCGGGCGGCGAGGAGGGCGGAGACGACGTCCTGGGGGAGGATCGTCGCCGCCGCTCGGAGCGCATCGACGAGCGCCGATTTCACCGATTCAAGTTCCATTTAAGACCTCCCGGCTAAAAGTGGCGAAGGTTATTCTTCTCCAGGATCTGCTTTTCGTACATCTCAAGGAACGTCGGCCGCTCCCGCTCCACGAACTTCCCGACTACGATCTCCTCCCCTGGGATCAGGTCGGCATCCTTAGGGTCGGCGCCGTGGCGGATCACACTCCTCTGCGCGTAGTAGCGCGACTCCTCGAGCCCGTCACCAAGCCTATTCCTCTGGCCGTAGTTCGTCGGGCAGGGGGAGATGATCTCCACGAACGTGAACCCGGGCTTGGCGATCGCCTCGACCATCGCATCCTTCAGCCGGCGGACGTGGACCGTCGTCCACCGCGCCACGTATACCGCCCCGCTCGAGGCGGCGAGGTAGGGGAGGTTGAACGGGTTCTCGTAGTTCCCGTACGGAGCGGTCGTCCCGCGGGCACCGATCGGGGTCGTCGGGCCGAACTGCCCGCCGGTCATCCCGTAGTTGAAGTTGTTGACGCAGATCACGGTGATGTCGATGTTCCGCCGCGCCGCATGGATGAAGTGGTTACCGCCGATGGCGAACAGGTCCCCGTCGCCGCTGAAGACGACGACCTTCTTCTCCGGCTGGGCGACCGTGAGCCCGGTGGCGAACGGGATCGCCCGACCGTGTGTCGTATGGTACGAATCGAGGTTGACGTACCCCGCCACCCGCCCCGTGCACCCGATCCCCGAGACGACGGCGACGTCCTCCGGCCCGAGGCCGAGCTCGTCGAGGGCGTGAGTGAAGCAGGACAGTGCCGTCCCGAGCCCACACCCGGAGCACCAGATGTGGGGGAGGCGGTCCTCGCGTAGGTACTTGTGCATCGGATGGCTCGCCGCCGGAAGGATATCCGGGACGGGGAGCCTTCTCGTCTTAACCGCCATCTTTGAGCACCTCCTCGATCGCCGTTGTGATCGCGGCGGGATCGTGAATATCACCCCCGGCGTGCGGTACCGACCGGACAGCGGCCTTCCCCGCAGCAGCCCGTTCGACCTCACGGACGATCTGGCCGAGGTTTATCTCGGGGACGACAAACCCGGCGACACGCTCGGCGAGATCGCGGATGATCGCATCCGGAAACGGCCAGACCGTTATCAGCCGGAGCATCCCGACCTTCAACCCCTTCTCTCGTGCCTCGTGGAGGGCGCCGAGGGAGGTGCGCGCCGAGATCCCGTAGGTGACGATGACGACGTCGGGATCATCGAGGTCTATCCGCTCGACGTCGATTATCCGATCGGCGTTCCTCTCGATCTTCTCCTTCAATCGCACAACGAGCCGCGCCTGCGTCTCGGCGTCGATCACCGGGTAGCCGCGCTCATCGTGCGTCAGGCCGGTGACGTGGACACGGTAGCCGTCCCCGAACGCCGGCATCCCCTGCGGGACGAGGTCCTCACCCGGCTCGTACAGGCGGAACTCCTCCGGCGGGACGGTCGGTTTCTTCCGCGGTATGACCTCGATCTTATCCGGATCGATCGTGACGCGCTCGTACATATGCCCGACGACCTCGTCGGACATGACGAGGACGGGTAGCCGGTAGGTCTCAGACAGGTTGAACGCGCGGATCGTCAGCTCGAACATCTCCTGCGGGGAGGAGGGGGAGAGGGCGATCACCCCGTAGTCCCCGTGCGACCCCCACCGGGCCTGCATCATGTCCGCCTGGCCGACGAGCGTCGGAAGCCCGGTGCTCGGCCCACCGCGCTGGATGTTGACGATTACACACGGCGTCTCGGTCATCATCCCGAGTCCGAGGTTCTCCATCATCAACGAGAAACCGGGGCCGGATGTCGCGGTCATCGCCTTCAGGCCGCCCCATGCCCCGCCGAGGACGGCGGCGATCGAGGAGATCTCGTCCTCCATCTGGATGAACACCCCCCCAACCTGGGGGAGGCGGAGCGAGATCCGCTCGGCGATCTCCGACTGCGGGGTTATCGGATACCCAGCGAACAGGCGACAGCCGGCAGCAATCGCCCCTTCGGCGCACGCCTCGTCACCGTTCATGAAGTGGGTCCCGATCAGTATTCCATCATCCATCTTCTTCGTCCTTCACGCTCCAGATCGCAAAGTCAGGGCAGATCAGACCGCAGAAGGTGCAGTTTACGCATGCGTCGGCGTCGACGACCCGGGGAGGATAATACCCCTTGGCGTTGAAACGGTCGGACTGCTCGAGGACATTCTTCGGACAGAACTCGATGCACAGCCCGCACCCCTTGCACTCGTCCTCCTGGATGTAGAGGTAGCCGTGCTTCGTCCGCCATCGCTTGGTGATCGCTACGGTCATCTTCCCTCCTATATCACCTCGAGATGCCGCTCGCGGACCGCTTCGGGCCGGTAATCGGGGAGGATCATCGGCGCCTTGCGGGAGGTCTTTATCCCCGCCTTCTCGAGCTCCTTCTCGTAGTCTATCACGTGCTTGAGCGAGAGCTTCTTCAGCCTCGCCTTCTTCGCCCAGCGTCCGGCGGATATCCCGGCGCGGCGGCCGAATACGTTGTAGTCGAGCTGCGAATTCCCCATCAGCCGGTTCTTCCCGTGCACCCCGCCTTCGCACTCCCCGCCGGCGAACAGGCCGGGGATCCGGGTCGCCCCGTCAGCGTCGATCTCCACCCCTCCGTTCTGGTAGTGCAGCGTCGGATAGACAAGGACCGGATCGACGGTGATGTCGATGTCGTGGCGGTGCCACATCGTCCACATCGCGGCGAGCGATCGCTTGATCGCCCCCTTACCATGGATCGCCTCGATCATCGGGGTATCGAGCCACACCCCGCGGATCCCGCTCGGGGTCTCGATCCCCTTCTCCTTCACCCAGCACTCCTCGATGATCGCCGCCGACTCGACGTCGCGCGGCTCGAGCGGGAAGACGAACGCCTCCCCGTCCTTGTTTACCGGCATCGCCCCTTGATTGCGGAGCTTCTCGGTCGCAAGCTGGCCGAGGATCGCCGCCGGATATGCGACCCCGGTCGGATGGTACTGGACCGAGTCCATGTCGATGATGTTCGCCCCTGCCCGGTAGGCCATGACAAGCCCGTCGGCCGTCGCCCCGTAGTGGTTCGTCGTCGGGAACCCCTGGATGTGGACCCTCCCGAACCCGCCGGTGGCGAGGACGGTCGCCTTCGCCCGGATGATCCGGTACTCCTCGGTCTCGATGTTGTAGACGACCGCGCCGGCGGCGTGCCCGTCCTCGTCGAGGAGGAGCTCGACCGCTGGGAAGAACTCGATGACCGGGATCTCGAGGTTCCGCGCCTGGTCGCGGATCGCGTTGAACGTCTCCTTACCGGTGTAATCCTTCGCCGAATGCATCCGCATCCGTGAGGTCCCTCCGCCGTGCGCCTCGACGTACCGGCCGTCGACCTTGTCGTACATCACCCCCATCTCCTCGTGCCAGCGGATGATCCACGGTCCGTCGGTGACGAGGGCGCGGACGAGCTCCGGCTTGTTCGCATAGTGCCCGCCTCCCATGACGTCGAGGTAATGGATCGCCGGGGAGTCGTTCGGCCGGTCGGCCGCCTGGATCCCGCCCTGGGCCATGATCGAGTTGCAGTCTCCATGGCGGAGCTTGGTGACGATCAGTATCCGGTCGACCGGGATCCCCTCCTCGTGCGCGAAGATCGCCGCCACCGTCCCTGCTCCCCCGCCGCCGATGACGAGGACGTCGACGTCGTAGTCGACCCTCGAAAGGTCGATCTCGCGCGGATCGATCAGCGGATGCGCCTCGAGGAGATCGGCAACCTCGTGCGGGACCGGCTGGCCGGCCGACGGGCCGACGGCGAGCTTCCTCTTCCCGTCGGGTTTGTAATCCGGGTGGTTCCGCTTCAGGATCGCCTCGCGCTCCTCCGGGGTCATCGGCGGGGGCGGCCCCTCCTTCAGCCTCCTCGGACGCGTGGCGTTCACCTTCTCGATCGACTCCCGCATGTAGGCGGGGTATCCGTTTATAAGCCCCTTCTTACTCACTTATCTCACTCCCCGAACTCTCCTCCCTCACCCGGGCGGCGTACGCCGCCTCGAGCTCCTCCCGGCTCATCCTCATCAGCCGGTCCAGCTCCTCATCGAAGCGGCCTTCCTCTATCTCCTTTATCCTCTTTTCTAGATGCTCAGGGACGGGAGACAGGTAGCGACCGTAGATCCGCCGCGCCATCTGCGCCATGTGGTAGTGCTTGATGTCGGCAGGGCAGCGCATCGAGCAGAGGCCGCACTGAATGCAATCGAACGAGAGCTCCGCCGTCTTTGCGATGTCACCGCGGAGGGCAGCCTGGACGTAGTCCATCACCTCGATGTCCTGGGGGCAGGACTTGGTGCACGTGTTGCAGGATACGCAGCGGGCGATCTCAGGGTAGTACTGAAGGAGGACGTTCTCCTTCGGGTTGATCTTCTCGATGTCGTAGCGGGCCCGCGGGGCGGGGGTGAACGGGAGCTGCACGAGGTACATCCCGTCCTCGACCGTCTCCTGGCAGGCGAGGGCGAACTGGAGCCGATAGTCCCCCGCGCGGCGGTAGACGGTCGAGCACGCCCCGCAGAACCCGGAGCGGCAGCCGGCCCCGCGGACGAACCGGTAGCCGGCGTACTCCATCGCATCCATGATCGTCAGACCGGCCGGGACCTCGTAGGTCTTCCCCATGACGTGGATCCGGACCGTCTCTCTTGCTTCTTCATCCGCCATCTCATCCCTCCCCTTTGACCGGATGGGCCCGCTTCAGCCTCGCCTTGAGCGCCCGGGGGATCCTCCCCGCATCGACGCCGAACGCGAGCGCCATCAGTTGGGTGAAATATATGATCGGTATCTCCTCGTAGTCAGGGACGGTGCGGGCGACCTCGCGCTGGAGGTCGCTCAGGTTGTAGTGGCAGAGCGGACAGCTCGTTATGACGACGTCCGCCCCTCCCCTGGCGGCTGCGCTCAAGATCCTGTGCGTCCTCTCGACCACGATATCGCGATGATCGACGACCTGATACGCACCACAGCATTCGACCGCGAACGGATAGTCGACCGGCGTCGCCCAGAGGGCGGATATCATGTCGGCGAGGATCGTCGGGGAATCCGGGTCATCGATCGCGATCTCCGCCGGCCGGAGGAGGGTACACCCGTAGAACGGGGCGACGGAGAGGCCCGTAAGCGGGTTCGTCATCCGCTCCTCGACCGCATCCCATCCGATCCGATCGCGAAGGACCTCGAGGAGATGATAGACGCTCACCTTCCCCTCGTAGTCGACCTCGTTGTTCATGAACGCGTTCAATTTGTCGAGCCTCTCCTGGTCTCCATTGACGAACAGGCTCGAGCGCTTCAGGGTGGCGTAGCACATCGAGCAGAGGGTGATGATCTCATCCGAGCCTTCCTCCTGCGCCCGGATCAGATCGCGGACCGGCCCGACCTGATGCATCAGGTCGTCCTCGGTCAGGGAGAAGACCGTCCCGCAGCAGTTCCACCGCTCGAGCTCGGCGAGCTCGTAGCCGAGCGCCTCCATCACCGCGATCGCCGATACCTCGAAGTCCTTCGCCGTATCCTTCAGGGTACAACCTGGGAAATATATCAATTTCTCCATATTCTCACCCTGTCTTCTTTCGGAACGAGGCGACTATAGCGATCTGGGGGAGGCGGCGGATCTCCCGATGGCTGAGGCGGTCGATCGATACGTGGTCGAGCTGTTTGCGCAGGTAGATCTGACGCATCGCCTCCATCAACTTCGCCAGGTCGACCCCCTTCGGGCAGCGGACCTCGCACGTGTAGCAGCTGGCGCATATCCACATCGAGTTCGCCGTCATCGCCGCTTCATCCTTCATCTGAAGGGCGTGGAGGACCTGGTTCGGCAACAGGTCCATCTCCTCGACCAGCGGGCAGCCGGCCGAGCACATCCCGCACTGGTAGCAGTCGAAGATATTCTGTCCGGAGAGCTCCTCGATCTTCTCCACGACCTCGTCCATCGAGAGCTCGAGGAGGGCGAGCTCCTCCTCAGCGGGCGTTCGCTTCGTCTTGCTCATCCTCTCCTCCATTCCTCTATGACGCCCCCGTCCTCACCGCGGAGGGTTATCCGGAGGGGGAACGGGGCCTCAGGGACGAGGGCCGGTTGAAACGCGCGGATCACCAACTCGATCCGCTCGATCAGCGGCTCGTCTATCTCACCGGCTTCGCCGAGCGCGACCGCCAAGCCGGTTTCCACCTCCGCCCGCCGTCCCTCCGCCGGGAGGATCACCTCCGCCTCCTCGACGATCCCATCCGGATCGAGGGAGTAGCGGTGGATCAGCGTCCCATCCGCTGACTCGATCGCCCCTACCCCCTCCCCCGGTTCGTCGAGTGGGGTGCGGAGATCATCGTCCCCGGGCGTCATCCCAGCAAGCGCTTCGATCAACACCTCTGCCGCCTCGATCAGCTCGACGACCGTCCCCCAATACCCTGCCGATACCCGATGGATCGGGGGGGCACCGAGCCCGTCCCAGAGCCGCTCGAGCGCCTCTTCTCCCTTCTGGGTCGGTATACCGCCGGCCACGTTCAACCGGGCGAGGACCCCGACCCGGTAGGGCGTCCCCTCGATCGCAGAGAGGACATCCTCCGTCCCGCGGGCGATCAACACGCCGTCCGGATCGACGAGGCGGAGCTCACCATCGAATAGGCTGCTCTTCCCGTCCTCGTCGACAAGAGCAAGGGAGGGGATGGGTACCTCGAATCCCTCCCCTTTCACCCACAAAGCGGCCGATCTGAGGAACCCATCCTCCAACCCGATGGCAAACTGAAGGAGGGATTCGGCGATCTCCCTCAGCCTTTTTATTTCCTCTTCGCTCAGGCCGCTCGTCAACCCGCCGGGGATCCCGCGCTCCGGGGTCAGGCCGCGGCCGCCGAGGATGGAGATCCCCTCCCCGGCAAGGCGGAGGGTGGCGAGGGCCGCCCCCGGCTCGACGAGCCCGCCGGTGACGACGAGGGAGGGAAGGCCGCTACCCTCCCCTTCCCGGCTGAAGAGGAGCCGGCTCAGATGCCGGTGATAGACACCGCAGGCGGAAAGCCCCTTGCGGATCGAATTTGCCTTCTCAGAAGGGGTGACCCCGTAGCAGGAATCGAGGGCGAGGGTCGCTCCGAGGTGATGGGCGACCGCGGATTCAGCGTCGATCCGCTCGGCGTACATCGGGATATCCTCGGCGAGCCGGCCGCGCATGTAGGCGGAGAACCCGTCGGAGACCGGAGAGGGGAGCTTCGCCGCAATCCCTTCTTCATTCCGAACGAGGATGACCTCGGCGAGATGGCCGACCGGAGCGACCCTAGTCAGCATCGTCCACCCTCCCTTTCAACACGGAGGAGGCGACCGTGTACTTGTACGCCGTCCCCACCGGATCGGGTATAGCATCGAGGACCCTTCTCTCCTTCTCCTCCCTCCCCTCCCCGGAGAAGCGGACGAGGGAGGCGAGGGTCTGGAGGATCGCTCCGCCTTGATCGCGGATCCCCCCGAGTGGTCCGGCGCATCCGGTGCACGGCCGGTTCGCCTTAAGGCATACCGCCCCACACCCTCCGCGCGTCACCGGACCGAGGCAGACGATCCCCTGATCGAGGAGGCAGATATCCGGATCCGGCTTAACGACGTGGAACCTTTTGATCTCGTTCAGCGGCCGATGAAGCCGGCGGCGGCCGCATTCGGCGCAGACCCCCTTCTCCTTAGCGAAGACCGTACCCGGCTCGACCGCCTCATCGGAGAGGAACAGCCCCTCGATCATCCGGTCGATCATCCCCGCAGGCGGGGGGCAGCCGGGGAGGATGTAATCGACCTCGATCACAGCCGAGAGGGGGCGGATGAACCGGGCGTCCGGGCTGGGGAGGGTCCGGAGCCGCGCGCCAGGGGCGAGGTTGGCGAGGCCGCACAACCCACCGAGATGGGCGCATGCCCCGTACGCGACGATCCTCTCCGCCTTCCGGCGGAGGAGCTTCGCCAAGGCCACCTCTTCCTCATCGCGGATCGGGCCGGCGTAGAGGAGGAGATCGATCCCCCCCTCGGGAAGATCGTCGATCTCGGCACGGCTCAGATCCCCCGGCTCCGTCGCCCAGAACGCGATCTTCACCTTGTCGAGAAGGGATGGGAGCCTATCCGCCATCAGGAGGGACTCGCTGCATCCACCACACCCGGCCGGAGCATAGAAGGCAAAGACCATCTCAGACATGGCTCATCACCGGGCTCGGCCCCAACGCGCGGATGGCAGCGGTGAACTCCTCCGCCGCTCGCTGGAAGATCAGCCCCTGCGCCCCGGCGATCCCCACCTCACGGATCCGCTCGGGATTCAGCCCGAACTGCGCGAGGGCCCGCTTCAACAGGTAGACCCGGTTCGCTCCCTTCAGGTTCCCGTCTTCATAGCGGCAGTGGCCCGGGCGGCAGCCGCCGATCAGGATCCCATCCGCCCCGTTCTCGAACGCGGAGAGGATCATGTCCGCCGTTATCTCGCCGGTGCAGTTCACCCGAACGATCGCAACGTTCGGCGGATATGGCATCCGGCTCACCCCGCACAGGTCGGCGGCGGCGTATGTCGTCCACTTGCACAAGAATGCGATGATCTTCGGTTCGAATCCGCTATTCTCGTTCATCTCTCACTTCCGAGGGCGGCCTTGATCATTCCATCGATCTGGGCATGCCGCTCGTTCTTCACCTCGATCGCCCCGGCCGGGCAGGCGGCGGCGCACGTCCCGCACCCGGAACAGAGGATCTCGTTCACCACGGCGACCCCTGTCCCTTCCACCCTGATCGCCCCGTACGGGCAGACGTCCTCGCAGATCCCGCAGCCGCCGCAGAGACGCTCCTCGACATAAGCGACCTCAGGGGAATGGGTCAGCTCCTCCTGCGACAGGATCTCGATCGCCTGGGCGGCGGCGGCGCTCCCCTGAGCGACCGAGTCAGGGATGTCCTTCGGGCCCTGGGCAGTCCCGGCGATGAACACCCCGGCGGTCGTCGTCTCCACCGGTCGGAGCTTCGGATGCGCCTCCTTCAAGAACCCGTTCTCATCGAGATTGATGTGGAACGTCTTGGCGAGCGACTCCGTCCCAGCGCTCGGGATCATCGCCATCGCCAAAACGACGAGGTCGACATCGAGCTCGATCCGTTCCCCGCTCAGCGTATCGACCCCCCAAACGGTCAGGTGGTCACCCTGATCGATCACCTTCGCCACCTTCCCACGGATGTAACGGATCCGCTGCGAGGAGATGATCCCCTGCGCGAACTCCTCGTACCCCTTCCCATCAGTCCGGATGTCGATGTAGAAGACGGCCGCCTCCCCCTCCGGATGGGACTTCTTGAACAGATGCGCCTGCTTGGCGGTGTACGTGCAGCAGATCCGCGAGCAGTACGGCTTATGCCTCTCGGGATCCCGCGACCCGGCGCACTGGACGAAGGCGACCCGGTTCACCGGCCGGCCGTCGGACGGCCGGCGGAGGTCCCCCTTCATCGGACCGGAGGGATGGATCATCCTCTCGAACTGAAGCGAGGTGACGACATCCGGGTATTTACCCCCTCCGTACTCGGTCAGGTTGGACGGGCCGTACAGGTCGTATCCGGTGGCGAGGATGATCGCCCCGACCTTCTCCTCGATCAGCTCCGGCTGCATGTCGAAGTCGATCGCACCCGGCTCGCAGACCCTGGCGCATTCCCCGCAGCGGAGCGGCTCCACACCGAGGCAAGCGTCATCGTCGAGGACGTAGGAGGAGGGGATCGCCTGCTCGAACGGGAGGTAGATCGCCTTCCGCTCGGATAGGTTCTCGTTGAACTCCTGGCTGACGCTGACCGGGCAGACCTCGGCGCATTTGTTGCACAGGTTGCACTTGTCCGGATCGACGTACGTCGGGTTCTTTCGGATCTTCACCGCGTAGTTCCCGACGTACCCCGACACGTCGACCACCTCGCTGTAGGTGAGGAGCCTCACGTTCGGATGGCGGGAGACCTCGACCATCTTCGGGGTGAGTATGCACTGGGCGCAGTCGAGGGTGGGGAAGGTGACGGAGAGCTGGGCCATGTGCCCGCCGATCGACGGCTCTCTCTCGACGAGGATAACCTCGTACCCGTTGTTGGCGACGTTTATCGCCGCCTGGATCCCGGTGATCCCACCGCCGACGACCAAGCACTTCATCGCATGCCCGACCGCGATCGGGGATAGATCCTCGTTCCCCCGCACCTTCTCAACGGCGGCGCGCGTCATCCGTATCGCCTTCTCGGTCGCCACCTCGCGATCGGAATGGACCCAGCTGACATGCTCGCGGATGTTCGCCACCTCGAGCAGGTAGGGGTTCAACCCGGCCTCAGCCGCCGCCCGCCGGAACGTCTCCTGGTGCATCGACGGCGTGCAGGCGGCGACGACGACCCCGTTCAACCGATGCTCAACGATCGCACTGCGGATCCTCTCCTGCCCGATCTCGGAGCACATGTAATCGTAGTCCTCGGCGTGAACGACGCCGGGATAACCCCGGAGCGCCTCTGCCACGCGGGAGGTGTCGACCGTCTCCTCGATGTTCATACCGCAGTGGCAGACGAATACACCGATCCTAGGCGTCGACACAGCTCTCCTCCTGCAGCGGCTGAAACCGACTCATCTCTCTATCCTCTCCAATACGCGACCGTCCGCGTCCCACACCTGGACGACGAGCGGCATCTGCCCGGGAAGGGCGTGGGTGGCGCAGGCGAGGCATGGGTCGTAGTTCCGGAAGCTCATCTCCACGAGGTTCAATATCCCTTGATCGACCTTCCCGTTGTGGACGACGGCGCGGGCCATCTCCTTGATCGAGAGGGATATCCCGGCGACGTTGTGCGTCGTCGCGACGATCAGATTCACCGACTCGATCAGCCCCCTCTCGTCGAGGACGTAGTGATGGATCAGCGTCCCGCGCGCCGCCTCGATCACCCCGACCCCCTCCCCTGGCTCGCCGAGCGGGGAGCGGAGAGGTCCCTCCATCAGCGTGGGATCGTCGATGATCGCAGAGACCCTCTCAGCAGCGGAGAGCATCTCGATCAGCCGCGCCCAGTGGTAGGCGAACGTCGCATGGACCGGCCCGCCGCCGAAGTAGTCGAGGAACGCATCCCTCGCCTCATCGGCATACGGTGTCCCGACGCGCTCGCATACATTCAGCCGGGCGAGGGGACCGACCCGGTAGATCCCGCTATCCTTCCCGGCAACGAACCCCTTCCAGCCGACGTCCTTCAGATACGGGATCTTCACGTACGTCCACGGTTCGGTCCGCTCCGCGATCAGGGAGAGGACCCCTTCGGGGCCGACGAGGGCGAACTCCTCCCCGTCGGGGGAGACGATCCGGACCGAGCCGTCGTAGAAGTCGATCGCACCGTCCTCATCAACCAATCCCATGTAGTAGGTCGGAAGGGAGTGGGCATCGTCCGAGACGAATCGCTTATAGGTGTCGTCCTGAAGGAGCTTCGTCCGGAATATCTCAAGGGTCGCCCGCCCGAACTCGACCGCCGAGGCGGCCATCTTCGCGATCTCCTCTTTCTCCTCCTCTGTTATCCCCTTCGATTGACCGCCGGGGATCCCGCTCACCGGATGGATCGGCCTTCCGCCAACGATCTCGATGATCCGCTGGCCATAGCCGCGGTGCCGTATCACCTCTCTTCCGAGCTCGAGCCCGACCTTCCCGATCACCCCGAAGATGTTCCTCTCCGCCGGCGGGGCGTACGGCCCGACGAAGTAGTCGGGACCTCCGAGGTAATAGAAGTGAAGCAGATGATCTGAGAAAATATATGCGTTATATAGAAGCTCGCGGAGCTTCCGCGCCCGGGGAGGGGGTGTCACCCCGTAGCAGGCGTCGAGCGCCTTGGTCGAGGCGAAGTGATGCGCCTCCGGGCATACACCGCAGATCCGCTCGGTTATCTGCGGCATGTCCTCCCCCTGCCTTCCGATGCAGAACCGCTCGAAACCGCGGAGCTCGGGGATCTGGAAGAACGCATCGGCGAGGTTCCCGTCCTCGTCGAGGAAGATCTCGATCCTCCCGTGCCCCTCGAGGCGCGTTATCGGATCGATGCTAACGTGCCTGATCGTTTCGCTCATGATAGCGCCTCCCGAGGAGAGATTTAGCGGCGCCGAAGCGGTAGAACGTCCCAATGAGATCGTCGATCTGAGAGAGGATCTCATCCTCAGCGGCAAGCTGGTCCTCCCCTTCTTCTCCGGTACCGACGAGGGAGGCGAGGGTGTTCAGCATCGCCGCCCCCTGATCCTTCACGTCCCCGGCCGGCCCGGCGCAGCCGGTGCACGGCATGTTCGCGTTCGGGCAGGCGGCACCGCACCCCCCGCGGGTCGCCGGTCCCATGCACAGGAAACCCTGATCGAGTAGGCATCTGTCCGGATCAGGCTCCGCCTCGTGCGGCCTGAGGATCCGGGTGATCCGATCGTGCTCCCGCTCACGCGGGCACTCGTCGCACAGGTTCTTCTCAGCTGCGAACACCGATCCGGGATCGGGGAGGTCGCCGCTCACAAGGGCGGAGAAGAGCCCGCTCACGATCTCCCGCGGGGGAGGGCATCCAGGGACGATGTAATCGACCGGAACGACGTCGGAGAGCGGGGTCAGCCGCTCGAGGAATGCGGGGAGACGGAGCTCATACCCATCGATTTCGCTTTCCGTCTGCGGCCAGTCCTTTCGATCGCCGAAGACCGTCGCGAAGATCTCCTCCCGCGTCGAGAGGTTGGCAAGGCCGATCACCCCGCCGGTATGGGCGCAGGAGCCGTAGGCGACGAGGAGCTTCGTCTTTCCCCTGATCAGCCGGGCCATCTCCCGGTTCTCCTCGGTCCGGATCGCGCCGTTGAACAGGACTATATCAATCTCGCGCTCGGCATAGCCGCGAAGGTCGGCGTACTTCGGGTCGGCGGCACACGGCCAGAGGAGGATGTCGGCGGCAGCAGCGACCTCGAGTATCTGCTCGTTCACCTCGAGGAGGGAGCAGTCGCACCCCCCGCACGACGCGGCCCAATAGATCCCGATCTTAAGCCTTCCCATCGGTAACCTCCGCGACTGGGATCCGACCGAGACTCCTTATCTCATCTACGAACGCGCTCACCGTCCGCTGAAACTTCGCCCCCTCGTTCGCGCTTATCCACTCAAGGTGAAGGCGGCGGGGGTCGATCCCGACCTCGGCTAAGGCGCGCTTAAGAAGCTCGACCCTCCGGCGCGTCTTGTAGTTTCCACTGACGTAGTGGCAGTCGCCCGGGTGGCAGCCGCCGATCAGTACGCCGTCCGCCCCCTTCTCGAACGCGGAGAGGACCAACTCGGCATCGACGCGCCCCGAGCAGTTGACGCGCATCGGGACGACGTTAGGCGGGTAGGTCATCCGGCTGACGCCGGCGAGATCGGCCCCGGCATAGGAGCACCACCGGCAGAGGAACGCCACGATCCTCGGCTCGAAGTCTGTACGATCATCCATCGGAGAGGGCCACCTCGATCATCTCGTTCAGCTGGGAATCGGTCATGTTCAGAAGCTGGGCCGCCCCGGTCGGGCAGGCCGAGACGCACGTCCCGCACCCCTCGCAGAGGACATCGTTCACTTCGGCGACGCCGGCCGGGTTCAGCGACAGGGCGCTGTACGGACACATCGCCACGCATATCCCGCATCCGCCGCAGACCTCCTCGTCGATCTCGACGACCTCGGGCGGATGGGTCAGCTTCTCCTTGGAGAGGAGGGCGATCGCCTTCGCTGCCGCCCCGCTCCCCTGGCCGACCGCCTCAGGGATGTCCTTCGGCCCCTGGCCGGCGCCGGCGACGAACACCCCGGCGATCAGGGTCTCCACCGGCCGCAGCTTCGGATGCGCCTCCTTCAGGAACCCCTCGCTCCCGCAGCCGATCTTGAGGATCCGGGATATCGCAGGGGTGCTCGGATGCGGATCGATCGACAGGGCGAGGACGACGAGGTCGGCCTTCATCTCGACCCTCTTCCCGGAGAGGGTATCGACCCCCCAGACGACGACGTCGTCGCCGTCACGGTAGATCCGCGCCACCTTCCCCCGGATGTAGAGGATCCTCTCCTCCTCGGTCGCCCGTTGGACGAACTCCTCGTAATCCTTACCGGCGGCGCGGATGTCGATGTAAAAGACGACAGCCTCTCCGTCCGGGACCGCATGCCGGTAGAGGAGGGCGTGCTTCGCCGTGTACATGCAGCAGATCTTCGAGCAGTACGGGTTGTGGTTCTCCGGATCGCGCGAGCCGGCGCATTGGACGAACACAACCCGTTTGGGGACCTTCCCATCGGACGGCCGCCGGATCTCCCCCCTCGTCGGGCCGGAGGCGGAGAGGAGCCGCTCGAACTGGAGGGCGTCGATCACATCCGGGACCTTCCCCTTCCCGTACTCTGAGAGGTTCTCGATCGGGTAGAGGTCATAACCGGTGGCGACGATGATCGCTCCGACCTCCTCCTCGATCAGCTCCGGCTGCATGTCGAAGTCGATCGCACCCGGCTCGCAGACCCTGGCGCATTCCCCGCAGCGGAGCGGCTCCACACCGAGGCAAGCGTCATCGTCGAGGACGTAGGAGGAGGGGATCGCCTGCTCGAACGGGAGGTAGATCGCCTTCCGCTCGGATAGGTTCTCGTTGAACTCCTGGCTGACGCTGACCGGGCAGACCTCGGCGCATTTGTTGCACAGGTTGCACTTGTCCGGATCGACGTACGTCGGGTTCTTTCGGATCTTCACCGCGTAGTTCCCGACGTACCCCGACACGTCGACCACCTCGCTGTAGGTGAGGAGCCTCACGTTCGGATGGCGGGAGACCTCGACCATCTTCGGGGTGAGTATGCACTGGGAGCAGTCGAGGGTGGGAAAGGTCTCGGAGAGCTGAGCCATGTGCCCGCCGATCGTCGGCTTCTTCTCGACGAGTAGGACCTCGAACCCGGCCTCGGCGACGTCGAGGGCCGCCTGGATACCGGCGATCCCTCCGCCGATCACCAGGCACTTGTCGACGTGGTCGATCTCGATCGGCTCGAGGGGATGATTCCCCCTCACCTTCTCCACCAGGGTCTGGGTGATCTTGATCGCCTTCGCAGTCGCCGCATCGCGGTCGGTGTGCACCCAGCTGCAGTGCTCCCTGATGTTCGCCACCTCGAACAGGTACGGGTTCAGCCCCGCCTCCGCCGCCGCCCGCCGGAACGTCGCCTCGTGCATCGCCGGGGAACAGGCCGCCACCACCCCTCCGGTCAGGCGGTGCTCGGCGATCGCCTCCTTGATCAAGCCTTGCCCGGGATCGGAGCACATGTAATCGTAGTCGGTCGCGTAGACGACCCCGGGATATCTGCTGAGGGCCTCGGCGACCGCCTTCGTGTCGACTGTCCGTTCGATGTTCAATCCGCAGTGGCAGACGAATACCCCGATCCTAGGAGCCGACACCGACCGCCTCCTTACCCTTCTCGTAACCGGTCGTGTACGCCCGCTCGTTCAGCCCCTTCGTCCGGGGAGGGACCGAGCTTAAGATCGCCTGAAGCATCGCCTCGCCGGAGACGATCCCAGTGATCGCCACAAGGGCCCCGAGCATCACGACGTTGGCGACGATCTTCCGCCCGAGCTCGTTGGCGAGGCGGGTGGCCGGTATCGAATAGACGCGCTCAACAGGCGGAGGGATCTCATCGGTGACGACAAGATCGGCATCGATGAGGAGGGTACCGGAGGGACTGATATTCTGGCCGTACTTCTCGTACGCCTCTTGTGACATGATGACGAGGATCTCCGGCCGCTTGAGCTGCGGGTAGCCGATCCCCGAATCGGAGATGACGAGGTCCGCATTGCACGCGCCGCCGCGGGCCTCGGGTCCATACGACTGCATCATCACGGCGTCCTTCCCATCGAAGATCGCCGCAGCCTTCCCGGTGATCTTCCCCGCCGAGATGATCCCCTGCCCGCCGAATCCTGCGAACCGCACTTCAGATCTCACAGCATGGTTTTCTCACTATGTGAGAATACCTCCGGGTTTCAGAAATCTGGTTCACGGTATCATAGGCCCGGACAGGGGACATGTCTAGATCGGGTGACGATTGTCCATGTCTTTTGTCTCAGGATTTGAGACGGGCGGCGACGAGCTCGCCGATCTCGGCCGGGGTGTCGGCGACCGCGACCCCGGCATCCCGGAGGGCTGCGATCTTCGTCTCCGCCGTTCCGCTCCTCCCGGTGACGATCGCCCCGGCGTGCCCCATCCTCCTCCCCGGCGGTGCCGTCCTCCCGGCGATGAACGAGACGACCGGCTTTTTCACCCGCTCCGAGATCACCTCCGCCGCCTCCTCCTCGGCCGTCCCGCCTATCTCGCCGATGAGGACGATCCCCTCGGTCTGCGGATCCTCCTCGAACAGCGGGAGGAGATCGGCGAACGAGCGGCCGATGATCTGATCCCCACCGATCCCGACGCACGTCGACTGTCCGAGGCCGAGCCGGGTTAGCTGATGGACGACCTCGTAGGTCAACGTCCCGCTCCGGGAGAGGATTCCGATCGACCCCGGCTTATGGATGTAGCCGGCCATCACCCCGAGCTTCGACCGGCCGGGGCTGATCAGGCCAGGGGTGTTCGGTCCGATCAGGGTCGTCCCATGCAGGTCGAGGTAGCGGCGGACAAGGAGCATGTCGTTCACCGGTATCCCTTCGGTCAGACAGACGACGAGCCCTATCCCGGCCTCGGCCGCCTCCATGATCGCATCGGGGGCGAAGGCGGGTGGGACGAAGATGATCGAGGCATCCGCCCCGGTCGCGGAGACGGCCTCCGAGACCGTATCGAAGACAGGGACCCCTTCGACCCTCTCCCCTCCCTTCCCCGGGGTCACACCCCCGACGATCTTCGTCCCGTAATCGAGCATCTGGCGGGTGTGGAACCGCCCCTCGTTCCCGGTGATCCCTTGAACGATCGCCCGCGTCTCCTCATCGATCAGTATGCTCATACCCCCTCCTTCACCGCCTCGGCGACGAGCCGCGCCGCCTCCTTTAAGTCGGCCGCGGTCTCGAACTCAAGGCCGGACGAGTCGAGGATCCTCCGCCCCTCATCGACGTTCGTCCCCTCGAGCCTGACGATCACCGGGACGTCGATCTTCACCCTCCTCGCAGCGGCGACGACCCCCTCGGCGAGGAGATCGCAGCGGAGGATCCCGCCGAAGATGTTTATAAACACGGCGCGGACGTCGGGATCGGATAAGAGGATCTCGAACCCCTTCTCGATCATCTCCGCTGTCGCCCCCCCTCCGACGTCGAGGAAGTTCGCCGGCTCGGCGCCGACGTGCTTGATCAGATCCATCGTCGCCATCGCCAGCCCCGCCCCGTTCACCAGGCATCCGACGTTCCCCGTCATCTTGACGTAGTTCAGGCCGACGGCGGACGCCTCAACCTCAAGGGGGTCCTCCTCGTTCAGATCGCGGAGCCGGGCGAAATCGGGATGACGATAGAGGCCGTTGTCGTCGAGGTTCAGCTTGGCGTCGACCGCGAGCGGGGAGCCGTCCGGACCGAGGGCGAGCGGGTTTATCTCGGCCAGGGTGCAGTCAAGCTCGGTGAAGACCCGGTAGAGGGCGCGGATCACCCTCGCCGTCTCCCTTGCGGATGAGACCCCCAGCCTGTGGGCGAGGCGGAACGCCTGGAACGGACGGAGCCCGAACGCCGGGTCGACCGTCTCCCTGAGGACGGCCGCTCTATCGACCTTGGCGACCTCCTCGATATCGACCCCGCCCGAGCGGCTCGCCATGACGACGATCCTTCGCTGCGAGCGGTCGATCGTCATCCCCAGGTAGAGCTCCTCCTCGATCTGCGCCGCCCTCTCCACGAGGAGCTTCCTGACGATCCGGCCGGCCGGGCCTGTCTGATGCGTTACGAGCGGCCGGCCGAGGAGCCGGCTCGCCGCCGCGCGTACCTCCTCCTCCCCTTCCGCGAGGACCACCCCTCCCGCCTTCCCGCGGCCGCCGGCGTGGATCTGCGCCTTCACGACGACCGGAAACCCGAGGCCCGCCGCCGCACCGACCGCTTCGCCCACGCTCTCCGCCACCCGCGATGGTGCAACCGGAATCCCGTATTCAGCGAACAGCCGCTTCGCCTGGTATTCGTGGATCCGCATCCGATCCCTCCTCGTCGAGCGATTGTGAAAAGTATGCGCACACCCCGTTTCCGATCAAGTCCCTAACCGGCGGTGAGCGTTGAAAACGGCCAGCCGGTCGGATACCGTACGAGAATCTCGCAAGGAAGGTAAAACAAGTGAAAGGGATCTTGATCATCGCCGATGGCCTCGGAGGACGGCCGAGCGACCTTGCCGGGGAGACGTGCCTCGAAGCGGCGGCGACGCCGAACCTCGATAGGCTGGCGGAACGGGGAGCGGTCGGCCTCGTCGACCCGATCGGACCGGGGATCCGACCGGGGAGCGACACAGCACATCTATCCCTCCTCGGCTACAACCCCTACGAGGTCTACACCGGACGCGGGGTCTTCGAATGCCTCGGGATCGGTTTAGATGTACGAAAAGGTGACGTCTGCTTCCGGGCGAACTTCGCCACCGTCGAGGAGACGGGGGGGGTTCTCCGCGTCGTCGACCGCCGCGCCGGGAGGATCGAATCCGGCCAGGAGGAGCTCGAAGCAGCCCTCGACGGGATGAAACTCACCGATGTGAACGGCGTTCAAGTCCGTTTCCGCGCGAGCACCGAACATCGCGGCGCCCTCCTCCTCCGCGGGGAGGGACTCTCACGACGGGTGAGCGAGACCGATCCGCACAAGACAGATGAGCCCGTCAGCCGGTCGATCCCATTAACCCCGGGCGACGCCGCTGCCGAACGGACGGCGGCGGCGGTGAACGAGGTGACCAGGCGGAGTTACGAAGCCCTCAAAGACCTCGAGATCAACCGGAGGCGGGCGGCGGAAGGGAAGCCGCCGGCGAACGTCATCCTCCTGCGGGGGAGCTCGGATCTCCCTCACCTCGAGCCGATCTCCTCGATCTACGGGGTCCACGGTGCGGTGATAGCCGGCGGGGCCCTCTACCGCGGGATCGCGCTCGCCTGCGGGATGGAGCCGATCGATGTGAAAGGGGCGACCGGCGGCCTTGACACGGACCTCTCTGCAAAGGCAAAAGCGGCGCTTCGCGCGCTTGACGACTACGACTACGTCTTCATCCACGTCAAGGGGACAGACAACGCCGCCCACGACAGGAACGCCGAGGCGAAGCGCGCGTTCATCGAGCGGATCGATCGGGAGCTGATCGGAGGGCTGATCGGAGCGGTCGAATCGGGGAGGGTCCACCTCGCGTTCACCGGGGATCACACGACCCCGATCGATTTCGGCGATCACACCGCTGAGCCGGTCCCGGTCCTGTTCGCCGGGTCGAACGTCTTACCGGATGAAACGAGGCGGTTCAGCGAACGGGCGGCCGGGGGAGGCGGCCTCGGCCGGTTCAGCGGGATGGTCCTCCCGATCCTCCTCGGCTACTGCAACTGGAGCCCGAAGTTCGGCTCCTAAATCCGAGGATGGTTCCGAATTCGTACCGATCATCCAGACCAGAGATCGATGGAGGGAGGAGACCGTATGGATAAGAAGGAGACGGTCACGATCACGATCGACGGACGAAGGATCGTGACCGAGCGGGGGAGGACGATCCTCGAGGTGGCGAAGGAGAACGGGATCAGGATCCCGACCCTCTGTCATCTCGACGGCCTGAGCGACGTCGGGGTCTGCCGGCTCTGCCTCGTGGATGTCGGGGGGGAGCTCGTCACCTCCTGCACCACCCGCATCGCGGACGGTATGAAGGTCCTGACCAAGACCGCGGAGATCGAGGAGCACCGTCGGACGGTCCTTGAACTGATCTTCGCCGAGGGGAACCATATCTGCTCGTTCTGCGTCTCGAGCGGAAACTGCGAGCTCCAAGACCTCGCCTGCGAGCTCGGGATGGAGGAGGTGCGCGTACCCTACTCCTACCCCCGCAACCGGATCGACGCTTCCCATCCGCGGTTTCTGATCGATCGCGACCGCTGCGTATTGTGCGGGCGATGCGTCCGCGTCTGCGCGGAGGTGGAAGGGGCGCACACGTGGGACTTCGCCGATCGGGGGAGGGCGGTCCGTGTGATCACCGACCTCGATATCGACTGGGGGGAGGCGGAGTCGTGCACCGGCTGTGGGAAGTGCGTCGAGGTCTGCCCTACCGGCGCGATCGTCCTCAAGGGGAAGGCGACAGCGGAGATGGAGAGATCGCCCGAACTCGTCGCCGAGCTTCTCGAAAGGAGAACCGATGTCTAAGATCCGCCTTGCCACCGTATGGCTGAGCGGGTGCTCCGGGTGTCACATGTCGCTCCTCGACATCGACGAGACACTCCTCGATATCGCCGGTCGGATCGAGCTGTGCAAGAGCCCCCTCACCGACATCAAGGAGTTCCCGGAGGAGGGGATCGACGTCACCCTGATCGAGGGGGCGGTGGCGAACGAGGAGCACCTCGAGGTCGCACGGAAGGCGCGGAGGTGCTCGAAGATCGTCGTCGCGCTCGGCGACTG
The DNA here is from genome assembly GCA_964528085.1 of uncultured Thermotogae bacterium. Lineage (GTDB taxonomy): Bacteria > Bipolaricaulota > Bipolaricaulia > UBA7950 > UBA9294 > B2-G16. Next base: position 10,767 of record CAZGRE010000010.1, on the reverse strand, counting down.
CGCCGTGACGGGGAACATACCCGCCCTCCGGAACGGAATCCCCCCCGATCGGATGATCGAGGAGATCTACGGGCCGGCCGCCACGGCGAACGGGGCGATCCCGAACGAGGTCGTCCCCCGCCTCCTCCGGCGCGTCCGTCCGCTTCACGAGGTAATAGACGTCGACTACTTCATCCACGGCTGCCCCCCGCCGGCGCGGGTGATAGCGAAGGCGCTCCTCTCCCTGCTGGACGGAGAGGAGCCCGAACTCGTCGGCGAGGATCTCAGGTTCGGTTAGGAGGAGGGAATGGAGCGACAGGTTCTGATCGACCCGGTGACGAGGATCGAAGGGCACGCGAAGATAACGATCCTTCTCGACGAGGACGGGAACGTCAGCGACGCCCGGTTTCACGTCACCGAGCTGCGCGGGTTTGAGAAGTTCTGCGAGGGACGGACCCTGTGGGAGATGCCGAGCCTGACGGCGCGGATCTGCGGGATCTGCCCGATCAGCCACATATTGGCATCGGCGAAGGCGTGCGATGCGATACTCGCCGTCAGGATCCCGAAGACGGCCGAGCTCCTCCGCCGGCTGATGAACCTCGGACAACTCGTCCAATCGCATGCCCTCAGCTTCTTCTACCTCTCGGCACCCGACCTCCTCCTCGGCTGGGATTCCGACCCGAAGGGGAGGAACGTGATCGGCCTGGCAGGGGCGGAGCCTGACCTCGTCCGCGCCGGGATACGCCTCCGCGCGTTCGGGCAGGGGGTGATCGACCGGCTCGGGGGGAAGAGGATCCATCCGGCGTGGGCCGTCCCCGGCGGGGTGAACCGGCCGCTGACCGAGGCTGGTCGCAGGTGGATCATCGAGGGCCTTCCCGAGGCGAAGGAGACGATCAGAAGGACGATCGACCTCTTCAAATCCGCGTTCGACCTCGATGCACGCGCCTGTCTCGGGGATATCCCGACGATGTACATGGGGCTCGTCGGCGAGGAGGGGGAATGGGAGCACTACTCCGGGTACCTGAGGATCGTCGACCCGGACGGGAAGATCGTCGTCGATCGCTACGACCCCTCCCGATACCGCGAGATAATCGCCGAGGCGTCTGAGGAATGGACCTACCTCAAGTTCCCGTTCTACAAGCCGCTCGGCTACCCGGACGGGGCCTATCGGGTCGGTCCGCTCGGGAGGGTGAACGTGTGCGAGCGGTTCGGCACCCCGCTCGCCGACAGCGAGCTCGAGGAGTTCCGAGGGCTATCGGGCGGTCGCTCGGGGAGGACGATCGACTACCACTACACCCGCCTCATCGAGATCCTAGCGGCGATCGAACGGATGGAGAGGCTACTGGAGGACGATCGAATACTCTCCACGAAGATCCGCTCTGAGGCGGGGATCAACGAGAGGGAAGGGATAGGAGTGCACGAGGCCCCGCGCGGGACCCTCTTCCACCGCTACCGCGTCGATGAGAACGGCCTGATCGAGGAGGCGGAGTTCATCGTGTCGACCGGGCACAACAACCTGGCGATGAACGCGACCGTCCGCGAGATCGCACGGGCGTACATAACGGAAGGGAGGGTCACGGAGGGGATCCTGAACCGGATCGAAGGGGGGATCCGCGCCTACGACCCTTGCCTCTCCTGCTCGGTGCACGCCGTCGGGAGGATGCCGCTGCGCCTCGACATCGTCGATCCGGACGGGAACCTCGTCCGGAGGCTCGTTCGGGAGGGCTGATCGGAGGGATGAAGATGCAGCTGGTGATAGGGATAGGGAATCGGATACGCCAGGACGATGGGATTGGACCGCTCCTCGTCGAATCGATCGAACCGCCGGACGACGTGGAGACGATCGCCGTCCCGCAGCTGACCCCGGAGCTCGCCGAGCGGCTGAGGGCGGCGGACCGGGTCCTGTTCGTCGATGCATCCCTCCTCGGAGACGGGGTCCGGATAGATCCCCTCCGTCCGGCTGAACCGGGAGGGATCGGGCACGCCCTCGGGCCGTCCGGCCTCCTCGCCCTGACAGAGAAGTTGTACGGAAGGGCCCCGGATGCGTGGGCACTCAGCATCCCGGGAAGATCGTTCGGGCTCGGTGAGGAGCTGAGCAGCGAGGCGGAGTCCCTCCTCCCCGAGGCAAAAGCCCTCCTCGCCGAGTGGCTCGATGAAGCGAAACGGAAGGGAGAAGATGGCTGATATAAGTGGAATCCTAACGAAGTATCCGCGCTCACCCGAGCACCTCCTCGACATCCTCCACGAGATCCAGGACGAGGAGCCGCGGAACTACCTGCGGGCCGAGGCCCTCCGCGCCGCAGCCGACCACGTCGGGATACCCCTCTCGCGCGTCGTCAGCACCGCATCGTTCTACACCATGTTCAGCCTGAAGCCGCGCGGGGTCCATATCATCCGGGTCTGCGAATCGCCCCCCTGCCTCCTCGCCGGGGGCGAACGGCTGATCGCCTTCCTGAAGGAGAAGCTCGGGGTCGAGGTCGGCGAGACGAGCGAGGACGGCCTGTTCACCCTGGAGACGACCTCCTGCCTCGGCGCCTGCGCCGGAGCCCCGGCGGTGATGATCGATAAGACTGTGTACGAGAGCGTGACGGAAGACCGGCTCGATGAGATCCTTGCCGGGTTAAGGGGGGAAGATGCCTAACGAAGAGGTCCGTATCGTCCTTGAGAACGTCGGCCAGATCGACCCGGAGAGCCTCGATGAGGCGATCGCCGCCGGGGCGTACGCCGCGGTCAAGAAGGTGATCGATGAAGGGATCCCCCCTGAGAGGATAGTGGATGAGGTCGATCGGTCCGGCCTCCGCGGCCGGGGCGGGGCCGGGTTCCCGACCGGGAGGAAGTGGTCGCTCGTCTCCCCAGACGGGGAGAAATACCTGATCTGCAACGCAGACGAGGGGGAGCCGGGGACGTTCAAGGACCGGTTGATCCTCGAGGGCGATCCGCACCGCCTGATCGAAGGGATGATCCTCGCCGGTTATGCGATCGGGGCGAGGAAGGGGTACGTCTACCTACGCGGCGAATACACGCGATCGATCGAGATCCTCACAAAGGCGATCGCATCCGCCAGGGAGGCGGATCTCCTCGGCGGGCGGATCTTGGGGAGCGACATATCGTTCGACGTCGAGGTCAAGCGGGGAGCCGGCTCGTACGTCTGCGGCGAGGAGACGGCCCTGATCGAATCGATGGAGGGGAAGCGTGGCTATCCCCGGCTGAAGCCGCCGTATCCGGGTCAGGCCGGGCTGTGGGGGAGACCGACCGTCGTCAACAACGTCGAGACGCTCGCCAACATCCCACCGATCATAAACCGGGGGGCGGATTGGTTCCGCTCGTTCGGGACCGAGACCTCCCCGGGGACGAAGGTCTGCCCGATCTTCGGGGCTGTGAACGGACCGAAGGCGGTCGAGGTGGAGATGGGAACGTCCATCCGTTCGCTGATCGACGACTTCGCCGGGGGTGTCAGGGACGGAAGGGGGCTGAAGGCGGTCCTCATCGGCGGGGCGGCAGGGGCGTTCCTCTCCCCGGACGAGCTCGACATCGGGGTCGACTTCGAGAGCCTGAGCGGGCACGGAGCCGTCCTCGGCTCGGGGGCGATCCTCGTGATCGACGAGGATGGGTTCATCCCCGAGATCCTCCATGGGATCCTCCGGTTCTTCGAGCACGAGTCGTGCGGCCAGTGCGCCCCCTGCCGCGCCGGGACGGCGAGCATCGTCGCCATCTCCAAGCGGATACTCATCGGAGAGGGTAGGGAGTCGGATATCGATCTGATCCTCTCCGTGGCAGAGACGATGGAGGTCGCATCCCTCTGTCCCTTGGGAAAATCGGTGATCCTCCCGGTGAGAAGCGCCCTCGATCGATTCCGCGACGAGTTCCTCTCCTGTCTGAAGGACCCCCACTCCGTGGTGTACGACTGATCCCCTTGTATCTTTACACAAACGCCGCTACAAAAGGGGATGCTCCCGGAGGTGGCCGTGTACAATGAGATCTCACCGCTCGACGGGCGGTACAAGGATCGATTAGCCGGACTCGGGGACTACTTCTCCGAGTTCGCCCTGATGAGGAGCCGCTGCGAGGTCGAGCTCCGCTACCTCCTCTCCCTCGATGAGACCGGGCTCTTCCCCCCGTTCGAACCCAGTGAGCGGGAGGGGATCGAAAGGCGGATATCCTCATTCAGCGCCGATGACTTCTCCCGGATAAAGTCGATCGAAGAGGAGATCGACCACGACGTCAAGGCGTGCGAGATCTTCCTCCGCGAGGTACTCCGGCTGCGAAATCCGAACCTGATCCACTTCGGCCTGACCTCGGAGGATATAAACAACCTCGCATACGGGATCATCCTCACCCGCTACCGCGACGAGGTCCAGCTCCCCCAGCTGGACCGCTTGATCGAGGCCCTCGCCGATCTCACCGCGCGCTGGAAGGACGTCGCGTTCCCCTCCCGGACGCACGGCCAGCCGGCCTCCCCGACAACAGCGGGGAAGGAGATCGCCGTATTCTTATCGCGCCTCCTCCGCCAGGGAGAGGGGCTTAAGAGGTTCCGCTTCCGAGGGAAGCTGAACGGGGCGACCGGGAACTACTCGGCATTCTACGTCGCCTTCCCGGACTACGACTGGGAGGGGTTCGCCGAGCGCTTCGTCTCATCACTCGGCCTCGAGCCGAATCCGGTCACGACGCAGATCGAGGATGGGGATCGTCTCTCCGAGTACTTCGCGATCGTCCTTCGGATCAACACGATCCTCCTCGACCTCGATTCCGACATGTGGGAGTACATCTCCCGCGGCGAGATGCGCCTCGCTGCACGGCCGGGCGAGGTTGGCTCATCGACGATGCCGCACAAGGTGAACCCGATCCACTTCGAGAACAGCGAAGGGAACGCAAAAATCGCAAACGCCCTCCTGCAGGGATTCATAACCACGCTCCCCCGCTCGCGGATGCAACGCGACCTCTCCGGGAGCACGGTCCGGAGGAACATCGGGGTCGCCCTCGCCCACAGCTACCTCGCAATCGAGGAGACGATCGACGGGCTCGGCGGGATCGACCTCGATCGCGAGGCGATCTCCCGGACCCTCGAAGCCTCCCCTGAAGTCCTCACCGAGGCGTACCAGACGATCCTCCGCGCCGAGGGGTACGAGGACCCGTACGAGCTGTTCCGGAAAGCCGTCCGCGGAGGGAGGTTCACCATCGCCGATCTTCACGGCCTGATCGACCGGCTCGACATCGACGAAGACCTGAAACGCCGCCTCCGGGGGTTGAGCGTCCAGGGCTACACCGGCCACGCCGCGAGGATCGCCGAGAGGATCGTAGCAGAGGCGCGGGGCTGGCTCGGCGGCCGCAGCGAGCGATGAGCACGTAGATCTCACCAGTTGACTATCAGAACCGGAATCGTCACGTAATCACAAACCGCTACACCGGGAACCTCAACATCTGGGACGAGCGGAGATAAGTCAAGCCGGAAAGGGGACGGTGTTCATCAGCCGCTGAGGGCGGGTGCGCCGCTTAAGATTCCTTCGGGCTTAAGCGGCGCACCTTCATTTTCTCACCACCGCCCGGCGGCTATACTGAGAGTCACTATGACAGAGAGCATCAAGACGGAGGGACGGCCTCCGGAGGAACGGCCGTTAGCGAGGAAGGGGACCTGTTCGGCCATTCGGTGAAACTTCGCCAAGCGGTTGGCCGACATCGCCAAAGGGGGGCAGACCGTCGTCTCCCGCTCTCTGTACGAGCTGGTGAGAACGAGCAGTGACTTCACCTTCCGCGATTTGGGAAAACATCCCATTAAAGGCGTCGGATCCGAGCGCCTGTACGAGTTCATCTAGCATGACGAGGTCGCGAACCTCTCCCTGTCCGACGACAGCCTGAGCGTCGTCCTGACCGAGGACGGAAAGCCCGTACTGCAATTCGCCAAACTTATCGAGAAGAAGCTCCTTACGGTTCAGAAGAAGATCGAATCTCAACCGGCCGGATCACCCCTTGGGGAGACGTTCGAGCGAAGGTTGGCCGAGCGATTGATGAAGCGTCTCCCCAAGTGGCTCGAGGCGGTGGAACGCCTCGCAGGTATGGGGATCGAACACCCTATCGAAGAGGTGGAGGCCGACTTCGCGCGGGGCAGGCTGACGATCGTCCTTCCGGATGGACGGCGGTTCCGCTTCAAAAGGAGCCAGATCCCCCCCGCAGACGCAAAGCTTTTCCTGAAGAGATTCAACGAATTGAGGGCCCGCCCCTCAACCGTGGGGAAGCCCTCCGAGCGCTAGTCGAGGAGCCTCTCCTTGAGCTCCTCGACGATCGTCCTTCCGCGGTCCTTGGAGTAGAAGGCGCGGATCCGCTTGTGGATCTCGGCCTTGTCAATCCTTCCTGCTGCCAAGTCCTCGCGAGCATCCTCGAGGATCCGCTGCGCTGGTTGCGGCCGCGGTCCCCAGCGGAAGAGCTCACCGTACCCCTCATCGAGGCCGATGACGATCGGTATCGCCCGTCCGCCGTTCGTGAGGTAACGATCGATCAGATCTGGGTTCTCATCCCTGCGGACGATCCTCACCTCCCGCCCCGCCCGAGAGAACAGCTCAAGAACGACGGGGAGGATCGCGAGCGAATCCCCGCACCAGGGCTCGGTGATGACGAGGATCCGGGCGAGGTTGGAATGCCGGATCGCCTCGACCGCGCCCTCGTCGACCTCGGCTCTCCGGGCGTGCAGGGCATGCAACCTCCGCTGCTCGTCGCTGAGCAGCCGATCGTACTCCTCCGGCCCAAGCCCGACTTCGAACGCACCCTTGAGATCCATTTCACCCCTGCAGGAAATCGCCGCAGATGAGCCCGATTCTAACGGGGAGAGGAGAACTTCCCAAAGAGGCGGTTTCCGGGTAGGCTTGTTCAAACGAAGGAGGGAAGATTGAAAGCACTGGTCGTCGTCTATTCACGAAGCGGGAGAACGCTTGAGGTCGGAAGGCGGATCGCCGAGGAATTGAGTGCGGATCTCGAGATCATCGAGGAACGACAAAGCCGGAAGGGGATCTTCGGGTTTGTCCGATCGGGCTACGAGGCACTCCGGAAGAAGACCCCGCCGATCGCTGAGCCGAAGAGAGATCCCCGCGACTACGACATCGTGATCGCGGGATCACCGATCTGGGCCGGCCGGATGGCAAGCCCGATCAGGACCTATCTATCGCGCTTCAGCGGTGCGTTCCGCCAGGCGGCGTTCTTCTGCACAGCCGATTCCGGAGGGTACGAAGGGGCGCTCACCGAGATGGGCAGGGTCGCTTCGGTTACCCCGATCGCAACGATGGAGATCTCAAAACGGCAGCTGAAAGAGGGAACGGCGTCCGGGGTGATCGCCCGATTCGTAGAGAGAATCCAGGAAGGAATAGCCGAGGGGGAGCCACCGAGCTGAGCGTCCCACTCCAGCACCGGCGGCCAGCGAACGGACGCTCATAGGATCGTCAGATAGCGCTCGAGCTCGTAGCGGTGGACCTGGGAGCGGTAGGCGTCCCACTCGATCTTCTTGTTCTGGACGAACTTTCCGAAGATGTGATCGCCGAGGGCCTCCCTAACGAGCGGGCTCTCCTCCATCGCCGCGATCGCCTCGTTCAGGCTTCCGGGGAGCTGTTCGACCCCGAGCTCTTTCCTCTCCTTTTCGCTCATCGCGTAGACGTCCCGCTCCATCGGCGCGGGGAGTGGATAATCCTTCTCGATCCCGGCGAGGCCGGCGTGGAGCTGAACGGCGAACGCAAGGTATGGGTTGCAGGCGGCATCTGGGGCGCGGAACTCGATCCGCGTTGCTCCTTCCTTTCCCGGGTTGTACATCGGAACGCGGATCATGTTGCTCCGGTTGCGATGGGCCCATGTGATGTACACCGGCGCCTCGTAACCGGGGACGAGGCGCTTGTAGGAGTTGACCCATTGAGCGCACACCCCGATCATCTCCCGCGCGTGGGCCATCATCCCAGCGATGTACCCCTTTGCAATCGGGGAGAGATAGAGCGGATCCCCGGGATCGAAGAAGGCGTTCGCCCCGTCTTCGCGAAACAGGGATTGGTGGGTGTGCATACCGGAGCCGTTCTGATTCGAGAGCGGTTTAGGCATGAACGTGGCGTGCACCCCGTTCCGCCGGGCGATCTCCTTGACCACGAACCGGCACGTCATCAGGCTGTCGGCCATCGTGAGGGCGTCACCGAAGCGGAGGTCGATCTCCTGCTGCCCGTGGGCGACCTCGTGATGCGCCATCTCCACCCCGATCCCCATCTCCTCCAGGGCG
>CAZGRE010000010.1:0-2449 GCA_964528085.1 uncultured Thermotogae bacterium | reverse complement strand
AAGATGAACCGATTATAGCTCCTCCGGTCAGGCGGTTCGCGTAAATCGCGATAACCTGCCGCTCGACGGGCTAACCCTCTTCTTTTTCCTCCTTCTTTTTCCCCTTGGCCTTTACGAGCTTTTCGATCGTCTCCGGGATCATCCCCAACAACGCCTCGAGCTTCCCCTTCTTCGCCTGGATGCCGACGACCATGATCCCGGTTGTGGCCGCATCCCCAGTGCCGAGGCGCCCCTCGATCCGAAAGGAGCGAATCTCACCGTGGCGAAAGAGGAACTTGAGCCCCTTCCCGCTTGCTCGAAGGATCTCGGGGGCCAGCTTGAGCCAGCCGAGGGCTCCTCCAGATCCTTTCCGCTTTTTCTCCTTCTTTTCCTCTCCCTTCCGACGTCTCTTAGGCACGCGGAAGCGGAAGAACAAGTAGCGCACCTCGATCGACCGACGTGCCGAGCCGAACGAAACGTCGATCCACACCCGTTGGTAAAGAGCGACCGCGAAGAACAAAGCTAAGCTTCCAAGGACGATCCCTGCGATCATTTCACCTGACTATATCAAACTTTCCTGAACTGAGAGATTCGCCCCTCCCGTTTCACCGGACGGAAGAGCCCGACCGGCGGCCGGAGCCGCCCCTCTACAGCGAGGAGACCTTCCGGCTTCAGAGTCCGATGGATCTCCACCCAGATCGGCGCCATATCCCCTTTCGGACGCGCAAACCCGAAGACAAAAGCAAGGTCGAAGCTCCCTTCAGGCAACCCCGTTTGGGCGGCATCGGCAACGACGGCCTCAGCATTGGCCAGACCCTTCGCCGCTATCTTCCGCTGCACGTGTTCCACAGCCGCCGGGTTGATATCGAACGCGAGGATCTTTCCCTCTTCCCCGACGAGGTGTGCGGCCGGAATGGTGAAAAAGCCAGGGCCGCAGCCGACTTCCAGCACCGCTTGCCCCGCTTCAAGCCCTGCAGCGGCCAACGCCTTATACGGGTCCCTAATTAGACCATAGAGGGTTTCATGAACCAGGGCCATCATCGCAAAGTGCACCCTATCCGTTATCGTCACTCATTCCTCCTCGTCCCCATCGGTCTCTGTCCCGCCGTGGAACATCCCCATCATCCTGGTCATCATCTCGGTAAGGACCGAGGCCTTCACCAAGCCGATCCCCCTTTTCAGGTCGCCGAAGACGAGCATCTTGTCCCCCACATCGATCTTGAAGTCCCTTCTCGCCTCGGCCGGGATGGCGATCTGCCCCCTCTCGCTGACCGTGACCGCACCGTAGAATTTCCTCTCGGATGAAGCCCGCATCTCCTCGTCCTCCTTCGTTAACCTGGTATTGATAACAAGAATTACAAGACATATCTTACCAAAGGCCGGAGTTTTCGCAAGCCACCGCTGGCGAAACGGTTGGACATCTGGAGGCGCTAATGTTTACGCTATCGGAGTCATCAACGAGACAACGAAAATAGGGAGTCAAATGGTTCAGTCTCCAAGGCTAGAAGGAAAGAGGACCACCCTTCGCCCGACCGGGCCTGAAGACCTTACCTTCTTGCAAGCGCTCTGGAACGACGGTGAGGTGATGCGCCACGTCGGCTACCCTCTGGGGTTGGGGATCGATGAAAAGGGAGCGCGGGAGTGGTTCGACCGACTGGAAAAGAGCCGGGACCGTGAGCACTTCATCGTCGAGGTCGCGGGGGAACCGATCGGCGAGGCGTTCTACCGCCGCTGTGAGGGGTACTGCGGGTATCGGGCCCCGAAGATGGCCGAGCTCGATCTGAAACTGAAGCCACAGTCCTGGGGGCGCGGCTACGGGAGCGACGCCCTGCGGACGCTCGCGACCTACCTGTTCGCCCAGGGCGTTGAGACCCTCGTCGTCTCACCGAACCTTGAGAACGAAGCGGCTCTCAGGCTGTACAGAAGGCTCGGCTTCACAGAGAAGCTCCGCTTCCGAGCGGAGGAGACAGGCGCGGCCCACGCCGTCTTCGCCCTCACGAAGGAGCGGCTTCAGCGGACGTAGACGATCACCGAGAACGTCTCGATCGGCTCCCCCTCCCACAGGCGTTCGTAGACGAACTCGAGGGTCGTCGTCCCGGAAGAGAGCGCCTTAAACCTGAAGACGTACGTCCCTCCGGCGCCGACGATGCCATCATCTCCTTCACTGACGAACTCCGGCTCCCCGCGCGGCTCGATGATCTCCTGATTGAACGTGTCGGTGAGGATCCACTCGTACCCGGTTGTGGGGTTCCCCTCGAGACGGACGACGAGGACGTCCCTCTTGTCGAGGGTGACGAGCCTCCCGTCGTCCTCCTTCGTTATCACCGTCGGGAAGAGGCATCCGGAAAGAAGGAGCGCTCCGAGAAACAGCACGAACAAGAACCCGATCCTTGTCCTCACCTTCCACCTCCTTACCGAAGGATCCTACATGAAGTTAGCGGCGCTGTGAAGGGCCTGATCTTCTCAATGA
>CAZGRE010000009.1:0-41386 GCA_964528085.1 uncultured Thermotogae bacterium | reverse complement strand
GAAAAAAAGTGCGAAAGCTAGTAATTCTTGCTTGCTTAATCGCGTTAGTGGTGCCTGTAGTTGCCTACGCTGCAGAGCGCCACGGGACTTGGTTCGATGAGGTCGTCTTCTTCCAGGAGGATGACCAGGCCAAGGTCCTGCAGATGATGAAGACCGGCGATGCGCAGTTCTTCGGCGATGCGTTCGCATCGGAGAACATGCAGGCGATCATAGATGCAGGACTGAACTACAAGCTGAGTTACGGCCTGTTCTTCGGGTATCTGATCAACGTCGCCGAGTTCAACAACGGCGTCTACAACCCGTTCCACAACCAGAAGATCCGCGTCGCGCTGAACAACCTCGTCGACCACGATTATCTGGTGGAGGACATCATGAACGGGCTCGCTGTCGCGACCATCACGACAGTCAACCCGAACCTTCCGACGTATTCGGAGATCGCTGAGACGGCCCGTGCGGTCGAGATCATGGCCTCGTACAACGAGGACAAGGCGATCGCTCAGATTACCGAAGGTCTGACCGAGGACGGCTGCGTCAAGGGCGACGACGGCAAGTGGTACTACAACGGCGATCCTGTGACCGTGATCGCGGTCATCCGCGTCGAGGATGAGCGCAAGGAGATGGGTGACTATCTCTCCGATCAGCTGGAGAAGATCGGGTTCACCGTTAACCGTCTGTACAAGACCTCGCGGGAGGCCTCCCCGATCTGGCTGCGGAGCGACCCGGCCGACGGTAAGTGGAACTTCTACACTGAAGGCTGGATCATGACCGCGATCGACCGCGAGCAGTCGAGCGACCACGCGTTCATGTACACCGAGACGGTCTGGCCCGCCCCGTACACCCGGGCGTGGAAGGACAACCTCGATCCTGACTGCCGCCAGGCGTGTCTCGACATGATGAACGGGAACTACACGACCATCGAGGAGCGGCACGACATATTCGCGAAGGCCGAGATGTGCACCTACCAGTCCGGTTTCCACGTGTGGCTTGTGACGCTCGCTGCGCCGTGGGCGTGGCCGCAGGGCTACGACGTGACATCCGACGTCATGGCCGGTGTCTTCGGTTCGCCGATGTGGTTCCGGACGATGCGGAAGGTCGACGCTGATGGTGCGCCGGTCGCCGGCGGTACGATCAGGATCGCCAACCCGCAGATGTTCATCGAGCCGTGGAACCCGGTCCTCGGATCGAACTGGCTGTACGATTCGCTGATCTACACTGGGACGGAAGATCCTCCGTTCATCACTGACCCGTTCACCGGCCTTGCCGTTCCGAACTGGGCGGAGAGCGCCGATGTCGAGGTCGCTGAGGGGCTTCCAGTCCGCGTCACGCACACCGACTGGTGCCACCTATCGTTCGGTCCTGCTGACGGGATCGACGTACCCGGCGATGCCTGGGCCGACTGGGATGCTGCGAACCAGCAGTTCATCACGGCTGCTGAGCGGTTCCCGGACGGGGTGAAGGCGCAGATCAAGCTGACCGTCCACTTCCCGGCCGATCTTTACACCCGGAAGTGGCATGACGGTAGCACGTTCTCGATCGCCGACTGCATCATGGCGTTCATCATGAACTTCGATCGTTCGAAGCCTGAGAGCGCCATTTACGACGAGTCGTCGGTGCCTGGGTTCGAGCAGTTCATGTCGACGTTCAAGGGGTTCAGGATCATCTCGGAAGACCCGCTCGTCTACGAGGTCTACTTCGACGGTCCGAACCTTGACGCTGAGACGATCGCGCTGTACAACGCCGGGATTGCCTGGCCTGTGTACTCGCAGGGTCCTGCCAAGTGGGACGCAATCGCTCTCGGTATCAAGGTCGAGGCGCAGAACCTGGCGACGTTCTCGCCGGACAAGGCCGAGACTCTCGGTGTTGACCGGATGAGCTACATCTCCGGTCCGACGCTGCAGATGCTGAACTCGGCGCTGATTGATGCCCTGTCGGAGAGCTACATTCCGTATGAGCCGACACTCGGTCAGTACGTCACGCCGGATGAGGCGTTCACTCGCTACAAGAACCTCTCTGACTTTGCAGCGGCGCACGGTGGTGTCCTGTGGGTCGGCACCGGTCCGATGTACGTGGACAAGGTCGACACGCTCGCCAAGATCATCGTCTGCAAGAACTTCGCGGACTATCCGTTCCCGGCCGACAAGTGGCTGGTCTATGCTGAGCCGAAGCTCGGTGACCTTACGGTCAGCGGGCCGGACACGGTGAAGATCGGGTCGGAGGCGACGTTCGACATCGCGCTGACGTACAAGGGCGAGGCCTACCCGATGGACGAGGTCCAGGGGCTCAAGTGGCTCCTCATCGACGCCGAGGGTAACCTCGTCGGCAACGGCGTGGGTCAGATGGTCGCCGACGGTCAGGGCCAGGTCGTCCTTACGGCCGGCGACACGGCGAAGCTGATCGAGGGTTCGAGCAGGCTCGAGGTGATTGCTGTTCTGATTCCGGTCGCCAAGCCGTCGCTAGGGAACGTCACGTTCATCGCGGCGCCGTAGGAAGAAAGAACCTTAGGGGAGCCATAGCGAAGGGAAACTAAAACCTGGGGGTCGTGGAGCGCTCTCCTCTGCGACCCCCATTTTCGACCTTACCGTTGGAAGGTGGACGATGGCACAAGATGCATCCGGTGATGTGATGCCCGCTGAGAAGAAGAGGAGAAGATTCAGGCCGCCACGGTCGCTGTTGATGCTCGTCAGGTACACCCTCATGCGGGGGTTCGCCCTGATAGTCGTTGTGGCGGTGGGGGTCTATCTCACGATCATGATCGCCAACATGGGCGGATACGTCGATGAGATCCGCAAGAGCGAGATCCGAGAAAAGGTCGGAATGGAGGTTCGTGCGAACAAGGACCTCCAGCGTAAACCGCCGAGTGTGATCCGGGAATACATCGATCAGAGGGTCGCTCTGGAGGAGAAACGGTTGGGGCTCGATAAGCCATTCATCGCCCGGAGCTTTGCCTACCTCGGCAATGCCCTTTCACTCGATCTCGGCCGGGCCGAGCGGATAACGAGTAACTCCGGTTCATCTGAGGTAAGGCTGATCATCCTCGAGCGGCTTCCGAACTCCCTCGCGTTGTTCTCCACAGCGAGCCTGCTCGTGTTTTTGATCGCCGTATTCTCTGCCCTGTTTCTATCACGCAGGTACGGGAGCTTTCTCGATCGGGCGGTGATCGCCTTCGCTCCGCTGTCGGCCGCTCCACCTTGGTTCTACGGGATATTCCTGATCCTGATCTTCGCCGGGATCCTCGGGATACTCCCGTACGGCGGGATGCTCGATGCACCGCCGCCGGCGACGACACTCGGCTATGTATTGAGCGTGATGAAGCACATGGTCCTCCCCATCATGGCTTGGCTGATCAGCGGGGTGTTCATCGCCATCTACTCGTGGAGGACGTTCTTTCTGATCCACTCGAGCGAGGACTACGTGGAGCTGGCGAAGGCGAAGGGGCTCGGTCCGCGGATGCTGGAGCGTAGGTACGTCCTCCGACCGGGTCTCCCTACGGTCATCACGAACTTCGCCCTGATGATGATCGCTGCCTGGCAGGGAGCGATCATCACCGAGACGATCTTCAGCTGGCCGGGACTCGGACGGATGTACTACAGCGCGATCGGGCAGTTCGACACCCCTGTCATCATCGGCCTGACCGTGCTCTACTCGTACCTGCTGGCACTCACCGTATTCTTCCTTGACATCGTCTACGCGCTGATCGATCCGCGCGTCAAGCTGGGGGCGGAGGGGAGCCGATGAGAAGACTTAAGAACGCCTATGCTACGCTGAGGCACTATCCGACCGCGATCGGTGGACTGTTCATCATCCTTATCCTTGTCGCGCTGTCGGCCTATGCTGTGATCTCGATACCCTACAACAAGGCGATATTCCTGTGGCGGGGGTCAGAGGACGTTTGGGCGGAGAACCCGAAGTACGCCGCGCCAGTATGGATCAATCTCTTTCGCTCCGATAAGCTCCCGGAGACGATCGTGTTGAAGACGACCGACGTTCCGGCAGAGGACAAAGAGCAAGAGGCCATTTCGTCTTCGATAGCGAAGACGACGACGGTGTTGGAGTTCGAGTACCCCTACAAGTACTTCCCGAATGAGATAAGCGTCTTCTTCGACGGAGATTACGCCACGCGCGCACCGCAGGTGAGCCTGACTTGGATCACTCCGGATGGGCGGGAGATACCGCTCGAGACGACCCAGGCGAAGAAGGACGGACGTTACGCGGTGGGAACCGATACCAAACTCGGGCGCAGGGCGTTCGGGGGCGTCAGGCCGACGATCGGCCTGTTCGCCGACCCGGCTACGCTCCACGATCCGGAGCCGGTCGTCCTCCAGGGTACATACAAGCTCCGGGTCGAGATGACGACGTTCGAAGAGGGTACGACCGGCGATGTGGAGTTGGTCGTATACGGGTCCGTGGCCGGCATAGCGGGGACCGACCATCGACGGAGGGATCTTGTCGTCGGTCTTCTGTGGGGGACGCCGATCGCCCTTTCGTTCGGGCTCCTCGCCGCTGTCGGCGCGACGGCGATATCGTTCATTATCGCTGGGATCGGGACGTGGTACGGCGGATTGATAGACGCTGCGATTCAACGGATAACCGAAGTGAACATGCAGCTTCCGTTCCTTCCGATCCTGATCCTTCTCGGGACGTTCTATACGAGCTCGATCTGGTTGATCCTTTGGGTGATCATCGCCCTTAGCATATTCGGTGCGCAGATAAAGAGTTATCGGGCGATGTTCCTCGGGGTGAAGAACGCCCCCTACATCGAAGCTGCTCGCGCTTACGGGGCAGGGAACTGGAGGATCATCACCCGGTATATGATCCCGCGGATCGCGCCGGTCTTGATCCCATCGTTCGTCATCGCCATTCCCTCGTATGTCTTCCTTGAGGCGTCGCTCGCCGTCCTCGGGCTCGGTGACCCGACCCTTCCCACGTGGGGGAAGATGCTGAACGACGCGTACGAGAAGGGCGCGCTGTACAAGGGGTACTACTACTGGGTGCTCGAGCCGGCGATCCTCCTGGTCGTGACCGGTCTGGCGTTCTCCATGCTGGGGTTCGCCCTTGACCGAATCTTCAATCCGAGGCTGAGGGGGCTATAAGTCATGGCAGAACATCTACTTGAAGTCAAGGACCTGTACCTTTATTTCCGCACGACAAAAGGGGTCGTCCAGGCGGTCGACGGTGTGAGCTTCGTACTCGACCGGAACGATGCCCTGGCGGTGATCGGGGAATCCGGATGCGGGAAGACGTCCCTCGTTCGGGCGATCCTCCGCCTCCTCCCCCGGAACGTTCACACGTACAAGGGGAGTATCCTCCTTGATGGGGTCGACACAATGAAGTTCTCTGAGGAACGGTTCCGGTCCGATGTCCGCTGGACGCGGATGTCGTTCGTCGCCCAGGCGGCGATGAACGCCCTAAACCCGGTCCTGCGCGTCGGGATGCAGATGGCGGAGCCCCTTGTCATTCATCATCACCTGAGCAAGCACGAGGCGCTCGCCCAGGCGATGGAGGTTTCGCGGATGGTCGGGCTCCCGACCGACTTCCTCAGCCGGTATGCGTTCGAGCTGAGCGGGGGGATGCGGCAGCGGGCGATCATCGCGATGGCGATGATCACCAAGCCTGACCTGATCGTCCTCGACGAGCCGACATCGGCGCTTGACATGCTGACCCAGGCGAACATCATGAACGTCCTCAAGGGGATCAAGCGCGATCTTCAGCAGAGCTTCGTCTTCATCACCCATGACGTGGCGACGACGAGCGAGCTGTGCAACCGGGGGGTAGTGATGTACGCCGGGCAGATCGTTGAGGTGGGGAATGCGCATCAGTTCTATCTCGACCCGTTCCATCCCTATGCTCAGAAGTTGATGGCGAGCGTTCCCACCCTCCATCAGGATAAGGAACTCGAGTTCATCCCCGGACAGCCGCCTAGCCTGTTGGACCCGCCGCAGGGGTGCAGGTTCGCCGCCCGTTGTGAGAAGCGGTTCGAGAAGTGCGATCAGGAGCCGCCCATCTTCGATCTGAAGGATGGGCGAAGGGTGAAGTGCTGGCTTTATGAGCGAGGTTGAAGAAGATGCAGGATAACGTGCTATTGTCGGTCAGAGACCTACGTACGTGGTTCGAGTTGCGCCGTTGGGTGTTCGCACGCGCCGGCTACGTCCGCGCTGTGGATGGGGTCAGCTTCGATCTCCCGCGGGGTGAGGCGCTAGCCATCGTTGGAGAGAGCGGGTCGGGGAAGACGACCCTCGCGCGGACGATCCTCGGCCTGTACAAGCCGACCTCAGGGGAGATCTTCTTCGAGGGGATGAACCTGAGCACGCTCAAGCGGCGTGAGATGCGGGCATACCACGCCAATCTCGGCTACGTCCAGCAGGATCCGTACGGTGCCCTCCCTCCGTTCTTGTCGCTCCGGAGCATCCTCGCCGAGCCGATGCGGATATACGGGATCCGTGATCGGAACGAGCAGAATCGGCGGATCAACGATGTCCTCCAAGAGGTGAAGCTGACCCCGGTCAACGATTTCCTGACCAAGTTTCCCCACATGTTGAGCGGCGGGCAGCAGCAGCGCGCGGTGATCGCGCGGGCGATGATTCTCCAGCCGAAGTTGATCGCGGCCGACGAGCCGGTGTCGATGCTCGATGCCTCCGTGCGCGTGGAGATCTTGAGGCTCCTCCGCCGGATTCAGGAGAGCCATAACCTAGCTGTGATATACATCACGCACGATCTATCGACGGTCCGCTACTTCTCCGAGCGGATATTCATCATGTACGCGGCGAAGACGGTGGAGAAGGCGCCGGTCGACCTGCTCCTCAACAACCATCTCCATCCGTACACGGATGCCCTCCTCGCGGCGATACCGGACCCGGATCCGAAGAACGCGGAGACGTTCCGGGACATACCGCCCGGTGAGCCGCCGAGCCTCGTGAATCCGCCTGCCGGCTGTCGGTTCCACCCGCGCTGCCCGCGGGCGATCGAAGGGCTGTGCGACGTCAAGGAGCCGCCCGCGTTCGAGCCCGAGCCGGAGCACTTCGTGGAGTGCTGGCTATATCGAGGGGAAGGGGATGCTACGACGGCTTAGCCCGGGCGGGCTGATGGCCATCGGGTTCATCCTCCTGATCGTCGGAGCGGTCTTGCCGATGCTGATGATGTTTCGTATCCTGGTATCGACGTACCTGCTGAACTTCATATCCTATTTTTCTTCGGTCGTCGGATTGATCATCGGGCTGTACGGCGTGTTCGAGCTGTACACGGCGCGGAGGGGGGGGGGATAGGCGTCTATCCCTCCCCGACCCTTCCTCGGATGAGGATCGTGTATATCCCCAATCGATTCGCGCCGAAGACGTCGGTCAGGCGACGATCGCCGATCATCGCTGCCTGATCCGTGGTTGCATCAAGCTTATCTAAAACGGAGAGGAAGGCGCGCTTGAGCGGCTTTTTTGCGCGGTGGTAGAGGGGGGCATACTCGCGCAGCTCCCGGAACACCGCTATCTCGCCCGCCCGGCGGCGGTTGGTGATCACCCCGATCCGGAATCCCATATCACGGAGCCGTGTGAGGAGAGAACGGACCTGAGGGGAGAGGGCCTTCGGCCTCCCCTCACCGAGGGTGTTATCAAGATCGAAGAGTAGGACGCGCTTACCGGCTGAATAGAGCTTCCCGTAGTCGATCTCGAATATCGAGGACGCCTCCTCATCCGCGCTAAGGAACCGACCCATCTCTCTCTCCCTGCCGGACGACCCTTCCGATCTTCGCTGTCTTCTGCAGGTACTTCATCAACCCGAGGAACTCGTCCTCCATTCCCGGTGATACGTAGACCTTGAACAGCATCGCTCCATCCTCGATTTTGAACTCGCGGCGGACGTTTGCCAGGCCGTCGTAGGCGGAGACGATAGCGTCGATGAAGTGGATCTCCTCCTCCTCTGTCTCGATCCAATAGACGGGCGCGTCCATCATCCCTTGTCGCTCAGGTAGACGATCGCCTTCCGGAGAGCAACCTCCGGGTCGAACCCGGACTCCCACGTTGCCTTGACTACTTCGATGATCCTCCCCCCGGCTGCCAGCTCCTCTGAGGGATAGTCGGTTTCGGCCGGATTCACCTCTCTCTCGATCAGCTTGCGCGCGGCGAGGAGGGGAGGGAGGGGATGGGGTCTTCGCCCTACCTCGTTGGATTTGATCTTCTCCCATGCCTTCTTGATCGAGGGGATATCGGACGGCGCATCCCCGAAGACGTGAGGATGCCGGCGGATCAGCTTTTCGGCGAGGTTGCCTATCACATCCTCGATCGTGAACTCTCCCGCCTCGGAAGCGATCTGGGAGTGGAGGAGGACCTGGAGGAGGAGGTCACCGAGCTCGTCGCACAATCCTTCTGGATCGTGCGCGTCGATCGCTGCAATCGTCTCGTACGCCTCTTCGATGAGATACGAGCGGAGGCTCACATGGGTCTGCGCCCTGTCCCACGGGCATCCATCCTTGCCGCGAAGATCGGCGATCAGGGAGACGAGCTCGGAGAACGACCTACGGGACATCGCTCGGGGTCTGCGTCGGGGGATTCTCCGATGGGGTTTCGACCGATCCTCCTGCTCGTACGAATAGCACGCCGACCTCAGCGGAGCGGTAGGACTCATCCGACTCCTTCACCCGGTTCAGTTCATCGAGCGCGGTCTGGAGCTCCCCTCTGTCGATATGGAGCCGCGCAAGCTCGATCAATGCATCGAGGCCGACCGGTGGAAGCGGTTTATCCTTCCCGACCTGTGCCTGAACGATATCAACGATATGCTCGTAGAGCTTGATCTTCGCGTCATCTCCGCTTGCGACGGCGAGGCCGCGGTTCAGGTAGTCGAGGCCGGCGGCGTACTCTCCCCTGCCAGCGTACGCCTCGGCGATCCCGAGGTAGGCGTCGATCGACGTCGGGTCGGTCTCGATTATCTCCTTGTACTGGAGGATCGCGTCTGCCCACTTCGATCCGTTCGCATAGAGGCGGGCGAGGCGGTATCTCGTATCCGTGTCGGTAGGGTCGAGCTCGACGATCCGTAGCCCGAACTCCTCGCGCTGTGCCGTGTCCACCGAGTGATCGAATCCGGTGCGGAAGTTCTCAAGCGCCCCTTCCGTATCGCCGTGCTTCAGGTAGACCTCACCGAGCCCCATATACGCCTCAACCCGATAGGGCGAGCGGAGGATAACATTCCTGAACTCATCCTCTGCTTCGTCAAGATGGCCGGCGAGGAGATGAACGTTTCCAAGCTTCACGTTGAGATCGAGGGTCCCGGTCCTCCGCAGCCCCTCTTCGTACCGGTCGACGACGAGCTGGTACAGGGTATCGATCGTCGAGTTAAGCTCATCCAAACGCGCTTGTTCCTCGCTTGTCAGTCTCTCCTTCGCGCTCAATCCGTCCCGTTCCTGGACAGCGGCGACGAGCCGGGCCGCTGCGAGGTCCCCCTCAGCGATTACCCCCTTTACATCATCCGGTGCGGCCTTTTTCATCTCTGCCACGAGGTCGCTTGCCTTACCGAGTTCGTTCATCGCGAGGTAGACGTTTACGAGCTTGAACATGATCGAGACGTCCCCCTCCCGCTGCTCGAGCGCCGCCTCGTACCGGCTCTCAGCGAGGGGATAGTTCTTCTGGCGGACGGCGAGGTCGCCGGAGGCGATGTAGGCGGGAATGTAGGTCGGATCGTTCTTTATCGCCTCAGCGAAGCTGTTTTCTGCCGCGACGTAGTCCCCTTGGTCGGCCTTCAGCTTGCCGAGGAGGATGGTCGCCGTGATATTCTCCGGGCTGAGGCTGAGGATGCGGTTGATGAAGTTTTCATCCACTTCGATGTTGTCCACCGCCTCCAAGTACGCTGCAAGGGCCTTGTCTTGATAGTCCTTCTTTTCCTGCTCGAGCTCGGCGATCCGCGCTTCGTCCTCGTCCGTCGGTTCTTTCTTCTCCTTCAGCCTGCGGAGCTCATCCGCCACGTATGCCGCCTTCACCTCGTAGATCCGGCCGATGTAGTAGGGGAGATACGGGTCGGCCGACTCACCCGTCTCGCGGATCCGTTCGAACTCCGCGAGACCGCGGTCGATGTCATCCTGTTCGTAAAGGTAGGCGCGGACAAGCGGAAGCTCGATCTTAATGTCGCTTTTCTCGTAAAGGTTCTTGTACCATTCGGCAACCTTCTCCTGCTTCTTCTCTTGTAGGTAGTCGTTTCGGACTTGGTCCTTCACCTCATCGAGGGTCGGAGTGTGGGCCGGCTCCCTTCCGGTCAGCTTTATGATGTGGTAGCCGTAGGAGGTCTTCACGATGTCGCTGATGTCGCCGATATTCTCGAGCGCAAACGCCGCGTCCTCGAACTCCTTCACCATCCTCCCCCGGGAGAACCAACCGAGGTCGCCTCCCTCGTCCTTGTTCGAGGAGTCCTGCGAGTACTCCTTCGCCAGCTCGGCGAAGTCCGCCCCGCTTTTCAGCTTCTCCAGCACCTCTTTTGCCGTCTCTTCGTCGTCGACCAGGATGTGAGAGGCGCGAATCCTCTCGGGTTGGTCATAGCTGGAGATGTGAGCTTCGAAGTATGATTCGAGCTCGTCGTCGCTCGGGTCGATCTCCCCGGCAACGGCCGCCTGCACCTTCTCTGTCAGGAGTCGCGTCCTCACCTCGGAGCGGATCGAATCCTTGAACTCGGAGAGTGTGCTCCCGGACTGCTTTAAGTAGGCTTCGAGCTGTTCCTCGGTGATCTGGTAGGTCTGAAGGAACCTCTGGTACTGGGCGGACGCCTCCGCCTCGACTTCGGTCTTGGAGACGGTTATCCCCCTCGCTTTTGCTTCCTGGTTGTAGAGGGTCTGACGGATCAGCTCATTCAACGCCTCTGCCTGCATCCGGAGCCGGAAGAGCTGGCCGCCGACACCGAGGAGGAGGGGGCCGATGTCCTGCCCCATCTGTTGATAATAGCTCTTGTAGCGATTCAACGTCTGATCGGCTGTCGCACTGAGCGTGTCGATGCCGATCTTAACTCCGTTAACGATCGCCGCGTATTGCGGGCCGCCGGACGAGGATGAAGAGCGGTTGAAGAACCCGGCTCGGTTCAGGCTGAACAGCCCTACCCCACCGATGAAGAAGGCGAATACGATCACCCAGATTACGATCTTTTGATGTCGTCTAAATCCCTTGGCCATGTCTATACGTCACTCCCTTGGAAGATGTGCCGAATTGCTGAATGGTACAGCGCCCAGCTTTCCCGGACAAGATGATCTCGCTCTTTTTCATCGGACCCGGCCGGTCCGACCGAGTCCCGCCTGGATCCCGTGCCGCGGCTTGACGAGAAACTGGATCGCTGTCTTTTCCGTCTGCCCCTCTCCGACCCGGACGGTCGTGAAGCTGGGGATGCAGTAGAGGTCTATTCCGCTCGCCGCCAGATACCCGCGTGCGATGGCGATCGCCTTCACCGCCTGGTTGACGGCGCGCGGACCGATGACCTGAACCTCGATCGCCCCCCCCTCGCGGATCCCATTGGCGATCGCACCACCGGCCGCTGTCGGATTGGAGGTCGATGATACCTTCAGCATCTCCATCGATTCCCTCCCTACCCCGATCACTTGGCGCTTTCAGTGAACTGCGTCTGACGGATGACGTTCACCTTTATCTCTCCGGGGTAGCTCAGCTCCTCTTCGATAGCACGCGCAATGTCGTAGGCAAGCTTCGCTGCTACTTCGTCGCTCGCCCGATCCGGATGGACCATGATCCTGATCTCCCTGCCGGCTTGGAGGGCGTACGCCTCCTGGACGGCGGGGAAGGAGCGGCAGAGATCCTCGAGGTCGTGCAGCCTCTGGATGTACCGCTCATACGTCTCTTGCCGCGCTCCCGGTCGGGCAGCGGACAGGGTGTCCGCCGCCTGGATGATTATGTCGAGGACGCTTGTCGGTTCCACGTCCTCGTGATGAGCGGCGATCGCCTGCACGACCTCACGGCTCTCCCCGTAGCGCCGCGCCAGATCGGCGCTTATAAGGGCGTGCGGCCCGTCGACCTCGTGATCGACGGCCTTCCCGATGTCGTGGAGGAGGCCGGCCCGCTTCGCCTTGTTCTCATCGATCCCGAGCTCGGCGGCGATGATCTTGGCGATTCCGCTCACCTCCAGCGAGTGGGTGAGCTGGTTCTGTCCGTAGCTCGTCCGGTATTTCAGCCGGCCGAGGAGGGTGGCGAGCTCGGGATGGATCTCGATCCCGAGGTCGAACGCCGCCTTCCGACCCTCTTCCTTTATCCGTTCGGCGAGGCGCGCCTTGGCGCGTTGTACCTTCTCCTCGATCTGAGCCGGATGGATCCGACCGTCCTCGATCAACCGGGTGAGGGCGATCCGCGCCACCTCACGGCGGATCGGGTGAAAACACGACAGAACGACCATCTCCGGCGTGTCGTCGACCAGGAGCTCCACCCCGGTCAATGCCTCGAACGTCTTGATGTTCCGTCCTTCCCGTCCGATGATCCGCCCCTTGAACTCTTCTGATGGGAGGGGTACGGAGGTTACGGCGTTCTCCTCCACGTATTCGGCGGCGTAGCGCTGGACCGCCGTGGCGATGACGTGAGCCGCTCGCTGCTCCGCTTCTTCCTTCGCCCGCCGCTCGATCTCCTCTATCTTCCGGGAGAAGAACCTCTGCGATTCGGTCTCCACCACCTTGAGGAGGTGTTCGCGTGCCTCCTTCCTGCTCCAGCCGGCGATCCGTTCGAGCTGCGCCTTCCCCTCTTCGAGGAGGCGGAGCCCCTCCTCCTTCAACCGCTGCAGTTCCTCCTCGTCCTCACGGAGGGAGTCCTCTATCTTCTCCAGCTGGGCCGATTTCTCGCTCAGCCGATCCTCGCGTTTGAGGAGTCTCTCCTCAGCGCGGGCGATCTCCTCCTCCCGCCGCTTCGTCCTCTCCTCGAGCTCTTCGCGGAGCTCCTGGATCTGCTGCCGCGCCTCGAGGAGCTTCTCCTTCTTCAGCTTCTCTGCTTCTTCCTGCGCGGAGGCGAGGAGCCTCTCCGCCTTCCGCCTCCTTGGGATGCTCCCGATCAGAAACCCGATGGCTATCGCAGCGGCGAGGCTCATTCCCAAGCCGATATAGTTGATGATCACCCTAGCTCACTCCTTGGAATCCTTCCCTATCCCGGCATTATACCCTCCTTCCCCCCTCGACGCGGAGGGCGGCGGGGAGGAAGAGGAGGCTGAATACAAGGGAGAATCCGATTCCGAGCATGGCGGATGTTCCGAGGAGGCGGAGGCCGGGGGTCCGCGCGGCGAGGAGGCTTCCGAAGACGAGCATCGTGGTAAGGGAGGTGACGATGACGGCGACCGCTGTCGCGCTCGTCCCCCGCTCGATCGCCCCCTCCGGGTTGATCGCGCGCTCCTCCATCGTCCGATGGAGGACGTGGATCCCATTGTCGACCCCGATCCCGATCAGAAGCGGGGATATTATGATGCTGAGGAAGTTGAAGTCGATCGATAGGAGGCGCATCCCTCCCAGCATCCAGATGTATCCCAGGACGAGCGGGGAGGCGGCGAGGAGGGTACGGACCCAACCGCGGAGGCTCCGCCAAAGGACGATGATGATCAACGCGATGGCGATCAGGGTGGAGATGTAGAAGTCGCGCTTCATGTAGCCCTCCAACCGTTGTGACGCGAGGGGCATCCCGAAGTAGTTGTTGGAGAACGATGAAGCGAAGCGGTCGAACTTCTCGAGGTTGCCATCGTCGAAGATCCGTTCGCTGACCCGCGCCTTCACGATGAACTCACCGTCCGGCGTCAGGTAGCGGCTCCTAATCCCTTCGGGATAGGCGAGGAGGATGTCACGGAGGAGCGTCTCCATCGGGGGGAGGTCGCGCAGCCCCTCCAGATTTGCATCGAGATCCTGAAGAGCACTCCGGAGGGAGGAGACCTCCTCTCTTGCCCGTTCGACATCGAGGGAGTTGATCTTGACCTGAATGTCGCGGAGTTGAGCGAGGATCTCGTCGCTCAACAGGGCGATATCGACCCTCCCGTTCAGGGATGCGCCGTATTGGAGGAGGGCGAACTGGGCGAGGAGGGCGCGGATCTGGGCCGAGATCGCCGAGCGCTCCCCGAGGCTCTGCTCGAGGAGGGTGAGCTGTTCGATGTACCCTTCTATATTTAAGTCGTTCAACATCTTCTGCTGCTCTGCCAAATTCACCGGTAGGATCCCCTCGGCGGAGCTGATGTCCTCGACCAGGTCGTTCTGGGACAGCTTGGAGACGACCTCCTTCAGCTCCTCCTCGGTGGAGGCGTAGAATGTGAAGAAGCTTCCGAGCCCGGTCGGGCTCCCTTCAAAATGGGTGAGGATCTCGTCCATCACGTCCTGCGATTTAACGTGAGGGACGAGATCGGTGCTCGAGAAGACGAACGACGTTCGCGCCGCTTGGAACGTCACGAAGAACGTGAGGACGAGGGTGATCACGAATATCGCACGTGCCTTCCCGGTGACGAACCGGAAGAACCCGCCGAGGCGGGCGGCGTGGCTTGCAACGTGCTCCTTATGTCGGAAGTGCAGAAGGTGATGGGCGAGGGTGATCATCGCTGGGATCAAGAACAGGGTGACCAAGAACGCGATCATGACGCCGATACTCGTGATCGCCCCCATCTCGAACAGGGCACGCGACCGGGCGGTGAGGAGGCCGACGAAGACGAGGGCCGTCGTTATGGCGGCGAAGAACGAGGCCTCTCCCTTGTGATAGACGGCGGAGTAAAGGGCACGGTTGAGGGAGCTTCCCTTGCTCCTCTCCTCCGAGTAGCGGGCGATGAGGTGGATCGCGTAATCGATCCCCAATCCGAGGATGAGGGAAGGGAGGAATGTCGTTACGAGATTGAACCCTCCGACCGCGAACTTCGCCCAGCTCATCGTGAGGACGACGCTGACGAGGAGGGGGATGATGGCGATGATGCTGTAGAAGATCGAGCCGAATGCGAGAAAGAGGATTACGCCCACCCCGATCGATGAGATGATCGTAGTCCGGAGCATGTCGGAGTTGATCACGACGGTCGTCTCCGCGTTGAATGCGTATGTTCCGGTGATCCCTACCCGCACACCGAGCCCTTCCGGATTCGCGCGCGCGATTGCGTCCTTGATCTTTCCCATTACGAGCTTGGAGTATTGCACCCCCCGTCCCGACGGGTAGCGTGGCTGGACGGTGATGAGCAGCCTTGTCTTGTCGCGGGAGAAGAACGGGGACGCCCTCCGTTGGTCTTCGACATCCGGTGGGGGGGTGAAGATCGACGTGAGGGCCCTCACCGTCTCGGTCGCCTTCGGGAGCTGATCGATCCCCTCGATGGCGTGTCTCACCCCATCGTTTAATGTCTTGAGCGAGGAGAGATCCCGCTCGATCTCGGACAGGCCGGGCGAGTCGATCCCGGCCGTAAGATCTCCCCTGTACAAGGCGTCATTGAACCGTTGGCTGATCTCACGATAGACGGCGTCGAGCGTCTCTCCCGGGGGGAGGAGGATCGGTTCCTCCCCGGCGGCGAGCGTCTCTTGCGCTGTGCGGAGGCTCTCCTTGATCTGCTCGATCTCCTGTTGATCGAGCCTGAACAGGTGAAGGTACTGATCGGGGATCCGGGGGGAGATCTCCTGGAGGTAACGGACCTCGACGAACTCAGGGTCCTGACGGAGGAGGTCCGAGATCTTCTCCGCTGCTGCGAGGAGGGTCTTCTCTCTCTCCTCCTGTGGAAGATCGCCGTCGATCGCAAGGAGGAGGGCGACGTAATTGCTCTGGGCAAGGTACTGCTCGTTCTCTCGATACTGGTTTATCAACGGGTCGTTCTGCGGGAGGAGATCCAAGAACGAGCTGCGCAACGGGATGTCGCGGACGTAGTACGCCCCAAGCCCGGTAAGGAGAAGAAGGGCGGCGAGGACCCACCATGCGTAGTATCGCCCGATCCGGAAGACCCTAAAAAGGAGCCGCTCTTTCAGCGATTTCATCATTGCAGGCGACGCTGGACTACGCCTCCTGTTCAGAGGGGCTGGTCACTTCGATATCGTAGCCGACGAGCTTCGCAGTCAAGCGGACGTTCTGGCCTCCCCTGCCGATCGCCAGCGAGAGCTCATCGTCCGGGACGAGGACCTTCGCCGCGCGCTTCTCCTCGTCGAGTTCGACGGAGATGACGGAGGCCGGCTCGAGGCCGTTCTTGATCAGCTGAGCCGGATCATTGCTCCACCGGACTAGATCGATCTTCTCCCCCCACAGCCCCCGGGTGACGACCCGGACGCGTGCTCCCCCCGCCCCGACGCATGTACCGACCGGGTCGACGTTCGGGTCGAGCGATTCCACCGCCACCTTCGAGCGTCGTCCCGCTTCGCGGG
Organism: uncultured Thermotogae bacterium; assembly: GCA_964528085.1. Classification (GTDB taxonomy): domain Bacteria; phylum Bipolaricaulota; class Bipolaricaulia; order UBA7950; family UBA9294; genus B2-G16. The sequence continues at coordinate 25,095 of CAZGRE010000009.1, read as the reverse complement.
CGATCTTCCGGATGACGAGGGTCCCATCCTCGATCTCAGGGACCTCGAGACGGAGGAGCTCGGCGACGAACTCCGGAGCGGCACGGGAGAGGAGGATCCGCGGATCCCCCTGCGTCTTCTCCACGCTGACGAGGTAGGCGCGGAGCCGCTGGCCGGCGTGATACCGCTCGCCCGGGATCCGCTCCTCCTCCGGGAGGATCGCTTCCGCTTCTCCGAGGTTGACCCAGACGTCCTTCCCTTCGAACCGGTGGATCGCCCCGCTGATGATCTCGCCGGTACGGTTTACGTAAAGGTCGTAGACGATCTCGCGCCGGCGTTGAACGATCTCCTGGCGGATCGTCTCCTCTGCCTTCTTCGTCGCTATCCGGCCGAAATCGATATCGACGAGGCGCCTTCCGTTGATTGAGATGTCGCCGGAACGCTGATCGATTTCGACCTGCGGCGGCTCATCCGTCCCGTACTCCTCCTGATAGGCGACGGCCAATCCCTTGCAGATGGCATCGTAGAGATCCTCGCGGGGGATCCCCTTCTCCTTGGCCATCTCTTCCAGTGCTTCAATGAACTCGATATTCATCCCTGTGTCCCGTCCGCGATCCTCCTCGCCCGACCCCCAAGGGGCTTTCCCTTCCCCTTTCGGCCTTCTAAGCCAACAAACAATGCGGCCGCCGAAGCGGCGACCCACCTCCCTTCCAGTCCCTACCGGATCTTTGTATTATACGGGAGTCAAACGGGCAGAACAATAGGAGGGTCATTGGAAAGGATCGAGATCACCGTCGATTCAGAACGGCGGGGGGAGCGGCTCGACCGATTTCTAAGGACGGTCAGGCCGGACATCTCCCGGAGCGAGATCCAACGTCAGATCCGCGCCGGCCGCGTATCCCTGGCCGGCGTCCCGGTCGAGCAGCCGGCCCATCGCCTTCGCGGGGGGGAGAGGCTGATCTGGGAGGTACCGGAGGAGCCGGCTCTGGCCCCGCGGCCGATCTCCCTCGAGATCCTATTCGAGGACGAGGAGATCATCGTCGTGAACAAGAGGGCGGGGTTGGTCGTTCACCCTGGCGCAGGGAGGAACGAGACGACGCTCGTGGAGGGCCTCCTCGTGGAGCGCGATCTTCCCGACAGCGGCGATCCGGTCCGGCCGGGGATCGTGCACCGCCTCGACAAGGAGACGAGCGGGATCATCGTCGTGGCGAAGACCGATTCGGCGCTCGCCTCCCTCAAGGCTCAATTCGCCGCGCGGAGGGTGAGCAAGTCCTACATCGCCCTCGTCGCAGGGAGCTTCGCTGAGGATGAGGGGAGGATCGAGGCACCGATCGGACGGGATCCGGCGCGGCCGAGCCGGATGGCCGTCGAACCGCACGGCCGGCCGGCCCAGACCGAGTTTTCCGTCCTCGCCCGCTATCCGGAGGAGACTCTCATCCTCGCCAGCCCGATAACCGGGCGTACGCACCAGATCCGCGTCCACCTGAGCTACATCGCTCATCCGGTCGTCGGCGACCGGGTCTACGGTGGTCGACCGGGGGGACGCCTCTTCCTCCATGCCTGGCGGATCGTATTCGAGCATCCGGGGAGTGGGGCTGACGTTCGGTTCGAGGCCCCGGTCCCTCCTGAATTCCCGGACTTCCCTTACGATGAGGTCACATGGCCGGAGCGGGCGGCGAGGAGATAGTCGATCCCGGCGATGTACGTGGCAGCGATCGTCCCGTAGAGGAGCGGTCCCTTCCCCGGCCAGTCGGCGATGAGGAAGAGGATCGAAGCGAACGTCAGGGCGGAGGCGGCCTTCCCCAGGATCCGCGCCCCCTGGACCCTGTGGGCGTGGATGCGAAGGACGAGTGCGCCGATCCCGAGCGCGATCTGGGGGATGAGGAAGAGGAGGAGGAGGAGGATCGATAGGTCGCCGCTAACGGTGAGCGCCGAGAGGACCGAGACGTAGACCGCCTTGTCGACCGTCGGGTCGAGGACCTTCCCCCACGTCGTCACCTCCTTCCGGGCGCGGGCGACCATCCCGTCAAGGACGTCGCCGGCGCAGGCGATCAGGAAGAGCCCGAGCGCCAACATTCGATTTCCGGAGAAAAGGGAAATGAGGATCGGGGCGATGAGAAGCCCCCGGGCGATCGTTATCCAATTGGCGAGCGACATAAAAAAGAGCATATGGGAGGCGCCGCTTTCGGACAAGCTCTGGAGGTTCGTAACCCCGTCGGGTAGTATACCTGCGAGCTATCCGAAAGGGGGACGAGATAATGAAGAGACGCGTCGTCATCATGGGGGCCGCCGGTCGCGACTTCCATAACTTCAACGTCTATTTCCGCGATAACCCGGACTATGAGGTGGTGGCGTTCACCGCCACCCAGATCCCGGATATCGAGAATCGTACCTATCCTCCCGAGCTGGCGGGAGGGCTCTATCCGGAGGGGATCCCGATCCGCGCCGAGGATGATCTCCCTAAGATAATAGAGGAAGAGAAGATCGATATCGTTGTCTTCAGCTATAGTGATGTGTCGAATCAGTACGTGATGGAGCGCTCAGCGATCGTCAACGCCGCCGGGGCCGACTTCATGCTCCTCGGCCCTTCCTCGACGATGGTGATCCCGGAGAAGCCGCTCATCTCGGTCACCGCGGTGCGCACCGGTTCGGGGAAGAGCCAGACGACGAGGCGCGTCTGCGAGATCCTCAAGAAGAAAGGGAAGAAGATCGCCGTCATCCGCCATCCGATGCCGTACGGCGACCTCGTGAAGCAGGAGGTGCAACGGTTCGCCAGCTACGAGGATCTCGATAGGGAGAAGTGCACGATCGAAGAGAGGGAAGAGTACGAGCCGCACATCGACAACGGGACGATCGTCTACGCAGGTGTCGATTACGAGAAGATCCTCCGGCGGGCCGAGGCGGAGGCGGACGTTGTCGTCTGGGATGGGGGAAACAACGATTTCTCGTTCTACAGGGCCGATCTCTCCATCGTGGTCGTCGATCCTCACCGCGCCGGTCACGAGCTCCTCTACTACCCGAGCGGGGTGAACGTCCGCACCGCTGATGTGATAGTGATCAATAAGGTCGATACCGCTTCACTCGACGACGTCAATTTCGTTCGTCAGAACGTCGCTGGGATGAATCCGTCCGCGACGATCATCGAAGCGGCCTCCCCCATCCAGGTTGACGATCCTTCGATCATCCGTGGGAAGCGCGTGTTGGTGATTGAGGACGGCCCGACGTTGACGCACGGCGGGATGGAGTACGGAGCCGGTGTGATCGCCGCCAACCGCTTCGGCGCGAGCCAGCTCGTCGATCCGCGGCCGTACACCGTCGCCTCGATCGCCGCGACGTACGTGAAGTACCCGAAGATCGGGAAGCTCCTCCCGGCGATGGGATACGGGGATGAGCAGATCGACGATCTGCAGGAGACGATCGACCGGGTCGAATGCGATGCGGTCGTGATCGGTACCCCGATCGACCTCACCCGCTTGGTCCGGTTCAAGGTTCCGACGACGCGGGTCCGCTATGAGCTTCAGGAGATAGGCCTCCCGAACCTGAAACGGGTGATCGAGCAGAGGATGCCGTCCCTCTGAGGGCTATCCCGGATTTCGGATTGTGAGGAGGAGGGCGTAGGCGGTCCCGAATCCGGTTCCGACGAGGACGCTGAATTTAAGATCGCCGAAGATGAGGCCGATCAGGAGGCCGATTCCGGCGCCGAGCGGGAGGAGGAAGAGAAGATGCCGGAACCGGGATCTTGTAAGCTTATTCATCCGCGTTCCGTATCAAGCCGATGAACGCTTTCACAACGCGTTCGTCGAACTGCGTCCCGGCTCCTCGCCTCAGCTCGTCGAGCGCCTCCTTCTTCGCCAGGGCGGGCTGGTACGGCCGTTCGGAGGTGATCGCGTCGTAGGTGTCGACCACGGCGATGATCCGCGCCTCGAGCGGGATCTCGTCGCCTTTCAGGCCGTCGGGGTACCCTCTCCCATCGTAACGTTCGTGGTGGGCGCGGACGATCCTCGCTGCAGCACGGAGGAACTCCTTCTCACTCAGCATCTCCTCCCCGTACTCGGGGTGACGGTGCATCTCCACCCATTCCGCTTCGGTGAGCGGTTCGGCCTTGTTCAGGATCCGGTCCGGGACCTTCACCTTCCCGACGTCGTGGAGATATGCAGCGTATGAGAGGTCGATCAGCCGCTGCCCGGAAAGGCCGAGCCGCTCGCCGGTGGCGACCGCCAACCGCTCGAGTCGCTTGCAGTGCCCTTCGGTCGCTGGGTCCTTCTCCTCGACCGAGCGGGCGAGGGCCATCAGGGATTGGATCTCCTTTCGGATCAGGTGATAGCTCGGCGGTGAGGAGACCGTGAGGAGGTCGGCGTCTTCTTCTACCTGGAAGTATGCGCGCTTCGGAAGGCCGGTGTGGTAGAAGTAATCGCCGGCAGAGAGGTGTGTTTGCTCTTCCCCGTCGGTCAGGACCAGCCTCCCCTCGAGTACATAGATGAACTCGAATCCGGCCCACTCGTCCTGGGCATCGAGGTAGAAGTGCTTCCCGGCTGCGATCCGGTAGCGCGTCACCTCGACCGGTCCGTGCTGGGCGAGGAGCTCGAGGGCGGTTGATCCCTTCCCCGATTCCGCTTTTCGCTCCCTCGCCCGCCCGATCTTCATCCCTTCGACCACGATTCCCTCCTGAGTGAACCGCTCTACATCCGCCTCCGGTTAGCCGATTGTACCTAAAAGGGGCGACGGGAAGGCAAGCGAAAAAAAAGAAGGGAAGGACAGGCGACGAACCCGCCCTTCCCTTAGCCGATGCTCAATCGGTTGACTTACTGCAACGAGACTCCGTTTATGTCGATTCAGTCCCCGATAATCTGTGGTCCCCCACCGACGTGAATCGGAGATGAGAGGACAATCGGTCCACCACCGACGTGGATCGGATCGGAGAGTGCCCTCGGCCCTCCCCCCACATGGATCGGCGAGCAGGTGGTTCTTGGCCCTCCCCCCACGTGGATCGGATCGGCGAGGAGCGAGACCCCGGTCACTACAACGAGGGCCACAACGACTAACAGCGCGATCCAGCGTTTCATCCCACGACCTCCTTAACAAAATGAGTAGGCAAAAGGATTATTCCTGGGATCGGGCGAAGCTAGACGGCCGGGTAAGCCCCCTTCTCCCGTTGTACCTTGTAGAATGGGTCGCTACAATCACTCATCCAAACTGACCAGCTACGCTGTTTGCGCCGAGGAGGAACGATATGGCGGAGAAGAGGATGATGACGATCGATGGGAACACGGCGGCGGCGCACGTCGCCTATGCGATGAGCGATGTCGCGGCGATCTATCCGATCACCCCGAGCTCGCCGATGGGGGAGATCGCCGATTCATGGGCGGCGCACGGGCGGAAGAACATCTTCGGCCAGACGCTCCGGGTGACCGAGATGCAGGCCGAATCCGGTGCCGCCGGCGCTGTACACGGCTCACTCGTGGCAGGAGCCCTCACCACGACGTTCACCGCTTCGCAAGGGCTGTTATTGATGATCCCGAACATGTACAAGATCGCCGGGGAGCTCCTCCCCGGCGTCTTCCACGTCTCGGCCCGCGCCGTCGCGGCGCACGCCCTTTCGATCTTCGGGGATCACTCCGACGTGATGGCGACCCGCCAGACCGGGTTCGCCCTCCTCGCCTCCGCCTCGGTGCAGGAGGTGATCGACCTCGGGCTCGTCGCCCACCTGGCGGCGCTGAAGGCGAAGGTCCCGTTTCTCCACTTCTTCGATGGGTTCCGTACCTCGCATGAGATTCAGAAGGTCGATGTGATCCCCTACGAGGAGATGGCGAAGCTCGCCCCGTGGGAGGAGATCGAGGCGTTCCGCCGGCGGGCGATGAACCCGGAGCACCCGCACCTCCGCGGGACGGCGCAGAACCCGGACATATACTTCCAGGGGCGCGAGGCGGCGAACCCCTTCTACCTTCAGGCCCCGGCGATCGTCGCCGAGACGATGCGGGAGGTCGGCGAGCTGACGGGGAGGCAGTATCGGCTCTTCGACTACGTCGGGGCCCCTGACGCCGAGCGCGTGATAGTCGCCATGGGGTCTTCCTGCGATGTGATCGAGGAGAGCGTCAACTACCTGAATCGGCACGGGGAGAAGGTCGGCCTGATCAAGGTCCGTCTCTATCGCCCCTGGTCGGTCGAGAACTTCCTCGAGGTCATCCCTGAGACGGCGACGAGGATCGCTGTCCTCGACCGGACGAAGGAGCCGGGGGCGCTCGGAGAGCCGCTCTACCAGGACGTCTCCACCACGTTCAAGGAGATGGGGAAGGGGATCCTCATCGTCGGGGGTCGGTACGGCCTCGGCTCGAAGGACTTCACCCCGGCGATGGTCCGCGCCGTCTTCGACAACCTCGCTCAAAACTCCCCGAAGAACCACTTCACCGTCGGGATCGAGGACGATGTCACCGATACTTCCCTCCCGGTCGGGGAGGAGATCGACGTCGCGCCCGAGGGGACGATTCAATGCAAGTTCTGGGGGCTCGGCTCGGACGGGACGGTCGGGGCGAACAAGAGCGCGATCAAGATCGTCGGGGACAACACCGACCTGTACGCCCAAGGGTACTTCGCCTACGACGCGAAGAAGTCGGGCGGGATCACGATGTCCCACCTGCGGTTCGGAAAATCCCCGATCCAGTCCCCGTACCTCGTCAAGAACGCCGATTACATCGCCTGCCACAACCCGGCGTTCGTCCACAAGTACGATCTCCTCGCCGGGATCAAGGACGGAGGGATCTTCGTCCTGAACTGCCCCTGGACCGGTGAGGGGCTAGAGAGGAACCTCCCTTCCTCCCTCAAGCGGACGATCGCGCAGAAGAAGCTTCGCTTCTACACGATCGACGCGGTGAAGATCGCCTCCGAGGTCGGTCTCGGAGGGCGGATCAACATGATCATGCAGACCGTCTTCTTCAACCTCGCCGGGGTCGTCCCGGTCGACGAGGCGATCGAGAAGCTTAAGGAGGCGATCAAAAAGACCTACGGCCGGAAGGGCGAAGAGGTCGTGAAGATGAACTACGCTGCGGTCGATGCCGCCCTCGATAACCTGATCGAGGTGAAGGTCCCTGCATCCTGGGCGGAGGCCGGCGGAGATGAGGAGAAGGGCAAACGGGAGGTACCGGAGTGGGTCCTTGCCGTGATGCGGCCGATGGAGCTGCAAGAGGGGGATCGCCTCCCGGTGAGCGCGTTTTCCGCGAAGCTTGCTGGGAAGTACGATTGGACCGGTCCTGACGGGACGTTCCCCACCGCAACGAGCCGCTACGAAAAGCGCGGGATCGCGATCAACGTCCCGGAGTGGAATCCGGATGTCTGCATCCAGTGCAACTTCTGCTCGTTCGTCTGCCCGCATGCCGCGATCCGGCCGGCCCTCGCCACCGAGGAGGAGCTGACCGATGCACCGGATCGGTTCGTCACCGTCCCGGCGCGCGGGAAGGGGCTCGAGGGGCTCAGGTTCCGCGTTCAGGTGAGCGTCCTCGACTGCACCGGTTGCGGGAACTGCGTCGACGTCTGCCCTGGGATGAAGGGGGAGAAGGCACTCACTCTGAGGCCGATCGAGTCCCAGCTCGATCCCCAGGCCGACAACTGGAGGTTCTTCGAGCGCCTCCCCGGTCATCCCGAGAGGGTGAACGCGAACACCGTGACCGGAAGCCAGTTCTTAAGGCCCCTGTTCGAGTTCTCCGGCGCATGTCCCGGGTGCGGTGAGACCCCGTACGTCAAGCTCGCCACCCAGCTGTTCGGGGAGCGGATGCTGATCGCCAATGCGACCGGTTGTTCCTCGATCTACGGTGGATCGGCCCCGGCCGTCCCGTACTGCAAGAACCGGGACGGGCACGGCCCGGCGTGGGCCAATTCCCTGTTCGAGGACAACGCCGAGTACGGGTTCGGGATGAAGCTCGCCCTCGAGGCGCGCCGCGGCCGGCTCGCGCGGCTGATAGACGAGGCGAAGGAGAAGGTATCGTCCGAGCTGAAGGGGGCGATGATCGAGTGGCTCGGCGGGGTGGACGACCCTGTGATCTCCCGGAAGGCGGGTGATCGGATCGCCGCCCTCCTCGAGAAGGAGGGAGGAGAAGATCCTCTCCTCAAGGAAATCCTCGGGATGAGGGACCTGTTCACCAAGAAGTCGATCTGGATCATCGGTGGGGACGGCTGGGCTTACGACATCGGCTACGGCGGGCTCGATCACGTCATGGCGATGAACAAGGACGTCAACGTCCTCGTCCTCGACACCGAGGTCTACTCGAACACCGGCGGGCAATCCTCCAAGGCGACCCCGACCGGGTCGGTGGCGAAGTTCGCCGCCTCAGGGAAGAAGACGAAGAAGAAGGACCTCGGCCGGATGTTGATGAGCTACGGGTACGTTTACGTCGCCTCCGTCGCGATGGGGGCGAACATGAACCAGTGTCTAAAGGCATTCCAGGAGGCGGAGAGCTATCCAGGACCGAGCATCATCATCGCCTACGCCCCGTGCATCAATCAGGGGTTGAAGAAGGGGATGGGGAAATCCCAAACGGAGGAGCGCCTCGCCGTCGAGGTCGGCTACTGGCCGCTCTACCGGTACGATCCCCGTCTGAAGGAGGAGGGGAAGAACCCGTTCCAGCTCGATTCTAAAGAGCCGACGGGTGATTTCCATGAGTTCCTGATGGGCGAGGTCCGCTACGCCAGCCTCTATCAGTCCTTCCCCGAGGAGGCGAAGAGGCTCCACGCCCGTCTGGAGGAGGAGTGCCGCGAGCGTTATCGGGAGTACAAGGCCCTCGCTCAGGGATAAGAGGGTGAGGCGCCCCGTCCTCTCTTGGGACGGGGCGCCTCCTCGCTTCAATCGCTTCGATTCAGCCGCTGATGTGGATCTTCTTCCGTAGACCAGCCTCGTTCTTGATGACGATCCGATAGCGGCTCTTGTCGAGGATCCCCTCGCGCTCGAACCGGTTGAGGGCGAGGGTCGTGTTCTCGCGGGCCGAACCGATCATGTCGGCGAGCTCCTTGTGCGTCACCGGAAAGCCGATCAGGATTCCATCCTTCGTCTCGACCCCGTATTCGTCCGAGAGTTTCAACAGCTGGCGGGAGAGGCGGGCCTGGATGTCGCGGAACGCCAGGTCTTCAAGCGCCTCCTCGTATTCCTGCATCCGCCGTGCGAAGTGCCGGACGAGGAGGAGGAGGGTCTTCGGGTCGGCTTCGATTGCAGCCGAGAACTCCTTGCTCGGGATGCAGCGGATGACCGAATCCTCGATCGCTGTCGCAAGGTGCCGGCGCGTCTCCTCCCCGACGAGGCACATCTCTCCGAAGATCTCCCCCCGGTCGATAATCGACAGGGTCAGCTTCTTCCCGCTCTCGTCGAGGTAGGCGAGCTTGACGCGGCCCTCCTCCACGAGGTAGACAGACGTGCTCTGCGTCCCGGGGTGATAGACCGTCTCGCCCCGGTTGATCTGGAGAAGATCCCCCAGCGCGGATAGTAGATCAGTGAAGACGACCTTCTCGTCGGCAGTCGGTATCATCCGTCCTCCCTTTTTCATCATCCGCGATCAGGCTACATCGCCCGACAGGGAAACGGGAGGAAAGCCAGGACGAGCGATGGGAAGATTCCTGCTTGCAAGAGGTAACACGCGTCCTGTTTTAAGCGGAAGGATGACGAACGGGAGAAAAGGGATAGCGTGGTCCTGTCACTCTGGTCGGCCTTTTTTCTATCTCCCTAGAAAGGAGGTGATCCAGCCGCAGGTTCTCCTACGGCTACCTTGTTACGACTTCACCCCTCTCGCGGAGGTTACCCTCGGCGCCTTCAAAAAGGCGACTTCAGGTACCCCCCACTCGGTTGGTGTGACGGGCGGTGTGTACAACCCCCGAGTACATATTCACCGCGGTGTGGCTGACCCGCGATTACTAGCGATTCCGGCTTCATGAGGTCGAGTTGCAGACCTCAATCCGAACTGAGGAGGGTTTTTTGGGATTGGCTCCACCTTACGGTATTGCAACCCTTTGTACCCCCCATTGTAGCATGTGTGTCGCCCTGGGCATAAGGGACATGATGACTTGACGTCATCCCCTCCTTCCTCCGGCTATTCACCAGCAGTCTCGTCAGAGTCCCCGGCATTACCCGCTGGCAACTGACGACAGGGGTTGCGCTCGTTTCGGGACTTAACCCTACATCCCACGACACGAGCTGACGACAGCCATGCATCACCTGTACTAGCTCCCTACCCGAAGGTAGGGTCGTCCCCGTTTCCGGTTCCTACCACTAGTATGTCAAGCCCAGGTGAGGTTCTTCGCTTATCATCGAATTGAACCACGTGCTCCACCGCTTGTGCGGGGGCCCGTCAATTCTCTTGAGTTTTAGCCTTGCGGCCGTACTCCTCAGGCGGTTCACTTAACGCGTTAGCTTCGGCACCGACCAATATCAGCGGCCGACACCAAGTGAACATCGTTTGGGGCGTGGACTACGGGGGTATCTAATCCCCTTTGCTCCCCACGCTTTCGCGCTTCAGCGTCGGTAGCAGGCCAGGGAGTTGCCTTCGCCATCGGGGTACCTCACAGTATCTGCGCATTCCACCGCTACTCTGTGAGTTCCACTCCCCTCTCCTACACCCAAGTCGAGCAGTATCACCCGGTCTTCCTCGGTTGAGCCGAGGGCTTTCACAGATGACTTACTCGACCGCCTAGACGCCCTTTACGCCCAGTAATTCCGGATAACGCTCGCATCCTTCGTCTTACCGCGGCTGCTGGCACGAAGTTTGCCGATGCTTATTCCTGGGGTACCGTCATCGGACGGGCATTTCCTCCCGACCTTATTCTTCCCCCAGAAAAGGGGTTTACGACCCGAAAGCCTTCATCCCCCACGCGGTGTCGCTGGATCAGACTTTCGTCCATTGTCCAATATTCCCCACTGCTGCCTCCCGTAGGAGTCTGGGCCGTATCTCAGTCCCAATGTGGCTGATCGTCCTCTCAGACCAGCTACCCATCATCGCCTTGGTAGGCCATTACCCTACCAACTAGCTAATAGGGCGCAGCCCCCTCCCCTTGCGGCGGCAGGACCGCCTTTGGCTCAAGGCCCGTCGGCCTCGAGCAACATCGGGTATTAGCTGTCCTTTCGGGCAGTTATCCCCGTCAAGAGGGTAGGTTAGCTACGTGTTACTCACCAGTCCGCCGCTCCGTCACCGGTCCGCACACTCCGAAGAATGATTGGTCCGGCTCGATCGCACGACTTGCATGTGTTAAGCGCACCGCTAGCGTTCATCCTGAGCTGGGATCAAACTCTCTTGGTTTAGATTTCGATCCTAACTTAAGTCTGTGACAGTGGTTTTCTCATCGAAAACCCAATACCACGCTATCCACTTTTCAAAGACCGACTGACATGAAGTATATCGGGCCGGAGGGGGGGCGTCAAGGAGGTGGATCATAGTGGTTAAATGCGTTTCCGAACCGGTTTTCGTTGTGGCGCCAAGGAGGCCTCGGTATACTAGCAGCCGGAGGGGACCGAGTGCGCAATCTGAGAAGGATCGGCGTTCTAGCCGGTGGGGACTCGCCCGAGCGGGAGGTCTCGTTGATCTCGGGGGAGAGCGTCTATCGAGCCCTGTCGAGGCTCGGCCATACCGCTTCCCTGATCGAGATCGACACCCTCGATGACATCGTCCCGAACATCGCTGATATCAGGGTCGTCTTCAACTGCCTCCACGGCGGGAGCGGGGAGGACGGGACGGTCCAGCTCCTCTTCGACGTGATGGGGATCCCCTACACGGGCTCGGGGCCGCAGGCCTCGGCCCGGGCGATGGACAAGGTGAGGGCGAAGGAGATCTTCGCCGCAAGGCGGATACCGACTCCGAGGTGGGCGGTCTACGGCGGCGGAGGCCCTCAGCCCTTCGTCGATAAACTCGAGGGTTCCCTCTCCTACCCCCTCGTCGTAAAACCGCGGTACGGCGGCTCGACGATCGGGGTCGTGCTCGTCGAGGATGGGCCGGAGCTTTGCGGCGCATTACGCGGTGCCGCGGAGGGGGAGACCCTGGTCGAGGAGTTCATCCCGGGGAGGGAGCTGACCGTCGGAATCCTGCGGGGGGAGGGGGGAGATTCTCCCCTCCCGATCGTCGATATCGAATGCGATGGGGGTCTGTTCAGCTATCGGGCGAAGTACACGGAGGGGGTTGCGCGGTTCATCGTCCCGGCGGATCTTCCGGACGGCGCTACTGCAAGGACGAAGGAGGCGGCGCTCGCCGCTCATCGCGAGCTCGGTTGCACCGGTTTCTCCCGGGTCGACATCCGCCTGAGCGAGGATGGGACACCGTACGTCCTTGAGGTGAACACCATCCCTGGGATGACCCCGCTGAGCGACCTTCCCCGTGCAGCGAGGGCGGCCGGGATCGGCTTCGATGAGTTGGTGGAATGGATGCTCAAGACAGCGGAAAAGGAGGGAGGATGAAGATCACCTGGTACGGGCATTCCTGCTTTTTGATCGAGGGAGGGGATGTGAGGATCCTGACCGACCCGTTCGACGAAACGGTCCCGTATGATTTTCCCAAGACCGGGGTCGATGTCGTCACCGTCAGCCATGATCACTTCGATCACAACGCCGTCGATCGGGTCGCCGGTCGACCGATCGTAGTCAAGGGGGTGGGGGAGAGGACCGCTCACGGGATCGATTTCATCGGGATCCACTCGTTCCACGACGATAAGGAGGGGGCGGAGCGCGGCGAGAACACGATCTACGCGTTCGACCTTGAAGGGGTCCGGATCGCCCATCTGGGAGATCTCGGTACATCCCTCGATGAAGGGCAGATAGAGGCGCTCGGCGATGTCCGGATGCTTCTCATCCCGGTGGGAGGGCACTTCACGATCGACGCCGAGACGGCCTCTCGGATCGCCAAAGATCTTAGAGGGGCCAAGATCGTCATCCCGATGCACTTCAAGACCGATCGGATCGTTGACTGGCCGATTGAGACGGTGGAGCCGTTCGCGAAGATGATGGAGAATGTGAAGCGGATCGGGGGTCCGAGCGTTGAGGTCGCGGCCGATCGGATCCCCGAATCGATGGAGGTGTGGATCTTAGAACATGCTTAATGTATCGAAACGGACGGAACAGCTCGAGGGCTCTCCGATCAGGCGGCTGACCCCGCTTGCGGTCGCTGCCAAGGAGGCGGGGAAGACGGTCTACCACTTAAACATCGGTCAGCCGGACGTACCGACCCCACGGGCGTTCATGGGCGGGGTGAAGGGTGCGCCGATCGATGTCCTCTCGTACAGCCCGTCGCGGGGGATCGCCGAGACGCGTGAGGGGTTCGTCCGCTATTACGCCGAGGTGGGGATCGAGCTCAACCCGGATGAGCTGGCGGTGACGATCGGTGGGAGCGAGGGGTTTACGTTCGCCCTTCAGACGGTCTGCAACCCTGGGGACGAGGTCCTGATCCCCGAGCCGTTCTATCCTAACTACAAGGGGCAGGCGCTCGTCAATGGGGTGAAGGTCGTCCCGATCACGACGAGGATCGAAGAGGGGTTCCACCTTCCGCCGATCGGGGAGATAGAGCGGCTGATCACGGATAGGACAAAGGGAATCCTCTTTTCGAACCCGGCGAATCCGACCGGGGTCGCCTACACCCGCGAGGAGCTTGAGGGCCTGGCGCAGCTCGCGCTCAAGCACGATCTGTTCGTCATCTCGGACGAGCCGTACCGCGAGCTGACCTACGAAGGGGAGGCGGTGAGCGTGTTATCCCTTCCCGAGCTCCGCGAGCATGCAATCCTCGTCGATTCGATCTCCAAGCGGATCTCGGCGTGTGGGGCACGGCTCGGCTGCATAGCGAGCCACAACAAGGACGTGATCGCCGCAGTGGACAAGCTCTGTCAGATTAGGTTATCGCCCCCCACCTTCAGCCAGTACGGGCTTATCGCCTTCCTCCGCGATCCGGGTTACAGACAGGCGATCGATCGGATGGTTGCAAAGTTCCATTCCCGCCGCGACACGCTCTTCGCTGCCCTGACGTCGATCCCCGGAGCCGTCCTGCGGAAGCCGGAGGGGGCGTTCTACATCTTCGTCAAGTTCCCGCAGATCGACGATTCCGAGGCGTTCGCCCGGTTCATGCTGACCGATTTCGACCTGGACGGTGAGACGGTGATGGTCGCTCCGGGAGCCGGTTTCTACGCGACACCGGGGAAGGGGAAGGACGAAGTCCGCCTCGCCTACGTCCTCGAAGAGGATAAGCTGGTCCGCGCCGTGGAGGTCCTCCGCGCCGGGATCGAGGCGTACGTTCAAAAGAGGGCGGAGGCGACGGTCCCGATCCGATGAAGGAGCGTCTCGACAAGGTGATCAAACAGCGCCGGTTGATCCGGAGCCGGTCGCGTGCCCAGCGGATGATCGAGGCGGGGAGGGTGAAGGTCGACGGATCCGTGATCACCCGCCCCGGCCATCCGATCGATCCCGAGGCCACAATCGAGATCCTCGCCTACGAGAAGTACGTCAGCCGTGGGGGTGAGAAGCTCGAGGCCGCCTTGGAATTCTTCCGCGTCGATCCGCGGGGGAGGGTCTGCCTCGACATCGGGGCTTCGACCGGGGGGTTCACCGACTGCCTGCTGCAGCACGGGGCGGCGAAGGTCTACGCCGTCGACGTCGGGCACGATCAGCTCCACCCGGGCCTCCGCCGTGATCGGAGGGTGATCGTCCGCGAGGGGCTGAACGCCCGCTATCTCGAGCCGGAGGACATCGGCGAGGAGATCGAGCTTGCGACGATCGACGTCTCGTTCATCTCCCTCCGGCTGATCCTCCCTCCCCTGGAGGAGATCCTCTCCCGCGACGGTGAGATGATCGCCCTGTTCAAGCCGCAGTTCGAGGTGGGGAGGGACCTCCTCCCCAAGGACGGGGTGCTGAAGGACCCGGCCCTCCGTCAGGCCGCCCTCGATCGGTTTAGAATGTTCGTCGAAGAGGAGACGCCGTGGGACATCGCCGCTGTGGAGCGATCGCCGGTTCAGGGGAAGGGCGGGAACGAGGAGCTATTCCTCCTCCTCCGCCGATCCCCCTGATTTGAACCGTTCGAGGAGCTCGTCCGCTCGGTAGGTATTCAGGACGTCCTTTGCCTCCGTCCACCCGCGGCGGGCGGTGATCACCCCGTACTCCATGAACTCAAGATGCTCGATCGCGTGTGCGTCGGTCCCGATCGATAGAAGGACGCCACAGTCGAGGGCGCGGCGGATCGACTCGGCGTTGAGATCGAGGCGGATGGGATTGGCGTTTACCTCCATTGCCGTCTTTGCTCTCGCCGCGCGGCGGAAGACCTCGTCCCAATCGGCGTCGTACCCGGATCTCTCCCCGATCTTCCTCCCGGTCGGATGGGCGAGGATATCGACGTTTTCGTTCTCCACCGCGCGGATCAACCTCCTCGTCATCTCCTTCCTTGTCAGGTGGAAGTGGAAGTGGACCGCGGCGACCACGATGTCGAGCCTCGCAAGGAGCCCGTCCGGCAGGTCGAGTGAGCCGTCCCGGAGGATGTTCACCTCGACGCCGCTCAGGATCCTGAACCCCGCCTGGCGCTCGTTCATCGCCGCGATCTCGTCGAGCTGCCGCCTCAGTCCGTCGGGGGAGAGCCCGCCGATCACCTCGGAGAATCGCGCGTGATCGGTGATCGCTATGTACGAAAGCCCACGCCTCCTCGCCGCCGCGACGATCTCCGCAAGCGTCGTCTTACCGTCCGACCAGTCCGTATGGGTATGGAGATCACCCTTTATCTGATCTGGGGTGATGAGGGAAGGGAGGCTTCCAGAGGCGGCTCGCTCGATCTCCCCCTGATCCTCGCGAAGCTCGGGGGGGATGTATGAAAGTCCGAGGGATTCGTAGATCCCCTCCTCCGTCTCCCCGGCGATCGATCTTCCTTTTTCATCGAACAGGCCGTACTCGTTCAGCTTCCGACCGCGGGCGAGGGCCCGCTTGCGGAGCGCGATGTTGTGCGCTTTTGAGCCGGTGAAGTACTGGAGTGCCGCTCCGAACGACCCAACAGGGACGATCCGCAGGTCGACCTGCATCCCCCCCGCCAGCCTGACCGACGATCTCTTCGGTCCTGATGCAAGGACCTCCTCGACGTCCGGGAGGTCGACGAACGCCTCCGCCGCCTCATTTGGGCTCCTCGATATCGCCAGGATGTCGAGGTCGCCGACCGTCTCTCTACCCCGGCGGAGGGACCCTGCCGGCTCCACACGGGTGAACAGGCCAGTCTTCATCAGGCGGGCGCAGAGATCGCGCGCCAGGGGTAGCGCCTCACCGAGGCGGACGCGCTCCTCCATCCGCTGCGCCTCGCCGATCCCGCGGAGGATCTTCTCCTCGGTCTTCTCCCCCAGCCCCTTCACCTCGCGGATCCGCCCGGCGCGCGCCGCCTCCTCGAGGTCGGAGAGGGTCCTTATCCCGAGCCGCTCGTAGAGGAGCTTCGCCGTCTTCGGGCCGACCCCCTCGACCGCGGTCAGGGAGTGAAGGTCGATCGGGAGCTTCCTCTTCAGGTCCTCGTGGTATTTCAGCCTCCCGGTCTCGACGATCTCGGTGATCTTCTTCCCGATCGCCTCCCCCACCCCGGGGAGCTCGGAGACCTTCCCTTCGGCGACGACCTCCTCGATCGGCGTCGTCAGCGATTCGACGGTCTGCGCCGCCCGCCGGTAGGCGCGCGGCTTGAACGGGACCCCGTCGAGATCGAGTAGATCGGCGATCTCATAGAGGATCCTCGCGACAAGCTTGTTCTTCACCGTTCATCCCCTCGCTTCCGCCTCGATTCTACGGCGAATCGAGGGAGCGATAAACAGCGGTTTTATCGAAATATTTAAATACTTGACAAATGCCCCCGGGCCGGTTACCCTCCCCCGCAATGAACGAGGAGAGGATCAAGCATTGGGCCGAGGTCTTCTCCGCCCTGGCGAGCGAGCCACGGCTTCGGATCGTGGAGATGCTGAAGGGCGGGAAGGTCGAGTGTCAGGAGATCCTGGAGAGGCTCGGGCTCAGCCAGCCTGCGGTCTCCTACCACCTGGGAAAGCTCGAGCACGCAGGGGTGTTGAAGAAGGAGAAGAGCGGGGCGCGGAACTGCTACCGCTTGAATGAAGGGATAAGCGAGCTTGTAGATATCATGATAGAAAAGGAGGACGGATGAGCCACGAGGTGATCATTTACACCACGCCTACGTGCTCTTGGTGCCAGGCGGCGAAGGACTACCTCCGGGCGCGCGAGATCGACTTCGAGGAGGTCGACGTTCAAGCCGATCCGGATCGTGCGCGTGAGATGGTGGAAAAGAGCGGCCAGTACGGTGTCCCGGTCATTGAAATCGACGGAGAGCTGATCGTCGGGTTCGATCGGGCAAGGATCGACGAACTACTCGAATTGAATTAGGAGGGAAGATGCCCCTGTTCCAGGACAAGGATCGGGCATACTTGCAGGGCGACTCCGCCACCATGACAGAGCCGGTCACGCTCGTCTTCTTCACCAAGCCTGACGGTTGCACCACGTGTACCGACACCCTCCAGTTGCTTGAGGAGACGGCCGAGCTCGGGGAGAAGATCGAGCTTGCGGTCTACGAGATGGGAAACGATGGAGGGAAGGCCGAGGAGTACGGGGTCGAGCGTACGCCGACCGTGATCGTCGAGGGGGATTGCGACCTCGGGATACGGTTCATCGGGATCCCGTCCGGTTACGAGTACTCATCCCTGATCGAGGACATAATCGACGTGGGGACCGGGAAGACGTCCCTCTCCGCCGCGACGAAGGAGGAGCTCGCCGGGCTCGATCGGCCAGTTCACATTCAAGTCTTCGTCACTCCGAGCTGCCCTTACTGCCCGCGCGCCGTCCGCACCGCCCACATGATGGCGATCGAATCGGAGAAGGTGACGGCCGACATGGTGATGGCGAACGAGTTTCCGGTTCTTGCGAACCGCCACTCGGTGATGGCCGTCCCCAAGGTTGTGATAAACGATGGGGTGAGCTTCGAGGGGGCGATCCCGGAGGAGGACTTCCTCTCGTTCGTCAAACAGGCCGTCGCTTAAGAGGACGTAGCTAGTTGTAAGGGCGCCCGCGAATCTGCGGGCGCCCTTGCATCTTCCGGGTCAATCGTCGGAGGGGCGGACCGCGTTTAAGCTCCAGTAGCGGCGGATCACTTCGATCAGCCGGCTCGTTTCGACGTCTGCGTGATTCATCGGATCCGGGCCGTGGCGGAAGTTGAACGCGTCGACCTCCCCCTCGTACTCCTTCCACGATGACTCCCACAGCCAGATTGCGTAGTTTATCCCCCTCTCCTCGAACAGGCTCATCTCATCGTCCATGAACCGATCCCCGTTCGGCTCCCAGCGCATCAGCCCGTACTCGTTCACCGCCACGGGGACCCCGTGCTCCGATCTGAATCGATCCACCGTTCCGAGAAGCTCGTCGAGCCATTCCCGGTCGACCCGCTCGGCGATCCCGTCCCAATCGGCGTCGAAGGTCCCGGGGTAGGCGTTGGCGAGATCGGCTGGGGCCTGGTGGGTGTAGGCGAACGGGGCGTACTGATGGACGGTGTACACCGTCCGCCGATCGTCGACCGGCTCCGTGTACGGGAGCCAATCGATCGCGTTGTACGCCATCCCTCCGACCAGGATCGGCGTATCCGAATCGACCTCGCGGATGGCGGAGATGATCCGCGGGAAGAGGGTGTTCCAGTCGTAGGTCGTCCCGCCGTAGCGGGTGTAGAACTCATCCGGATCCCAAATGTCGAGCGCCCCTCCGAGCGGATAGCTCCCGACCTCGTTTGCGTTCGGCTCGCACATCAAGTCGTACCCGACGACGATCGGGTTTCCCCGGTAGCGCTCCGCTGTGTAGCGCCACATCCTGATCCACCCCTCCTGCGCCCGCGGATCACCCCAGAGCCGGTTGTTGTAGTAGGAGGGAGAAAACCAACCCTCGTCCGGGTCGGAGCGGTAGTCCTCCCCGAAGAACGCCCAGAACTCGCTCCTTCCCGGGCCGCTCCTGAACGTGATCACGGCGAACATGTCGGCCTTCTCGATCATCGCGAGGAGCCGGTCGAGGTTCGCCTCTGCCTCTGGGTCGAGCCGGTACGGCTCCTCCTCGGTGAACAGGCCGGGGGCGGAGATGTTGACGTAGTTCGCCCCCATCGCGGCGAGCCTATCGAAGTCCTCCTGCGTGTACGGCGGGCCGAACGGGCCCGGGCCGAGGAAGGTCGGCCCGTCGAGCTCGGGGTAGACGCGGCGCTGGTAGACGTTCGCCCCGCGAAGCCGCGTCCCGGAGGTGCCGTCCCACAGGGAGAACTTGTCGATTTCACCTTCCCCGAATAGCAAGGGGGAGCAGGGAATCGAAACGATCAGGATAGCAAGTACGATCCTTTTCAGCACTCCTCCTTTCCCGCGGCGACGGTGTCAGGGTACGAGCTTTCCCGCTCTTCCTCAATCGATGAACAGCGGGACTATCCTGCTCCTGCGGACGTCGATCAGCCCCCGGTCGGTGATCCCGAGCTCGGGAACGGTCGGGAGGGAGACGAACGACAGGGTCATAAACGGCGCGGGGAGGCGGCACCCGAGCCCCCTCGCCGCCTCCCGGACGGAGGAGAGGCCGGCGTCGACCTTCTCCATCGGCTCCTCGCTCATCAGCCCGCAGAGCGGGAGGGGGAGGAGGGATATCACCTCGCCGTCGGCGACGGCGACGAAACCTCCCTGCGCTTCGGCGAGGACCGCGACTGCGGCAAGCATGTCGTTCGGGTCCGTCCCGACGACCATGATGTTGTGGTGATCGTGGGCGACCGACCCGGCGATCGCCCCCCGCTTCAGGGAGAAGCCGCTGATCATGCCGCAGCTGATATTCCCGTTCTTCCCGTAGCGTTCGACGCAGAAGATCGGGAGGATGTCGTTTTCTATGTCCGCTTCGAGGAAGCCGTCCTTCCCGGTGAGAACGGCGGTCGAGGCGCGGTTGACGATCTGATCCCGAATCAGCTCGATCACCCTGACGCGATGTTCCCTTTCATCGGCGCGGATCCGAAAATCGTCCGGGCCGAGCCTGCGATGGAGCCGGATCGTCCTCCTCAGGGATTCGGGGTACTCTCCCCGCTCCGGCTCGACGAGAAGCCCTCCTCCCTTCGCTCTCAGCCTCCCGGAGACGAAGACGTACTCCGGGACGATCCGCTCGATCGACCGGGAGAGGATGAGGTCGGCGTAGCGGCCGGGGGAGATCGAGCCGATCAGATGATCGATCCGGAAGTGCTCGGCCGTGTTCAGGGTCGCCATCCTGATCGCCTCGATCGGTGGGATGCCGAGCTCGATCGAGCGGTTCACGTTGTAGTCGATGTGCCCCTCCGCCCTGATGTCGGAGGGGTGCTTGTCGTCGGTGCAGAACATAAGGTTTCGTGTATCGATCCCGTCCTCGACGATGCCCGTGACGAGCGCGTCGAGGTTCCGTTCGCTCGATCCCTCCCTGATCATCACCTTGATCCCGAGCTCGATCCGCTCGAGCAGTTCGTCGTAGCCGACCGTCTCGTGATCGTCGGCGAGCCCGGCGGCGGCGTATCCGCGGAGCCGCTCACCGGAGAGGCCTATCGCATGGCCGTTTGCGATCTTCCCCCGGTTTGTTGCGGCGAGGATCTTCAACAGGTGCTCCTCGCTTAACCCGTCGATCTTCGCCGGGTCGAGCTCACCGAGGCTGACCGCCTCCGGGAGGTCGAGGAGGCGCTCGGTCTCTGTGACCCCGAGGCTCCCGCCGGTTGTCTCGATCCCGGGTGCTGTGGGGACCCGGGACGAGACCTCGATGAATATCCGGTAGGGGAGGGACCCCATCCGATCCATGAACGCGGTCAATCCATCGATCCCGACGACGTTTGCGATCTCCATCGGGTCGATCAGGAGCGTCGTCGTCCCGCACGGGACGATCGCCTCAGCGAGCGCACCCGGCGTCAGGAGGGTCGATTCGATATGACAATGCGCATCGATCAATCCAGGGATCGCGTAAAGCCCCCCTCCGTCGAACGATCCCTTTGTCTCCGCCGGATGGTCCGCCGGGAGGATCGCGGATATCCGATCCCGTTTGATCCCGATCTTCGCCCGGCCGACCCGGCCGGTGTGTACGTTGACGAGGCGGACGTCCTCGATCAACAGGTCGAACGGCATCTCCCCCCGCGCTGCCCTTATCCGCGCGATCAGCTCGGTGAGCCTTTGCCTTTCATCGTTCACGTTTTAACCCTCCTCGATCCTGTAAGGGTCTGATTCTACCGAGGGATCGGCCGGGATCTAAGGGGCTGAACTCACTCATTCAGGGATCTTCCTTCGTCGTCGGTGGACTTATCACCGGAGGCTCGCGTAAAATGACGGCCGAATCAACGAGCATCCCCCAGCGATCCTGTATACAGGCTAGCCGGTTGATTGAAAAAGGAGAGGGTTTTGGACAAGGTCGAGCACGCAAAGGAGATAATCGAACGGGCGATCAAGGCCTACCCGCGGATAGCGATCGCCTGTTCCTTCGGGAAGGACAGCATGGTCGTTGTCGATCTGGCGCGGCAGATCAACCCGGATATCCCGATCTTCGCGGTGATGACTCCGTATAAGCCGAAGGAGACGTTCATCTACCTCAAGGAGATGAACGAGGCGATGGGCCTCAACGTGACCGTGTACATGGTCGCCGACAGCGTCCCCGCGGCTATCGATGACCCGGCGATCGACGTCAGGCTCCTTCCGACCGATGAGTTCAAGGAGAGGGCGGCCCGCGTTCTCTCCGAGACCGGAAGGCCGATCTACGAGGCGGATCCGGACGAGTGCTGCCGGATCCTCAAGGTGGAGCCGACGAAGGTTGCAGTCAAGGACCTCGACGCCTGGATATGCGGTCTGCGGAACACCGAGGGGAGGACGCGGACCGACTATCAGGAGATCGAAGAGAAGGGAGGGCTGGTCAAGTTCAACCCGATCCTCACCTTCACCGAGGCCGACGTCTGGCGCTACATGGCGACGAGGGGGATAAGACCGCATCCCTGGTACAGCCTCGGCTACCGCTCCCTCGGGTGCGAGCCCTGCTCCCATCCGGGTGGGGAGCTCGAGCGGGACGGCCGCTGGCAGGGGACGAGCAAGTGCGGCGGGGAGTGCGGGATCCACACCCAGGTCCTCAAGGGGGCGACCCCCGAGCCGTTGCGGGTCAGGACCGAGGCAACTTGGGAGTGAGCGGTGCCGCCTTGCATATCCGTCAGTGCAGGGTATAATATATTTGCTTTCCGATAGCAATTTCGTTCGCATTGAAGTTTTAAGACAAATTGCAAACCTAAGACAGAGCTGAGAGTGCGACTTGGCTCACCGGAGCCAAGGAGCATTTTTAATGAGTTTCGAGAAATTCGCGTTTGACCGGCGGATCGCCGCCGGAGTCGATGCAGTCGGGTACATTACCCCAACCCCCATCCAAGAGAGAGCTATACCGGTCGTGATGGCAGGGCGTGACGTTTTGGGGATAGCACAGACCGGTACGGGCAAGACGGCGGTGTTCATCCTCCCGATCCTGCAGCGCCTCCTCACAGGTCATCCGAGGCGCGTCCGCGCCTTGATCCTCGCCCCGACCCGCGAGCTTGCTGAGCAGATCAACCAAGAGGCGATCTCCCTCGGGCGGAAGACCGGGATCGGGAGCGTCTCCATCTACGGCGGCGTCAGCAAGCGCCCGCAGCTCGCGGCCCTCCGCCGCGGGGCAGGGATCGTCGTCGCCTGTCCGGGGCGGCTCCTCGACCACATGGGGGAGAGGGCGATCGACCTGTCAGGCGTAGAGGTGCTAGTCTTGGACGAGGCAGACCGGATGTGCGATATGGGGTTCCTCCCCGACATCCGCCGGATCATCAGGAGCCTCCCGCAGGATCGCCAGACCATGTTCTTCTCGGCGACGATGCCGCGGGAGATCCGCAGCCTCGCCGATCAGATACTGAACGATCCGGTTACGATCCAGATCGGGACGAGTGCACCGGTCGAGACGGTCTCCCATGCCCTCTATCCGGTCCCGGCCGGCCTGAAGAAGAGCCTTCTCACTGCGCTCCTTAAGCGGACCGCGACCGGCCGCGTTCTGATCTTCACCCGGACGAAGTACCGGGCACGCGGCCTCGCCCCGTATCTGAAGAAGCAGGGGCACCGGGTCGCCGCCCTGCAGGGGGATATGACGCAGAGCCAGAGGAGGAACGCGATCGAGGGGTTCAAGAGCGGCCGCTACGACGTCCTTGTTGCCACCGACATCGCGGCGCGCGGGATCGACGTCTCCGGGATATCGCACGTGATCAACTACGACATGCCCGACACGGTCAACGCCTACACCCATCGGATCGGCCGGACCGGCCGCGCCGAGCGGACAGGGGAGGCGTTCACCCTCGCCACGTACGGGGATGCCCTGATGGTGCGCGACATCGAGCGGGTCCTCGGCGAGAGGATCGAGCGGCGGAGGCTGGACGGGTTCGAGTACGACGACTTCGCCCCGGAGAGGCAGTTTCAGACGATGAAGCCGGCCAATTCCCGCGTCAGGGTAAGGACATACCGCCCGCGCGGGCGGATGCGCGGACGGCCACTGAAGTCGACGCGCTAAACCTTCCTGGAACGTTTTTCCGCTTGCGTGCCTGCAAGCTACGTTTCTCCCAAGGCTCGGTTCATGTTTTCCAGCGTGAGCAGCTCCGGATTTGCGCCCGGCTCGAGGAAGGGGCGGACATCGGCCACCGCCCGCTTCCAATCCATCCCCTCAAGGCGATCGCGCAGGATGGCGCGCCAGTTCTCAGCGGTCAATCGCGGGCCGGTCCAGCCGGTCTGCCGGAGGGCGTTGTTCAGGAGGGTGAGGTTAGGAGGCGGCCAGTCTGGGTCGCTGAGATAGAAGAGGAGGTCGTAGAGGTCCCTCCCCTTGGTGTACGGCCGCTGCAGGACGGCGTGCAGCTTGCCGGCGAACAGCGAGGCGCGATCGTGGTGCTGGATCTGCAGCATGACGTAGCGGCGGATCACGGTGGTGGTCAGCCCCGCCCCCGCCGGCGGGTTCGTATCGACCTCGATCTTGACTGCGAGTACCTCATCCCGGTGCGGTGAAAGGCCCAACTCGTAGGGTAAGCCTGGGAACCGGAGAAAAGCGCTGTGCACCGTCCTTCGATCGCTCACCTTGAGGTTCACCGTGTACCCCTCAGCTTCGAACCCCCTTCTGATAGCCTGGAGGTAGGCGCGGAAGTCGTACTGATCCCTCGCTCGTTCCAGGGCGAAGTCCAGGTCTTCCGAGTAGCGGGGGATGGCGTACAGGAAGCGGAGCGCGGTCCCGCCGTGGAATGCCAGCGGGACCATGGCTCCAGCCCGCTGCAGGGCACCGAGAATCCTTGCCTGCATGTACTCCCGGGCGACGTTGCGCCCGTGCGCAGGTGTAGAAGCGGATCCGACCAGCTCAGCCAGGTACGCTTTCATAGCGTCTCGTACTCCTCGGTCTCGGCGCGGGCCAATTCAGCCACGTAGGCTGCCACGCGTTGCAGCTTCGGCTTTCCTGCTCTCTCTGCGATGTGTCGGAGGGCGACCGGATCGAGGCGTTTCAAGTTCTGCAGGCGGAGTCCCCGGAGATACGCCGGGCTGTCCGCTTCCGGGTGGAGGTAGGCCAGATCCAGCAGCCCCTTTTCAGGGGTGGCGACGAAGGCGTGTTGGCCCGGACTTACTTCCTCTAAATGATAGCCGACGAACAGCTGGGGCTTGAGATGACGGAACTCGTAGGCACCCAAAGGGGTGTTCCAGCGTCCGGGCCGGCCGGTGGTGACGCTGGTAACCACGGGTACACCCTCTGGGATCAGGTTGTAGTAGGCCAGAGCGGAATGCAGGCTTACATACGAGCCTTGCACCATCCGGTTGGCGACCAAGAACGGATGCGGTTGCACCTTCTGAAAAGGAGGAGCCAGGGCGTAGAGGCCGCGCCGCAGCCGGTAGAGGCGCCCGGCCTTCACCCAGCGGGAGAGTTGCCTTCGCACGTCGTTCGGGTCCACGTCACCCGCCAGGAGCAATCCCGTTTCGAACACCGGCTCCTCCCCGACGATCTCGATCAACCGTGCAAATTCCATGCGCGTATTATGCCCTAATTGGCAAATTAATGCAATGAGAATAGGGCTTCCGCGCTCACCTTTCCCGGCCGGCCGCTGAAGTCGACGCGCTGAGGCTTTCGCGGGGCGCGGC
>CAZGRE010000008.1:0-43164 GCA_964528085.1 uncultured Thermotogae bacterium | reverse complement strand
AAACAGCGCCGATCGAGGCCCTCGCCGCCTGGGAGATCGCCCGCATCCCTGTCGCAGCGAAACCCTGCTTTGCGAAGAGCCTCTCCGCCGCATCGAGGATCCTCTCCTCCAGTTTCTCTCCCCTAACCTGCATAGCACAAAACTATAACGAACGTTCGTTCTATTCACAAGGGTAATCCGCTTCCTCGATCCCCAAGCTTTCGTAACATCCTTAGCCCCCACAACCGGCCGAATCTCACCCCTTCCGGCTGCAAGAGTGAAACATGATCCCTTTTTCTGTGGTATTCTTGGTAGCGTAAGGGAGGTTCGATGCGATTTATCACAGGCTTTCTTCTCCTCCTGGCGGTTTCGGCCTCGGGGTTCGCAATGGATGAGGCGCCGGTCTCGGTGTTCGTTGTCCATTGTGAGCCGACGAACGCGAACGCGACGTGGCCGAGTGGCCGTGCCGGGTCGTCTACTCGACGGCCGGGCATGCGGTCGAAGATGCGGTCAGCCGGCTGACGGAGCGCAGAATCGGTGAATGTACGGTGCTTGAGATCGGCCACGTCTACAACTACGCCGAGTTCCCGCGGGCGTTCGAGGAATGGTTCGCGTTCCTCCACGCCGCCGATCCGGTGGGAATCGACCGCAAGACCGTCTCCCGTGTGCTCGAAGGGTTCAATCAGTCGGAGTAGGTCTTGGAACAGATCGCTTATCGTATGATCGGCGTGGCTGCTCCCGTTTACATCAGCCTTGCCATCGCCTAAGCGTCTTCGTACCTTGGATCGGATACCTTACGACCGTCAGAAAAAACCGCAAGGCCCAGCTTGGTTCTTATTAAAAAATACTTAGCGTTTGGCATTATTTCATGGATTATTTAACCATACTTGTGAACGGAAGGGGCTCAAAGGGTTGAACCGATGCTATTCCCTCGCAAGGCGTCACTTTCCTACGACTCGCCGCCGTAAACTGCCTGGGCGAGGGGGTTGTCTTCGGAATCATACTTATTGTATAGTGGGCCATTGCAATGAAAAGGAGATCTGGTCATTCTGGAATCAGGAGCACCGTACACGGCCCATGAGAATCTTCTCAAGCTGTTTGCCTAAAATCAGAACGTTTTGATTGCGCAGGGAGTATGTGAGCTCGTTGAGACAAAGACGATATCAACCGACAATACAGCCTCTGGGTGGCCTTGCGGACACCGATCGAAGTCTGCTTCAGGTGGTCGACCTCAAGGTCTACTTTTCCATGGGCGGAGCCGGCGACATCATCCGCGCAGTCGATGGCGTCGGCTACGAGATCCAGCGAGAGAGAACGCTAGGTATCGTCGGGGAAAGCGGCTGTGGAAAGACAGTTACGGCACTGGCGATTATGGGCTTAGTCCCTTCGCCCCCAGGGAAGATCGTTGCCGGGCATATACTCTACCACAGATCCGACCCTCACGAAGTTATAGACCTTACACGCCTTCACCCACGCGGCCAAGCGATGCGCACAATCCGCGGTAACGAAATCGCTATGATCTTCCAGGAGCCGATGACGTCTCTGAATCCTCTATTCACGATCGGTTGGCAGATAATCGAGGCGATTCGGTTACACCGAAAGGTTTCTAAACGCGACGCACGAGCCCGCGCGCTCGAGCTACTCCACGCTGTAGGGATTCCCCTCCCCGAAAAGCGCATCGATGAATACCCACACCAGCTGTCCGGCGGAATGCGTCAACGTGCCATGATCGCCATGGCGCTCTCCTGCAACCCGAAGCTGTTAATCGCTGACGAACCGACTACGGCGTTGGACGTAACGATCCAAGCACAGGTTCTTGAGCTGATGAAGAGCTTGCAGAAGGAGTTCAATGCAGCGATTCAGTTCATCACCCACGATCTCGCTGTGATCGCGGATATGGTGGATGAGGTAGCCGTGATGTATCTGGGCAAGATTGTCGAGAGCGCATCGGTTCATGATCTCTTCCACAACCCAATGCATCCTTATACCCAAGGGCTGATGCATTCGATCCCCTCGCTGGTCGACAGCCGCCACCGTCTGATCCCAATTGAGGGGGTCGTGCCGGATCCCTCGGAGGCACCGGAAGGATGCGGATTCGAGCCACGATGTCCTCATGCCATGGAGATCTGTCACACACAGGCTCCGGAGCTTCAGGAAGTTGCAGCTGGACACGCCGCCGCTTGTTGGCTGCTCGATGAAAGGGGCGGCCGTTGATGGATGGACCGCGGAACCTCCTTGAAGTACGAGGCCTGAAGAAATACTTCCCCGTTCAGGAGAAGCTTCTGTCGTCGAGGCGCCGTGCGGTCAAGGCCGTCAACGGGATCGATTTGACGATCCGCGAAGGCGAAACACTCGGACTGGTCGGAGAGAGCGGTTGCGGAAAAACCACGGCTGGTCGGGCAATCCTCCGCTTGATTGAGCCGACAGCGGGAGAAGTCAAGTTCCGTAGCGCCCGCCTCGCATCGAAAGGGGACCAAGAAGTCGACGTAGTGAAGGCATCGCACTCTCAGATGAAACTCCTTCGCCGCGAGATGCAGATCATCTTTCAGGATCCCTACTCATCCCTGAATCCAAGGATGACAGTGGGAGGAATCCTCGCCGAGCCGCTGGCCATTCACAAGCTGGCCAAGGGCAAGGAGCGTCAACGGCGCGTCGAAGAGGTCCTTGCTGCCGTAGGACTTCGGCGAGAGCACATGAGGCGCTTTCCCCATGAGTTCTCAGGCGGACAACGTCAGCGGATCGGAATCGCTCGCGCCCTAGTCCTTGACCCGCGGCTGATCATCTGTGACGAGCCCGTTTCCGCATTGGATGTATCGATCCAAGCACAGGTTCTCAATCTACTTGAAGATCTACAAAATGAACTTAACCTCACTTACCTGTTTATCGCCCACGACCTGAGCGTGGTAAAGCATATCAGTGAGCGTGTTGCCGTGATGTATCTGGGGAAGATCGTGGAGTTGGCTCCAACGGATGATTTGTTCACCGAACCGAGACACCCTTACACCGAGGCTCTGATCTCTGCCGTCCCCGTCCCGGATCCCGACTTTCATACTGAGCGGATCCTGTTGGAAGGGGATGTCCCGAGCCCGATCGATCCCCCGCCGGGATGCCCGTTTCATCCGCGATGCCGGTATGCGGAGGAGATCTGCCGTGAAGAAGTCCCACCTCTACACGAGGTGAGCGAGGAGCACTTCGCTGCTTGCCATCTGGCCGACAAGCTCCATCTTCAGCCGATCAACACGGGTGGAGCCACAGGGACCGACATAAGCTCCAGTGCCACCGGGGAGGAGAAATGACCCGTATCCTCCGTTACGTCGCTCAACGTCTGTTGCTGACCCTTCCAATGTTGTTCATTCTCCTGACCGTAGTCTTCTTGATCTTACGCGTCCTTCCCGGTGATCCAGTAAGCGCCATGCTAGGCGGCAAGAACGTCTCTCAGGAAGTGATGGAGAGCTATCGGGTGAGATTGGGTTTTGATAAGCCACTCCTGACGCAATATGGCGAATACCTTGGTGGGATCTTCCGCGGCGACTTCGGCAACTCACTGCGAACAGGGAAACCCGTTCTTCATGAGCTGTTCACTCGCTTTCCAGCTACGGTTGAACTAGGGATTTGGGGGTTGTTTGTGGCAATTATCCTTGGTTTTACTTCGGGGATTCTTGCTGCGACGCGCGTCGATCGCCCGATCGATCACGCAGTGCGTGTATTCCACATCTCCTCCTTTGCCATGCCATTATTCTGGTTGGGATTGATGCTTCAGGTCATCTTCTGTGTGAAGCTCGGCTGGTTTCCAGTCGCCGGGCGAATCGGAGGGAGGTTAGCCTTCTCCTTCCACTCGATAACCGGGTTCTACGTGCTCGATGCGATTCTTAGCTGGGACGGTAAGGCTCTGCTGGATATCTTGAGCCATCTTGTCCTCCCAGCTATCACCCTTGGAATCGCCCTCACCGGACTGCAAGGACGAATGAGCCGAGCGACTACGCTTGAGGTACTGGGCCAAGACTACATTACGACCGCTCGATCAAAGGGCGTCCCCGAGTATCGCGTTGTTCTCCAGCATACTCTTCGCAACGCGCTCATCCCGATCATCACTGTATTCGGCCTCCAGTTTGCAGTGCTGATGGGGGGGGCCGTCCTGACGGAAACGGTCTTCTCCTGGCCGGGGATCGCCAGTTATCTGGTCCGAGCGATCGAGGCACGGGACTACCCAGCAATCCAGGGGAGCATCGTATTCATCGCTTTATTCATCTCAGCGATCAACCTATTGGTGGATGTCTTCTATTCAGTCATCGACCCCAGGGTGAGGTATTAGAATGGTTAATCCAGAAACGAATGAGAACGGTGGCAGCCACGACCAATCTGAGCTGGATACCATACGTCGATCTCTTATCGGTGCGGGGTTCCTCGGATTGGTTCGGTGGGTTTCTCGTGGGCGTGTGGCTCTCCACGGGCAGACCATCCTTAAGATCGGCTTGGCGATCGTTCTGGGCTTTGTGTTGATGACGCTAATTGCCCACGAATTCCCAGCGATCAACGGCTATCACCCTACATTGTACCGCGATGCACCGCGGCTTGAGCCCCCGTCGGCCTCTCATTGGATGGGGACTGATCACCTCCAGCGGGATGTCTTCAGCCGGATTCTCGGCGGAGGCTACGCATCGTTGATCGTGGCGTTCTCCGCTGTGGCATTGAGCATGACGGTAGGTTCGATCCTAGGGTGGATTTCGGGATTCATCGGCGGTTGGCTAGACCGGGTCCTGTCGCTTACGATGGATGCAATCTACTCTTTTCCATCGATGATCCTTGCTATAGTACTTGTGGCTATGTTCGGATCCGGGATCGCGCCGATGCTTTGGGCAGTGGGGTTTGTCTATATCCCTACGTACTTTCGCGTGACGCGAGCCGAGGTACTCCAGGTACGGGAGACTACTTATGTCGAGGCTATCCGAGCGGTGGGGGCAAGCAACACGCGGATCATCCTGCGCCATGTTGCCCCAAACACCGTCAACGCGATCATGGCCGTTTCCTCGTTCAACCTTGCAGACGCGATCCTTACGGTCGCAGCGCTGTCGTTCCTCGGATTCGGCCTTCCACCACCCGCTCCGGATTGGGGGTTCGATATCCAGAATGGGCAGAAGTTCCTGCAATCAGGCGCATGGTGGCTGATCACTTTCCCGGGGCTGATGATCATCATCCTCTCCCTGGGATTCGGGTTGATCGGCGAAGGGATCAGTGATCTGGTCAACCCACGGAGAAAACGAAAAAGAAAAAGGCTTTAACGTCGCTCACGTGTTGGGCGACACGGCAGATTAAGGAGAGGAAAGGAGGTGGTAGACGGACTGGATTAGACGAGCGAGGAATCGAGAAGAGAGAAGTGTAACAGAGTCAAATAAGGAGGTGTAACAATGCGACGGATCGGGCTGTGTGTTGTTATATTGGGAGTGCTTATCGCGGCTGGCCTGACAGGTTTGGCTGCGCAAGACCTTCTAATCATTGGGACTACCGACCGGGTTACGGAACTGTCTTTCGCAAACAGCTACGACCACTTCACCTGGCACGTCCTGCGGAACACGACCGATGCCCTGACTAAATTCGACCCCGAAACGGGCGAATTTGTCGGGGCGATCGCCGAATCCTGGGATATATCAGACGATGGGATGGTGTGGACCTTTCACATCCGTCCTGGAATCACGTTCTGGGACGGCGAAGTGTGCGATGCAGCTGCGGTGAAGTACTCACTGGAGCGGACTATTCGACTGGATGGCCCGGAAGGCGGAGTCGGACTCATCGGTCCCTACATCGATCACATGGTCGTGCTGGACCCACTCACGCTGGAAATCCATCTGACGAGGCCAGACGCTGTGTTCGTTCAGCGAGTCTCCGATCAGATCGCCCCAGCGATGATCTACTCCCCGAAGAGCGTTCCGGACAACGACTTCGCCAAGGGACAGTACGCAGGTACGGGCCCCTACAAACTCGTCGAATACATCCCCGACCAGCGCGTGGTCTACGAAGCGTACGAAGGCTATTACGGTGAAGCCCCAAAGACGCCTCGCGTCGTGGAACAGATGTACTCCGACGCAGCGACGTTGCGGGCAGCAATCGAAGCCGGAAATGTCGATGTCGTGTTCCGAACGCTGTCGCCTCAGGACGTTGCCGATCTCGAGAAAAACCCGAATGTCAACGTCCAGGCGTTCCCGCCGAGCCCGGGAATCCGCTATATCCTGTTCAACGTAACTCAGCCCCCAGTGGATGTCCCACAGGTACGTCAAGCGATCGCCTACGCGGTCGACCGCTGGGCGATCGCCGACCAGGTATTCAGCGGGACTGTGGAGCCGATCTACACGATGGTCCCGAATGTGGATCCTCCGTTCATCGGCGCGTTGCCGACGTTCCCCGAGCGTGATCTCAATCGAGCTCGGGAGCTTCTCCACCAAGTTGGCTACACAGCGGAAAACCCACTTCAGATCAACCTCTGGTACACACCGAAGCACTACGGAACAACCGAAGCCGATGTAGCGACGGTTCTCAAGGGAAGCCTCGAAGAAATCGATGAGATCAAGGTCACAATTCAGGTTCTTGAATGGAGCGCTTATGTAGAGCGGATGTCCTCCGGTGGATTCGACATGTTCCTGCTGGGATGGCACCCCGACTACTTCGAGTCCTCCAACTTCCTCGCACCATGGACGACGGAATCTCCGGAGTCTTTGGGTACGTTCTTCAACAAGCATCCAAACTTCGGGGCGTATGATAGGATCATGGATATAGCCACAACCACGGTGGACACCGACGTTCGGGCAAAGCTATATGAGGCCATCCAAATCCTCAGCACCCAGGACGTCCCATGGATCCCGCTGTGGTCGATGACCGATGAGATGATCGCGGCCTGGCTACCGGGCGTCCACAACGTGTTCGTCGACATCACGATGGATATCAGCGTCCCGATGATCTACAAGGACTAGGAGCTCATCAGGGCTGGAACGAAGCTATACAAGCAAGGGCGCGGAGGCGGTTCAAGACTCCGTGCCCTTTTCTTTCACTGCAGGATGTTTTACCCGACCAATAGCGCATTGACCGATTCGCCTGTCAGAGACCGCTCGAAAGGGTGGCGAAGCGAAGGAGATTAGCTATCTTTGGAGGTGAGCGGATTCGAACCGCCATCCTCCCGCGTGCAAGGCGGGCGCTCTCCCGTTAGAGCTACACCCCCAGATTCACAAGAATCATAGCCCGGATTGCAGATGGCTGCAATCACAGCCGGTTTGAGGAGGATCGGTCGGCTCGCTACGATAGACCGATCATGGATAGAGTGCTTGCGGACAAGCTCTCCCGGCTCCCGGCGGGCCCTGGCGTATACCTGATGAAGGATAACTCAGGCGAGGTGCTCTACGTCGGGAAGGCCGCCTCGCTCAGAAGCCGGCTCCGCTCCTACTTTCACTCAAAGGAGGGCCTCAGTGCGAAGACGCAAGCCCTGGTCGCTCAGATCGCCGATTTTGAGGTGATCCGGACAAAGACCGAGGCGGAGGCGTTCCTCCTCGAGGATACGCTGATCAAGCGGTACAAACCGCGGTTCAACGCCCGGCTCCGCGACGACAAGCGCTATCCATACCTCAAGATCACCGACGAGCCGTTCCCCAGGATCATGATCGTCCGCCGCCGCGCAAACGACGGGGCCCGCTACTTCGGTCCGCACACGAACGCAAAGGCGATGCGCTCGACCTTGAAGCTCGCCCAGAGGCTCTTCCCGATCCGGACCTGCTCCCTTCCCCTCCCATTGAAATCACCCCGCCGACCCTGCTTGAACTACCAGATCGGCCGCTGCTCCGCCCCGTGTGCAGGGCTGATAACAAAGGAGGAGTACGCCCGGCTGGTGAACGGGGCGGCGATGCTCTTCGAGGGGAGGGTATCCGGCCTGGTGAAGCGCCTCCGAAACGAGATGCTCCGCGCAGCGCGGGATCAGCACTACGAGCGGGCCGCATCGATCAGGAACACGATCTCCTCCCTCACCCGCACGCTCGAGCGCCAGTCGGTCGTCTTACCCGATTCGATCGACCGGGATGTGATCGGGCTCGCCATCGAGAAAGAGCGCGCCTGCGCCGAGGTCTTCGCCATTCGCTCGGGGAGGCTGACCGGCCGCGAGGCGTTCCACCTCCGCGCCCCGGCCAGTTCGACCGAGGCCGAGGTCTTGGAGGCGTTCCTCACACAGTACTACACGAGCGCCTCGTTCGTCCCGAAGGAGGTCCTCCTCCCATCAGCGATCGAGGATCGCGAGCGGATCGAGGGATGGCTCTCCTCGATCAGGGATAGGCGGGTCTACATCCGCGTACCGAAGCGGGGGGAGAAGCGGAGGCTCGTCGAGCTCGCAGGCGAGAACGCGCGATTCTCGCTCAAGGAAGGGGAGAAGGCGGACGCCGTCCGTCGGGCGGAGACGGCGGGGCTCGTCGAGCTCGCCGAGGCCCTCTCCCTCTCCGGATTCCCCCAGAGAATCGAGGCGTTCGACATCTCGAACACCCAAGGTAAAGAGGCGACGGGATCGATGGTCGTCTTCGAGAACGGTCGCCCCCGGAGGGACGCCTACCGGAGGTTCAAGGTCCGCATCGCCGGAAAACCAGACGATTACGCGATGATGGGCGAGGTCCTCCGGAGGAGGTTCCGCCGTGGCCTCGCCGAGATCGCGGATCCGACGATCGCGCGCGGGAAGTTCTCCGAATTCCCGGATCTCCTTCTGATCGATGGAGGGAAGGGACAGCTGAACGTCGCTATCTCCGTTTTGAGGGAGCTGAACATCGAGGGTCTGGAGGTGATCGGCCTCGCCAAGCGGCAAGAGGAGATCTTCGTCCCGGGAAGATCGGATCCGATCGTCCTTCCGCCCGAGAGCCCGTCACTCCTCCTCCTCCGGCGGATCCGCGACGAGGCGCACCGGTTCGCGATCTCCTACCACCGCCGCCTCCGCTCGAAGCGAAGCCTCTCATCGATCCTCGATGAGATCCCGGGGATCGGGCCGAAGCGTAAAGGGGCGCTGATCAGGGGGTTTACCTCCCTCGATAGACTCGCTTCGGCCTCGCCGGAGGAGGTCAGCTCCGCGACGGGTCTCCCGATCAAACTGGCAGAGAGGGTGATCTCACATCTAAAAGGGGAATAGACCGCTTTGCTTTAAGGCCGGCCGGCGGTTACATATACTCTCCCGAGCGAATAAAAAGGAGCAAAATATGAAATCGATCGAGATCCTGCAGGGACTCTCCGATGCGTTCGGGGTATCCGGCTTCGAAGACGAGGTCCGCAAGAGGATACGCGCCCTGATCGAGGGTGCGGTCGACGAGATCCTCGTCGATCCGCTTGGGAACCTGATCGCTACCAGGAAGGGCAGCGGGGAGCAGATCGTCATGATCGACGCCCACATGGACGAGGTCGGGTTCATCGTCAAGTGGATCGACAGCAAGGGGTACCTCAGGTTCGCACCGATCGGCGGGTGGGACGAGCGGATCGTCCCCGGCCACCGGGTCGAGATCCTGACCCGAAGGGATGGAAAACGCTACGGGGTGATCGGGACCGCACCGCCGCACATCCTCTCCGAGGAGGAGAGGAAGAAGCCGATCCCGCTCGAGAAGATGTTCATCGACGTCGGTGCGACCTCACAGCAGGAGGTGAGGGACCTTGGGATCAAGATCGGCGATCCGCTGACGATTCACTACCCGTTCATCGAGCTCCCCGGCGGGTACGTCACCGGGAAGGCGTTCGACGACCGCGCCGGATGCGCTGTCGCGATCGAGGTCGCACACCGCTTGACAGGGGTGAAGCTCCCGTTCACCCTCGTATTCGCGTTCACGTTCGGGGAGGAGGTCGGCCTCCGCGGGGCGCGGACGGCCGCGTACCGGATCGAGCCGGACCTGGCGATCGCCCTTGAAGGGACGATCGGCGCCGACATGCCCGGCGTCCCTGAGGAGAGCCAGCCGGTCCGCTCCGGCCGCGGACCGGCGATCAGCGTCGCCGACCGCTCGATCATCGTCTCGCGCGCGATCGTGGAGGGATTGGAGAAGGCGGCGGAGGAGGAAGCGATCCCTTACCAGTACAAGCTCCCGACCTACGGGGGGACAGACGCCGGGGCGATCCATCTGACCCGGGGAGGGATACCGTCCGGGGTCGTCTCCGTCCCGTGCCGGTATATCCACTCACCGATCTCGACTCTGCGGCTGAACGACCTCGAAAACACCGTCAGGCTTGTGACGAAGTTCATAAGGGATCTTCCCAATCTGATCGATCTTGAAGGATGGGGCTGAACGGGGCCTGCAGCGTCAGGTGACGACCCGCTCCCTCTTCGCCTCGATCTCCTTCTTCACGACCTCCGCCAGGCGGCGGATCCCCTCGTCGATCTCCTTTTCCGTGGCGAGGGAGAAGGCGAGCCTGAGGGTGTTCGCACCGCCGCCATCGACGTGCGTCGCAGCCCCGGGGACGTAGGCGACCTTCTCCTCGATCGCCCGGTTGAGCATCTCCTCGGTGTCGATCCCTTCAGGGAGCCAGACCCAGATGAACAGCCCGCCGTCGGGGTCGGTCCAGCGGACCCCTTCGTCAGGAGGCATGTAGCGCTCGAGGGCGCGGACCATCGCCTCCTTCTTTGCGCGATAGGACCGGCTTATCTCAGCGAGATGCTCGCTGAGGCTGTAGCGCTCGATGTAGCGGGCGGCGAGGCGCTGGATCAGCTTCGACGTGCAGAGGTCGGTCGCCTGCTTCACCCGAACGAGGGCGTCCATCACGTCACCGCGGGCGAGCATCACCGCGAGCCGGAGTCCGGCGGCGAGGATCTTCGAGAAGGTGATCAGCATGATCACCCGCCCCTCATCGTCGAAGCTGTAGATCGAAGGGACCGGCTTACCGGAGAAGCGGAGGTGCCCGTACGGGTTGTCCTCGAAGATGAGGAGGTCCTCCCGTCGGGCTATCGAAAGGAGGCGCCTGCGCTTTTCGAGGGACATCGTTATCCCGCTTGGGTTCTGGAAATCGGGGATGACGTAGATCCCTTTCAGCCTCTTTCCATCGGCCCGCGCGGCCTCTATCTCCCGCTCGAGGGCGTCGAGGTCCATCCCGTCCTCCTCGAGCGGGATCCCGATCTTCGTCGTCTGGAAGAGGGTGAACGCCTGGATCGCACCGAGGTAGGTCGGCAGCCCGCAGAATATGACATCCCCGGGATCGATGAACGCCTTGCAGAGAAGATCTAGCCCCTGCTGGGAAGCAGTCGTAACCAGGATCTCATCGATCGTCGCGTCGATCCCCTGCCCCTTCAGCCAGGAGGAGACAGCGTTCCGGAACGTCTTGCTCCCCTCGGTCGTCCCGTACTGAAGGGCATCCCGATAGTTCTCCTTGATCTCCTCGAAAGCGATCTGCGCAAGCTCCTCGTGGGGGAACGTCTCGGGGTCGGGGAACCCGCCGCTGAACGAGATGATGTCAGGCCGCTCGGACAGCTTGAGGAGTTCACGGATCGCCGATCGCTTCGCCCCCGACACGCGGCTGGAGAAATGCTTTTTCATCGAACGCTCCTTTAAAGGATAGGTTGCCAAGCTGAATGATTCTACGCGATCCCCTCGGTCTCTTTCAAAAGGTGAGCCAGCGGAAGAGCGGATCGAAATAGGCGGCGATCAACGAGCCGAGGACGGCCCCGAACAGGACATCGAGCGGATAGTGCTCGCGGACGAAGACGCGGGAGAAGGAGATCAGCGTGGCGACGAGATAGACCCCCAATCCGACGAGCGGATGCGGATAGGAGGTGACGACGACCCACGCCAGGCCGAACGACGTCGTGGCATGCCCGGACGGGAACGAGTATGTGTCGACCATCCGCGAACGGAGGGTGTACTCGACCGGGATCGGCCGCTCCCGTGAAAAAACGAGCTTTAGGAACCTGAACATCATGACGTTCACGATCGAGACAGCAAGCCCGATCAACACGTTCATCCGATCGACAGGTCGGCCGAACATGATCAGCCCGAGGCCGAGGACCCCCCAGATGTACCCGTCACCGAGGATCGTCGCCGTGAGGAATAGAGGGGAGAGGCGGCGGAGGAACGGCTGTTCGCTCAAGAATTCCACCATCCGCTCGTCCCAGCGGAAGAGTCGCTCGACCGCCGGATCGATCCGCTCGAAGACCCTGGTCAGCGACCTCACTTCTCCCCCCTCCCTCGCAGGGTCGGGAACAGGATGACATCGCGGATCGATTCCGCCCCGGTAATGAGGATCGCCAGCCGATCGATCCCGATCCCCATCCCGCCGGCCGGGGGCATCCCGTGCTCGAGTGCGAACAGGAAGTCCTCGTCCATCCGATGCGCCTCATCGTCCCCTCCCTCGCGCAACCCCTGCTGCCGTTCGAACCGCCTCCGCTGATCGATCGGGTCATTCAGCTCGGTGAACGCATTCGCAAGCTCCATCCCGCCGGCGAACAGCTCGAAGCGCTCGACGATCCGCTCATCATCCGGAGAGCGTTTGGCAAGGGGGGAGATGCTCGCCGGGTAGTCGTAGACGAACGTCGGCGAAACGAGTCCCGGCTCCACAAACCGCTCGAACAGCCCCTCGATCAGCCTCCCCGCCTCCTCATCGGGAAGCTCGATCCCCTTGGCAGACGCGGCCTTTCTTATCTCCTCGGCGGAGAGGGATGAAACGTCGATCCCACAGGAATCGAGGATCGCATCGAACATCCGCACCCGCCGCCAAGGAGGGGAGAAATCGATCTTTTCCCCGCCCCGCTCAATCTTAAGCGAGCCGGAGACCGACCCGAGCGCCTCGGTGACGAGGGCCTCGGCAAGATCCATCATATCCTCGTAGTCGGCGTAGGCCTGGTAGACCTCGAGCATGGTGAACTCAGGATTGTGCTCGCTCGATACCCCCTCGTTCCGGAAGCACTTCCCGATCTCGTATACCCGGTCGATCCCCCC
Organism: uncultured Thermotogae bacterium; assembly: GCA_964528085.1. GTDB lineage: Bacteria > Bipolaricaulota > Bipolaricaulia > UBA7950 > UBA9294 > B2-G16. The sequence continues at coordinate 30,271 of CAZGRE010000008.1, read as the reverse complement.
GACCAACAGCCGCTTCAAATAAAGCTCAAGCGAGATCCGAAGATAAAGGTCGATATCTAGGGCGTTGTGGTGGGTGACGAACGGCCGGGCGAGGGCCCCTCCGGCGATCGGCTGCATCACCGGAGTCTCCACCTCGATGAACCCCCTCTCGTCGAGGAGGCGCCTGATCGAGGAGATCATCCGCGAGCGGCGGATGAATCTCTCCCGGGTCGACTCGTTGGCGATGAGATCGAGGGAGCGGTGGCGATGGCGTAGCTCGACGTCCTTCAGCCCGTGCCACTTTTCAGGGAGCGGGCGGATCGCCTTCGCCAAGAACGTCCACTCCTCGGCCCTGATCGTCAGCTCGCCCCGCTTCGTCCGGAAGACCGATCCGGAGACGGCGAGGAAGTCGCCGATATCGGTCTCGCCGAGGGAGGCGTATCCCTCCTCGCCGAGGGAGTCGAGAGTGGCGTGTACCTGGATCTTCCCCGATCCGTCGCGGAGATCGAAGAACGAGGCCTTTCCCATCCTCCGAAACCCGACGAGCCGGCCGGCGATCGTCACGCGGTCGGGATTATCCTCCCCCTCCCCTGTACGCCTCTTAATCACCCCCCCGATCGGTTCGACCGGTGGGACGCGGGCCGGGTAAGGATCGATACCGCGCGCGCTTAACCTCTTAAGGTGGTCCAAGCGGACCTTCATCAACGGGTCGGTCATCGGATCCCTAGGTCACTTGTTGATCGTTATCACGCGGAACCGCGCCTTCCCCCAGGGGAGCTCGGCCGTCACCTCGTCCCCCTCCTTCTTACCGAGGAGGAGGCGGCCGACAGGGGACTCGACCGAGATCTTCCCCTTCTCAAGGTCGACCTCCGGCCGGCTGACGAGGGTGAACGTCCCGCTCTCCATGATCGTCAGATCCTGCAGGATAAAGCTCGAGCCGATCCCGATCTCGTCCTTGGAGATATCCTCTTCGGGGAGGATCTCAGCCGCCTCGAGGATCGACGTCAGCCTCCTCACCTCGCGCTCGTAGTATTGCTGCTGGCTCTGCAGATACATGTATTCCTTGTTCTCGCGCAGGTCCCCACCGTTCAGCTTCGATGCCTTCAGCTTCTCAGGGATCTCTTCGTAGAGGATCTTCTGAGCGTGCTCGAGCTCCTGCTTCATCAACGCATATCCCTCTTCTGTGAGGTAGATCTTCTCCTTATTCATCGGCCACCTCCGTTTGCACGATCTCCGTCACGGCGTCGACGAGGATCCGGCCGAGCGTCTCGACCGGAACCTCACGGCAAGCGACGGTCGGCTTCACAATGATATCAGCGTTCGGAAGGAGACGTTGGCTCTTGCGGAAGGCCTCTCTCAGCCGCCGCTTCATCCGGTTCCTCTCCACAGCCGTTCCCCACTTGCGCGGAATGACTATCCCGATCCGCTTTCCGGTCTCCCTCCCAAGAACGTAGAGAGAAAGACAGGACCCCTTCCACACCGCGCCATCACGATAGACGGCTTGAAAGTCCCTCCTACGCTTCAGGCGCATGGTGGCAGGAAAACGGCCCTCACCGCCGCCGGACATACCCGGACTATAGCCCGAAGGTGCGTGTATCTCAAGGTTTCAGCCTTCCATTTCCCCTCAGCAGAGAGAGGGGCTACACTTAATCGATGATGGAAGAACGCGTATACACGGTCTCCGAGTTGAATCGCTCGAGCCGCGAGCTGCTGGAGGGTGCGTTCAACCCGATCTGGGTGAAGGGGGAGATCGCGGAGCTGAAGCGGGCCGCGTCCGGCCACCTCTACTTCACACTGAAGGACGAATCGGCCGAGATCAGCGCCGTCAGGTTCAAGAGTCGACTGGGGAACCTCCCTGATGCCCCGCTCGAGGCGGGGACGGTCGTCCTCGCCTACGGTAAGCTGACCGTCTATGAGCCGCGCGGCCGCTACCAGCTCGTCGCAACCCTGATCCAACCGATCGGGGAGGGGGCGTTGCAGGCGGCGTTCGAGCGGCTGAAGCGGCGCCTGCAGGCGGAAGGTCTGTTCGATCGTGAGCGGAAGAAGCCCATCCCTCCATTCCCTACCAGGATCGGGGTGGTAACCTCACCGACCGGTGCAGCGATCCGGGACATCCACTCCGTCCTCTCGCGCCGATGGCCGATCGCGCGGGTCTTCCTCTTCCCCGCGGCGGTACAGGGAGAAGCGGCGCCGGATGAGATCGTCCGGGCGATCGGGAGCGCGGAACGCTTCTCCGCGCGGGTAGGGCCGCTCAATGCGTTGATCATCGGCCGCGGGGGGGGATCGGCCGAGGATCTGATGGCGTTCAACGACGAGCGCGTAGCGCGGGCTATATCCGCCTGCAAGATACCGACCGTCTCCGCGGTCGGCCACGAGATCGACTTTGCGATCACCGACTTCGTCGCCGACCTCCGCGCTCCGACCCCGTCGGCCGCGGCCGAGCTCCTCGTCCCTGACCGCGGAAGGCTGATCGAGGGGGTATCGGCCTCGGTCTCTCGGATGGCCCGCGCCCTACGCTTAAGGCTGGAAGCACGCGCGGGCGAGCTCGACCGGAACCTGCGGGATCACCTCTACCGGCTCCCGGCGCGGAGGTTAGAGACGATCGCGCAGCGGCTCGATATCTCGCTCTCCGATCTTACCCGCTCGACCGGGAGGGGATGGAAGGACCGGGCCGACCGCCTCGCCCATCTCGAGGACGTACTCCGCCTCTCCGATCCCCGCCTCCCGCTTAGGCGTGGCTATTCGATGACCTTCCGCAAAGGGGAGAAAATCCCGCTGCGCGAGGTGAGCCGGCTGACCGCGGGAACGGAGATCACGACGCTCCTCCTTCACGGTCGGATATCATCCCGAATCGAGGAGGTGACAGGCGAATGAAGATCGAAGAGGCGCTGGAGAAGCTCGAGGGGATTACAACCCGCCTCGAGAAGAACGACCTCCCATTGGACGAGGCGATCTCCCTGTTCGAAGAGGGGCTCGCCCTCGCCACGTCGATCAAGAAGGACCTCGAGGAGGCGAAGCTCAGAATCGAAAAGGCGGTCGAAGGGACGAAGGGGACCTTCTCGCTCGAGCCTTTTGACGTATCGTGATACTCACATATAATCCGAACCATGCCCGAACAGAGAAGCTATGACGCGATCATCATCGGCGCCGGCCCGGCCGGGTTGACCGCTGCCATATACACCGGCCGCGCCCTCCTCTCCACCCTCGTAATCGAGAAGGGGCTCCCGGGTGGCCAATTGAACGAGACCGACCTGATCGAGAACTGGCCCGGGTTCGAGGAGGCGGTCGCCGCCCCGGAGCTGATGCAGAAGCTCCGCAGGCAGGCCGAGCGGTTCGGCGCGACGATCCTCCAGGATGAGGTCGTTCGGATCGAACCTGGTGAAGGGGCCCATCGGGTCGTCACCGCGCACGGATCGTACGAGGCCCGGGCGGTGATCCTCTCCCCGGGCTCGCGGCCGCGCGAGCTCCCGGCGGAGGGTGCGAGCCGGCTGAAAGGGAAAGGGGTCTCGTACTGCGCCACCTGCGACGGGTTCTTCTTCCAAGGGAAGAGGATCATCGAGGTCGGGGCCGGCGACTCCGGCCTGACCGAGGCGATCTTCCTGACACGGTTTGCCGAGAGCGTCAAGATCGTGGTAAGACATCCGAAGGACGACCCGAAGGCCTTCCGCGCCGCGCCGATCCTTCAGAAGCGCGCCCGGGAGAACCCAAAGATCGAGTTTTACTGGAACCGGGTCGTCGTGGAGGTCCTCGGAGAGGAGCGGGTGACCGGGGTCCGGTTGAGGAACCTTGAGACGGGCGAGACCGAGGCGATCGAGATCGATGGCGTATTCGTCAACATCGGACACGTCCCGCAGACCGATTTTCTCAAAGGGACGGTCGATCTCGATGAGAACGGGTACATCATGACCGATAACAGGCTCCGTACGAGCGTCCCTGGAATCTTCGCCGCTGGGGACGCACGGATCGACGCCAATCGGTATGCACAAGGTGTGATCGCCGCCGGGGAAGGGGCGATCGCAGGGATAGAGGCGGAGAAACACCTGTCGGGGTAGCTCCCTCGTGGCCGATTGAGGGAGCGGATTAAGACCCGGCCGACGATCTCATGGGGGTGAGGTGAGTGTACCCGACGATCTCTGAGCTGTTCGACGAGGCGGTCTCAAACCACAAGGAGCGGATCGCGCTGCGGATGCCGATCCCGAAGGAGCGGAAGCGCGGGAGGGGGACGAGGCTCGTCCTGAACGAGATCTCGTACGAAAGGCTCGGAGAGATGGTAGGGCGTTTTGCATCGGCACTCTCCGAGCTCGGCGTATCGCCGAAGGACCACGTCGCCCTGATATCGAAGCCGCGGGCGGCGTGGGCGACGAGTTTCTTTGCGATCCTCCACTGCGGGGCGGTCGTCGTCCCGCTCGACCCCGAGCTGCAGCCGGGGGAGATCGGCCGGATCCTGACCGAGGCGGATGTGAAGGGGGTAGTCGTCTCCGGCGGGAAGGTCGAGGACGTCCTCCAATTGAAGGAGGGACCGCTTAAGGACATCTTCATCGTCTCGATGGATCGCGTAAAACATGAAGGGGTCCACTTCCTCGATGCCCTCCTCCTCGGAAAGCCGCTCGCCCCGCGGGCTGAGATCTCACCGGACGACATGGCGATCTTGATGTACACCTCGGGGACGACCGGAAACCCGAAGGGGGCGATGCTGACGCATGCGAACATCGCGTCGAACGCCCTCACCGCGGTCAAGTGCGTCGAGCTCTCCCCCGAGGACAACTTCCTGTCGATCGTCCCGTGGAACCACATCTACGGGCTGACGATGACCCTCGTCAGCCCGCTGATCACCGGCGGGACGACGACCTACACCCCGGTCGACAGGAACCTGTCCGCGGTGATGACGATGTCACGTCCGACGATCCTCCTCGGCGTCCCCAAGCTGTACAACGTCCTCTACAGCAGGATTCAGGAATCGATAAGAAAGAGCGCCCTCAAGCGGTTCATCTATCGGGTCTCTCCCACCCTGTTCGGAAGGCTGACTAAGAAGAAGCTGTTCGGGAAGCAGTTCAGGTTCTTCACATCAGGCGGCGCGCCGCTCAGCCCGGAGGCAGCGAACGGATTCAGGAAGATGGGGATCGGAATAATGGAGGGGTACGGGCTGACCGAGACATCCCCGCTCCTCACCCTCTCCGAAGCGTTCGCCGACCGGCCGGGGATGAAACCGATCGAAGGGGTCGAGATCAAGATCGATCACCCGGATGAGGACGGGGTCGGCGAGGTCCTCGCCCGCGGCCCGAACATCATGGCCGGCTACTACAAGAACGAGAAGGCGACGGCCGAGGTGCTCGACGATGACGGATGGTTCCACACCGGCGACCTCGGGACGTACCGCGACGGCCTCCTCGTACTATCCGGCCGCGAGAAGAACGTGATCGTCCTCGAGACGGGGAAGAACGTCTATCCGGAGGAGATCGAATGGGAGCTCTCGACGATCCCGGCGATCGAGGAGATCATGGTCTACGAGGGGAGGAGGCAGGGGGTCCCAACGGTATCAGCCCAGGTCTACCCGAACTGGGAGGTCCTTAAGAAGATCGGCATCAAGACCGATGAGGAGGCGCTCGATCACATCTGGGAAGCGATAAAGGAGAAGAGCGAGAACCTCGCCGTTTTTAAACGAATCAAGTACAAGGAGGCGATAACCCTCGTCGATCGGCCGTTCGAAAAGAGCGTTAAGCTCGACATAAAGCGCTATCTTCACCAGCAGAAGGGCTGAGCTTCAACTTTTGCCAAAAGCGAACAATGGCTATATACTTCGGTCAAAGATAAGGGGGGATTCTAGTGCCAAAAGAGAACGCACTGTCGATCTACATCCCGAAGGAGAAGGCAAAGAAGCGGCCGATCGAGCGGCTGATAAAGCTCGCAGCGAAGAAGGACCGGTCGGTGAACTACCTGATCGTCGAGGCGATCCTCCAGTACCTCGACCGGATGGAGAAAAAGTCGAAGAGGTAGATCCGAAGCTAGGCCGGTCCGCCTTTCTCACCCTCGGCCTGTTCGAGCCTCTTTCTCAGCCCCTTCAACCGGGCGGCGATCTCCCGCTCGTATCCCCGTCCGGTCGGACGGAAGTAGCGCCTCCCGGCGAGGGATGGGGGGAGAGACTCCATCGGAGCGACCCCGGAGGGGAAATCGTGCGCGTACTTGTATCCCTTCCCGTAACCTAGCCCCTTCATCAGGCGGGTCGGGGCGTTCCGAAGATGGAGCGGGACCTCAGCCGCCGGATGTTCGCGGACGTCGCGGGTCGCATCGCTCATCCCGGTGTAAAGCGCGTTGCTCTTCGGAGAGCAGGCAAGATAGACCGCGGCCTGGGCCAAGGCGAGATCGCACTCCGGGAGCCCGATCGCCTCCACCGCCTCCCATGCAGCGACCGCCTGCTCGAGGCCGACCGGATCGGCGAGGCCGACGTCCTCCGAGGCGATCCGGATCAGCCGGCGCGCGATGTAGCGGGGATCCTCACCCCCCTCGAGCATCCGGGCGAGCCAATAGAGGGCCGCATCAGGATCGGAATTGCGGATCGACTTATGAAACGCGGAGATCAGGTTGTAGTGCTCCTCGCCGGCGCGATCGTAGCGCAACCCCTTCCTCTGCACCGCCGATTTGATCACCTCAGCGTCGATCGACCTCCCAGGGGCGATCGAGCTCGCCAGCTCAAGGGTCGTCAGCGCCCGGCGGGCATCCCCGTCGGAGAGGGAGACGATCATATCCCGCGCCTCCGGGGTGAGCTCGTACCTGCCGGCGAGCCCGGCTCGGTCCTCACAGGCACGGTCGATCAGGCGTGAAATCGCCCGTTCGTCTAACGGCTCGAACGGGAAGATCTGACAGCGGGAGAGGAGGGCGGAGTTGAGGGCGAACGACGGGTTCTCCGTCGTCGCCCCGATGAACAGGACGCTCCCCTCCTCGAGGAACGGGAGGAGGACGTCCTGCTGGGCGCGGTTGAACCGGTGTATCTCATCGAGGAAGAGGAGATCACGCTTCCCCTCGAGGGTGAACCGGTCGCGGGAGGCCTCGAGCGCCCGCCTCACCTCCTTGACCCCGGTCAGGGCGGCCGACAGGTGGACGAACCGGGCATCGGTCCGGTCGGCGATGATCCTCCCGACCGTCGTCTTCCCCGTCCCAGGCGGCCCCCAGAACAGAAGCGGAAGATCGATTCCCCGCTCGATGAGGGCCCGTAATGCCCCCTGCGGGCCGAGGATCCTCTCCTGGCCGAGCACGTCCTCGATCCTCCCCGGCCGCATTCGCTCGGCGAGCGGCCCCTCCGGTCGAGGGGAGAACTCCAATCGCTCCATACAATGATCCTAGCGGATCGGCAGAGGCCGGAACAACCCTTGACAGCGGAAAAAAACGCCCGTACCATCGAGTCTGTCGGGTCGTTAGCTCAATGGTAGAGCAGCGGACTCTTAATCCGTTGGTTGCAGGTTCGAGTCCTGCACGACCCAAAAGCGGGTCGTTAGCTCAGTGGCAGAGCACCTGACTTTTAATCAGGGAGTCGCTGGTTCGAATCCAGCACGACCCAAACCGATTGAAAGCCGCTGTGGTCGGTCCGTATAATCGGCTTGTTAGTCCCCATCATCTAGCGGCCTAGGATACCGGGTTTTCATCCCGGCGGCAGGGGTTCAAATCCCCTTGGGGACGCAAAAGCCCGGTTGCGGGAGTTTGGACGCGGGCCTATAATGGGCGAGTAGCTCAGCTGGGAGAGCATCCGGCTTACATCCGGAAGGTCACAGGTTCGAGTCCTGTCTCGCCCAGTGGGTTCCGCAAATCTCGGGGGCGTGGTCTAGTCTGGTCTAGGACGCTGGATTGTCACTCCAGAGATCGCCGGTTCAAATCCGGTCGTCCCCGCACGGAAGCTTGCCGAGGTAGCTCAGGCGGTAGAGCACGGCCCTGAAAAGGCCGGTGTCCCCAGTTCGAATCTGGGCCTCGGCACCATCCTTTTCGAAGAGACACCACAATTTCCCCGCCTTCAGGGCCCAAGTCGGGACTGCCCACGACGTAAACCGCTTAAGAACGCGCTTCTAAGGTTAAGCCTGCATCTTTCGCCTGTGGAAAACCCTGTGGACAACCCCCTCAAAATCGGGCGATTAGGCCCCTTCCTTGTGGATAAGTCAACCGGCCGATCGCCCGGGATGCCCTTTTCCGCGCACCCGTCTGAACCTTAAGTTTTCCACAACCAATCCACAGGGTTTTCAACATCCTCTCAGCCGGTTGTGAGTGGAAAAGCCGCGCTTTTCCACAGGGGACTTCGCGGAAGGGCCATCCACGCAACACCTACCGCTTTCCCTCCCGGACCGAGAGGCGTCCCGGATCTGAGTCCGCGTCCCTGTGGTATCCCTTGTCCCAAAGGGGCTCGCATCCCCAATCTATCGGATCTTTGACAACGGGCATCTCAAGATCGGAGGGATAGACCGACTTGACCCCTCAAGCCGACCTCCGCTACCCTCTCGGTGGACCGTGGTTAAAACGAGAATGGACACAAACCTTATCGCTATCTGGGATACGATCGTCTCCACCCTTAGGGAGGAGATCCCGCATGCGAGCTTCCAGACGTGGCTCGCAGACGCTAGGCCGGTCTCGTTCAACGGGGAGGTGTTCGCGATCGGAGTCCCTGATCCGTTCACAAAGGGTGGAATCGAGCGGCGCTACCGCGAGGCGATCGAACGGATCGCTTCTGAGACCCTCGATCTCCCGATATCCCTCGAGGTCCGCGTCCTCGAAGCGAAGAGGGGAGCACCCCCTCCCAGGCTCGGCCGGGAAGAGATGTCATCCCGGCGGCACGATACCCTACCGCTCAATCCGGATTACACGTTCGAATCGTTCGTGCGCGGGAAGAACAACCAGCTCGCGCATGCTGCATCCGAAGCCGTCGCGAACGCGGTGATCGAAGGGCTTGGAAAGACGTACAACCCGCTCTTCATCTATGGAAACGTCGGCCTGGGGAAGACGCACCTTCTGCAAGCGATCGGGAATCGGGTCGCATCCGAGAACGGTGAAAAGGCGATCGTCTACACGACGTCAGAGCGGTTCGCGATCGAGCTGATCAGCGCGATCCGGAGCAACACGACCGCGGCGTTCCGCGAGAAGTACCGGCGGATCGACCTGTTGTTGATCGACGACGTCCACTTCCTGGAGGGAAAGGAGGCGACCCAGGAGGAGCTGTTCCACACGTTCAACGAGCTCTACGGAAGCGAGAAGCAGATCGTCCTGTCGAGCGACCGGAGGCCGGAGGACCTCTCCGGGTTGCAGGAGCGCCTCGTATCCCGTTTCCGCTGGGGGCTCGTCGCCGACATCAAGCCCCCCGACCTCGAGACGCGGATCGCCATCCTCCGCGAGAAGGCGAGCGCCCGGGGGATGGAGGTCGACGACGACGTCCTCGAACTGATCGCCAGCCGGATCTCCTCGAACGTGCGCGCCCTCGAGGGAGCGCTGAACAAGGCCCTCGCCTACGCCGAGCTCGAGGGAGAGCACCTCACCCCGACGAAGCTGGAGGGGATGCTCCCGAAGGAGGGACAGCGCCCCCGGCTGACGATCGCCCACATAAAGGAGGAGGTCGCCCTCCGCTATCATCTGAAACGCCACGACCTCGAGGGGTCGAGTAGGAAGAAGGAGATCTCCCAGGCGCGGCACATCGCGATCTTCCTCGCCCGGGAGATGACCGATCATTCCTTCCCCGCGATCGGAAGGGAGTTTGGAAACAGGGATCACACGACGATCATGCATTCCTACATGAAGGTGAAGACCCTCCTCGACGAGACCCCCCTCCTCCGAGCGGAGATAAGCGAGATCAAGGAGGCGCTCGGGGCGAGATACACGCTGCCGGGCCAGTAGAAAACCCTGGGGAGAAGGTGTTGACCGAACCCGGATTCCGGTGGAAAAACGTTGTTGAAAAACATTCCCCAGGTTTTCTCCACAGGGAGAGCCCCAATTCCCACAGGGATGCCACAGGAAACGAAAGGGCCTATCCACCCGCTCAGTATTGCGTTCCGGGGTTATCCACCGAAGCGACGCCTACTACAGCTACTTCTTATTATGAATAAAAAAGAAATAGAAGAGGTCTTTCGCCGGCTGAACCTCCTTGAGGAGTTTCGCGCGCAGGCTCCGGTCCTCCTTTGGCCGGAGGCTGTGGGTGAGCGCCTCTCCCGCTCATCCGAGGCCCTTTTCTTAAAGGAAGGGACCCTTCACGTCCGGGCCTCATCCTCGGCCGCCGGGTGTGAGCTCCGCCTCCGGTCTGAGCGGATCATGCACCGGCTGAACGAGCTCTCCGGCCGGGTCCTCGTCCGGAGGATCAAGATCGAGGTCGGAGGAAAGAAGGAACTTTCGGATGATTGATACCGCTCGAGAGACCGACTAGAATGAATCCCCTACGATGAAGATTCGAGCTACCACGATCCTTGCTATTCACTCGGAGGAGGCACGACGGGCGGTCGTCGCAAGCGACGGTCAGGCGACCCTCGATACGACCGTCATCAAGCACAACACGCGGAAGATCTACCGGCTTTTCGACGATCGGGTGATCGTCGGGTTCGCCGGGGCGACGGCCGACTGTCTCTCCCTCCTCGACAAGTTCGAGGGGAAGCTGAAGAAGTACGACGGTCAGCTCCGCCGCGCCGCGGTCGAGCTGACGAAGGAATGGCGGACGGACCGGGTCCTTCGCCATCTTGAGGCGACGATGGTCGTGACGAGCGAGGAGGGTCTCCTTCTGATCTCCGGGGCGGGGGACGTCCTCGAGCCGGACGAAGGGGTGATCGGGATCGGATCCGGTGGGGCGTACGCCCTCGCCGCCGCCCGCGCCCTGCTCTCGGCGGATGCAGAGATTCCCCTCCGGGAGGTGGCGGAGCGGTCGCTCAGGATCGCTGCCGATATCGACATCTACACGAACACCGAGATCTCGGTGGAGGAGATAGACTGGTAAGGATATGGCCGGGATATTGGAAGTGCGTGATGAGAGGCTGGCCGGGCTCACCCCCCGCCAGATCGTCGAGGAGCTCGACAAGTACATCGTCGGGCAGAAGGAGGCGAAGCGGTCGGTGGCGATCGCGCTCCGGAACAGGATGCGCCGACAGTACGTCCCCGGCGAGATTCGCGACGAGATAAAGCCGAAGAACATCCTGATGATCGGTCCGACCGGGGTCGGGAAGACCGAGATCTCCCGGAGGCTCGCCCGCCTGACGAGCTGTCCGTTTGTCAAGGTCGAGGCGACGAAGTTCACCGAGGTCGGTTATGTCGGCCGGGACGTCGAGTCGATGATCCGCGACCTCGTCGACATCGCGATCGACATGGTCCGCGAGGAGGAGATAATCCGGGTCGAGGACGAGGCGGAGGACCTCGTGACGGAGAGGATCCTCGATGCCCTCCTCCCTCCACCTACCGAGGGATCGGAGCGTGAGGAGAGCGTGGAGCACACGCGGGAGAAGCTCCGGAGGAAGCTCGAGGCAGGTGAGCTCGAGGAGCGCTACATCGAGATCACGGTCGAGGAGCAGGTGATCCCTCACATCGAGGTCTTCTCTCAGGACGGGGTCGACCAGATGGGGATCGACATGGGGGATGTCCTCTCCGGCCTCCTCCCCCCGTCACGGAAGCGGAGGAGGATGCGGATCCGCGAGGCGCGGCCGATCCTGTTCGAGCAGGTGGTCGACAGCCTGATCAACATGGACGAGGTTCGGCAGGAGGGGCTCCGGCTCGCCGAGGAGATGGGGATCATATTCCTCGATGAGATCGACAAGATCGCAGCCGGAGGGAGGAAGGAGACCGGCGGGCCGGGTGTCTCGCGGCAGGGGGTGCAGCGCGATCTCCTCCCCCTCCTCGAGGGGACGACGGTGCGGACGCGTTACGGTGCGGTCAGCACGGAGAACATCCTGTTCATCGCCGCCGGGGCGTTCACCATGTCAGCCCCGTCCGATCTGATCCCCGAGCTCCAAGGACGCCTACCGATCCGCGTCGAGCTCGACAGCCTGACGGCTGAGGACTTCAAGCGGATCCTCCGCGAGCCGAAGGACGCGCTCGTGACCCAGTACGAGGCCCTGCTTGCGACCGAAGGGGTGACGATCCGGTTCGAGGAGGACGCGATCGCCGAGATCGCACAGATCGCCTATCAGTTGAACCAGACGACCGAGAACATCGGGGCGCGGAGGCTGACGACCGTGATGGAGAAGCTGATGGAGGACATATCGTTCGATGCCGATCGCCGTCGGGGTGAGACGGTCGTGATCGACGCCGCCTACGTCCACGAGCGGCTATCCGGGATCGTCGAGGATCCCGACCTCTCCCGGTACATCCTCTAGCCGGAGGCGGCGCTACTTTTTGCTTTCGGAACCCTCTACGCGACTCTCGCGCAGGAGGCCTCCCGTGTACCTCAGAGCCGCTTCCTGTTAAGATGGGCTATTCTTTTGCGAAGGAGGAGCTGCGATGATCCACGTCTCTTTGCCGGATGGGTCGGTCCGCGAGTTCGAGCCCGGTATCTCGATCCTCGCGGTCGCCGCGGCGATCGGTCCGCGTCTCGCCAAGGACGCGGTCTGTGCGTACGTCGACGGGAAGCTGCATGACCTGCGTGATCTTCTGACCGAGGACTGCACCCTCACGCTCGTCACGCCCGATTCCCCGGACGCCCTCGAGGTGATCCGCCACACGAGCGCACACGTCATGGCCCAAGCGGTGAAGAGGCTCTACCCGGACGCGAAGCTCGCCATCGGACCTGCGATCAAGGACGGGTTCTACTACGACTTCGACCTCCCCTCCCCCCTAAACGAGGAGGACCTCGGGAGGATCACCGAGGAGATGGTCCGGATCATCGAGGAGGACCTCCCGATCGTCCGCAAGGAGCTGAGCAAGAAGGAGGCGCGATCCCTCCTCGAGGAGGAAGGCGAGGTCTACAAGCTCGAGCTTCTGGACGAGATCGAGGGTGAGACGGTCACCTTCTACGAGCAGGGGGAGTTCTCCGACCTCTGCCGCGGCCCGCACCTCCCCTCGACCGGGCGGGTGAACCGGAAGGCTGTGAAGCTCCTCTCGGTCGCCGGGGCCTATTGGCGCGGTGACGAGCGTCGTCCGATGCTCCAGCGGATCTATGGGACGGCGTGGGCCAGAAAGGAGGATCTCGATGCCCATCTCGCCCGGCTCGCCGAGATCGAGGCCCGCGACCACCGCCGGCTGATCCAGAGGCTCGACCTCGTCAGCTTCCACGAGGAGGCAGGGGCAGGGCTCGCCTATTGGCACCCGAAGGGGGGGAGGGTCCGCGTTCTGATCGAGGATTACTGGCGGAAGCTCCACTTCGAGGGGGGATATGAGATCCTGTTCACCCCTCACATCGGCCGCGCCCACCTGTGGGAGGTCTCAGGGCATCTCGACTTCTACCGGGAGGGGATGTACGCTCCGATGGACATCGACGGGCAGGACTACTACATCAAGCCGATGAACTGCCCGTTCCACATCATGATCTACAAGTCGCGGACCCGCTCCTATCGCGACCTCCCGCTCCGCTGGGCCGAGCTCGGGACGGTCTACCGCTACGAGCGGAGCGGGACCCTCCACGGTCTCCTCCGCGTCCGCGGGTTCACGCAGGACGATGCGCACATCTTCTGCACCCCGGATCAGGTCGAGGATGAGATCCTCCGCGTCCTCGACTTCAGCCTGAACCTGTTGCGCGGGTTCGGGTTTGATGAGTTCAGAATCGAGCTCTCCGTCCGCGATCCGGATCATCCGGAGAAGTACGCCGGGGAGGATGAGATGTGGGAGATGGCGGAGGCGTCGCTCGTCGAGGCGCTTCGCGCCCGCGACATCTCCTACGAGCGGATGGAGGGGGAGGCCGTCTTCTACGGCCCGAAGATCGACATCAAGGTGAAGGACGCCCTCGGCCGGGCCTGGCAGTGCACGACGATCCAGTTCGACTTCAACCTCCCCGGCCGGTTCGACATGACCTACATCGGCGAGGACGGGAAGCCGCACCGACCGTTCATGATCCATCGCGCCCTCCTCGGGAGCATCGAGCGCTTCTTCGGGATCTTGGTCGAGCATTATGCCGGCGCGTTCCCGGTCTGGCTCGCTCCGGTGCAGGCGGTGGTGATCCCGATCTCCGATCGACACAACGGCTACGCCCACAGCGTCGCCGATGCGATGAGGGCGGCCGGCCTCCGCGCCGAGGTCGACGACTCATCCGGTCGGATGAACGCCAAGATCAGGGAGGCGCAGATGGCTAAGGTCCCCTACATGCTCGTCGTCGGCGACAGGGAGATGGAAACCGCCACCGTGGCGGTCCGCCTGCGGAGCGGTGAGGATCTGGGCGCGATGCCGCTCGATGAGCTGATCGGGATGATCGTCCGCAAGGTGGAGGAGAAGGCGCTTCTCTAGGAGGTTAGCATGGAGGAATGGACCATCCTCATACGTGTTCTCGTCGCCGCTGTACTCGCCGGGGTGATCGGGGTCGAGAGGGAGCTTCACGGCCGGCCCGCCGGCCTGCGGACCCACCTCCTCGTCGGGACCGGGGCGGCGCTGGTGATGGTCACCTTCGCCCTCACCGCCCGGATTCTCCCCTCTCCCGGCGGGCTCTGGGGCGACGTCGTCCGGGTTGATCCGGGGCGGCTTGCCGCCGGGATCATCACCGGGATCGGCTTCTTGGGGGCGGGGACGATCCTCAGGACAGGGGATTGGATCTTCGGCCTGACGACGGCCGCATCGATCTGGTTCGTCGGTGCCCTCGGGATCGCCGCCGGCGAAGGCCTGTACATCCTCGCCACCGGAGGTATGGTGATCGGGCTGATCGTCCTGACAGTGATGGATCGGATCGAGCAGCGGATCCCGAGCGCCGTCCGGCATCAACTCGTCGTGGAGGTGAGGCCGGAGGCTGAGGCTGAGGTCCTCTCCGCCGTCTACGATCTTCGTTCCGATAGGTCGATGCGCGTCCATCTTGCCGGCTGGGAGATGAGGGATGAGAAGGAGAGGATCGCCCTCAGGTTCCGCATCCGTCACCGCGGTTCGGTCGATGTTGCCAGCATCGCATCGGCGATCTCGGCGCTCGACGGCGTATACACCCTCCGGATCGAGTAGGGCTAGCCGAGGGCTCGCTTGAGGTCCTCGATCCGGTCGGTCTCCTCCCACGGTGAGGGGACGTCGGTCCTCCCGAAGTGGCCGTAGCAGGAGAACGGCTCGTAGATCGGGCGGGAGAGGTCGAGCCGGTCGATGATCGCGCCGGGCCGGAAGTCGAACACCCTCCGTACTGCCTCGCGCAGGGAATCGTCCGGGTAGGTACCGGTCCCGTAGGTATCGACGTTCACCGCCAGTGGGGCGGCAAGCCCGATCGCGTAGGCGATCTGGATCTCCACCTCGGACGCGAGGCCGGCGGCGACGATATTCTTCGCCACGTAACGGGCCATGTACGAGCCGGAACGGTCGACCTTCGTCGGGTCCTTCCCGGAGAACGCCCCGCCCCCATGCGAGCCGTAGCCCCCGTAGGTGTCGACGATGATCTTCCGCCCGGTCATCCCGGTGTCCGCCGCCGGGCCGCCGACGACAAACCTCCCGGATGAGTTGACGAGGATCTCGGTATCCTCGTCGATCCACCCCTCCATCACCGGCCGGATAACGTGCTCGACCAGCTCGTCGCGCAACAAATCGGGGTCGATCTCCGGGTCGTGCTGGGCGGCGAGGAGGACCGCCTTCGCCCTCATGGGCCTTGAGTCCTCGTACTCGATCGTCACCTGCGACTTCCCGTCCGGCCGGAGATAGGGGAGGGTCCCATCCTTCCGCACCGCGGCGAGCCGGCGGGTGAGGCGATGGGCGAGGGTGATCGGGAGGGGCATCAGCTCAGGGGTCCCGGTGCAGGCGTACCCGTACATGATCCCCTGGTCGCCGGCCCCGATCGCATCGCGATCGTTACTCGCTCGCTCCACCGCCGCGGCGATGTCCGGTGACTGGGAGTGGATCGTGGAGATCACAGCGCAGTCGCGATAGTTGAACCCGTAGTCCGCCTGGTGGTAGCCGACCTCCTTTATCACCCGCCGGGCGATCCGGTCGATGTCGACGTACGTCTCGGTCGAGATCTCCCCCCCGACGAGGACGAGCCCGGTGGTGAGGAACGTCTCGCACGCCACGTGCGCATCCTCATCCTCGGCGAGGATCGCATCAAGGACGGCATCAGAGATCCGATCCGCGATCTTGTCGGGATGCCCCTCGGTCACCGATTCCGACGTGAGGTATAGCCTTCGCATACTCCTCCCTTCGAAGCGGGAAGAGCGTAGCCCGGCCGGTCTTTTCGCGCAAGGTTGGTAGTCGGTCGGGCCCAGGCTAGAATCGCGGGGTCATGGAAGGTTCATCGGTTCACTCTTCGCTCCCCTATGGTAGGGGTTCGGTCGGGATCGAGATTCCATCGGCGAACCTCGTATCGGTGTTGGAGGGGAGGGTCACCCCATCTCATCCCCTTCCCGATCTCTTTTCCCGCGCTTGGGAGGATCCGATCGGCATCCCTGATCCCCGCTCGATCTTCAGCCCCGGGGAGAAGACCGTCTTCATCGTCAACGATCACACCCGGCCGACCCCTACGGGTGAGATCCTCGAGCTGATCTGGGAGCGTATCGAAGGGAGGGTCTCCCCTGAGGATGTCACCATCCTCGTCGCCACCGGGATACACAGGCCTCCGCGGGATGACGAGCTCGATTCGATCCTCGGCGGGATGAGGGACCGGTTCCGGGTCGTCATCCACGATTGCGATTCCGATCTCGTCGAGGTGGGGGAGAGCTCGCGCGGGAATCCGATACTCCTCAACCGCCTCGTCGTCGAGGCAGAGCACGTAGTGAGCATCGGCCACATCGGGATGCACTATTACGCCGGTTATTCAGGCGGGAGGAAAAACATCCTCCCCGGCGTCGCCGGGAGGGAGACGATCGAGGCGAACCACGCACGGATGATCTCCCCGCGGAGCGAGGGGTGCGTCTACTCCGGGAACCCGGTGAGCGAGGAGATGGTCGAGGCGGCGGGGATGGTCAACCTCGATTTCATCGTCGACGTCATCTTCGGTTCGGATGAAGGTGTGGCTAAGGTCGTCGTCGGCGAGGCAGAGGCGGCACACGCGGAAGGGCGTGCGTTCTGGGACGAACGCTTCCAAGTCCCTCTTGAAGGTCCTGCCGATCTGGTGATCGCCTCGGTCGGTGGGCACCCGAAGGACATCGATCTCTATCAGGCGTACAAAGGGGCCTACAACGCGATGCGGGCGGTGCGGGAAGGGGGGATGGTCGTCCTCGTCGCTGCCTGCCCCGATGGGGTAGGGAACGCCACCTTCACCGATTGGATCATGCGGAGCCGCTCCCCGGCGGACGTCCTTGAGATCTTCAACGAGGAGGGGTTCAGGCTCGGCGGGCATAAGGCGGTCTACCTCGCCCGCGATCTTAACCGTGCTTCGATCCACCTCTATTCCGAGATGGATGATCGGCTCGTCGAGCGATTCTTCCTCACGCCGATTAAGGACTTGCAGGATGTCATTCGGATCGCCCGCGATCGGTTCGGCGATGGCTTTCGTGCCCTTGTCATGCCGCACGCCGCCGACACGTTCCCGGTCCTTTCAGGCGGATGAGCGGGAAGGTACATCGGTTCCGGACGGTCGGTTCGACCCAAGACGTTGCGCGGAGCCTCCTCGCGGATCGGCTCGCTCGGGTAGGGGATCTGGTCGTCTCCGACTCCCAGACCGCAGGGAGGGGGAGGTTCGGGCGGGAGTGGTCCTCCCCGGTAGGGGGGCTGTATGCGACGTTCATCCTCGAGAACCGGAGGCTCCTTCCGATCAAGGCGGGGGTCTCGGTCCTCTCCGCACTCGATCGGTTCGGGATCGAGGCCGGGCTCAAGTGGCCGAATGACGTCCTGATCGGTAAGGAGAAGCTCGGGGGGATGATCATAGAGACGGTCGGTTCAATCGCGCTTGTCGGAATCGGGATAAACCTCCTTGCCTCGCCGATTCCGGGGAGCACTTCTACCGCGGCACACGGCATCGCCATCGATCGCGATCGACTCCTTGAGGCGATTGGAGAGGAGCTTCTCGTGGAACGGAAGGAAAGCGATCTCTTGGCCGCTTATCGGGCCCGCTGTCTGACGATCGGGGCTCGCGTTTCGGTCTACCGCGGCCTCAGGGATGATCCGATCATCGGCCTTGCCCGTGGGATCGACGATGAGGGGAGGCTCATCGTGGAGGGGCCGCTCGGGATCATCCCGGTCGCCTCCGGTGAGTGCTTACACCTTTTCCCTCACGGAACGGACGATTCTTGACGCCGGCTGAGTCCGAGCCTATTCTAGCTGCGAGCCAATCTATCGAGGAGGGATCGTGTTCTTTAGGAAAGGGAAGAAGATCGAGGAGCTCGTCCTCCGCCACCTCCGCCAGGTCGATGCCGCGCTCGTTTCGTTTCACGAGTCGTTGATGGCGTACGTGGTCGAGAAGGACATCGAGAAGGCGAAGGAGCTGGCGTTCAAGACGCACGAGGCCGAAGGGCGGGCCGATGACATCCGGCGTGAGGTGGAGGTTGAGCTCCTCTCCGGCGCCCTCCTCGCCGCATCGCGCCGGGACATACTCGAGATCATCGAACAGGTCGATCGGCTCGCCAACTCGGGAGAGGCGACCCTCGATACCCTCATCCTCGAGAGGATCGCCATACCGGAGGAGATCACCCCCTATATCGAAGGGATCGCAGCCGAGACGGAGAAGATAAGGGAGGAGGTCAAGAACGCCCTTCACGCCCTGTTTCGTAGGCCGACGAGCGCCCTCACCCACACGAAGGAGATCGAAATCCTCGAAGGGAAGGTCGATCGCTTGGAGAGGGAGGCGCTTAAGACCGTGTTCAAGATGGATATCGAACTGGCGCGGAAGCTCCAGCTTCGCGATTTCATCGAGGATCTCGTCGAATTGTCGGATCGCGCCGAGGACCTCTCCGATCGGATCGACATAATGGTCGCCGAACGGAGCCTCTGAGTCGGATCAGGAAGGGGGGATCGTGGCGCTGCTCGACGGAGCGATAGAAATGGAGGAACGGGCTCGTTCCTTCTATGAGGAGGCGGCCGGCCGGGTGAGGGACCCGAGCTCTAAAAGGATCCTCGCGCTCCTTGCGAAGGAGGAGTCACGCCACGCCGCGGCGCTGAAGGAGTTGAAGGGCGGGGTGTACGGGAGGCTCGAGAGATCCCTCCTCTCTGAGGATGTGCGCGGGATCATCGAAGGGGGGGTGAAGGAGGGTAAGGAGGCGGTCTCGGAGGACGCCTCGATGCGTGGGATCCTGCAGGAGGCGATGGAGATCGAGAGCGCCACGCGGACCTTCTACGTGGAAAAACGGAAGGAGACCGCCGACCCGAAGGAGAGGGAGCTCTTTTCCCTCCTCGCCGAGCAGGAGCTCAGGCACTACCTCCTGGTGAGCGGCCTCGCCGAATACTTCGACCGGCCGGCGGAGTGGATCGAAGCGGCCGAGTTCGGCCTCAGGCCGGAGTACTGAACGTATTGAATGAAGTCAGTAGATGAACTTCTCCTTGAACTGCCTCCTCCATTCGATCAGCCCGCCGAGGAGGCTCCTCGCCTCGGGGAAGCCGTTCTCGTTCAGGAATTGCGCCGCCTGATCGGAGAGGGTCCCGTCCTCGTCGTAGAGGATGATCAATACCCCCTTCGGGAGACGATCAGTCCAATCGACGAGCTCGTCGTACGGGACGTTGATCGCTCCGAGAATGTGTGAGTCTTCGTATTCCTGGGGTGTCCGCAGGTCGATCAGGAGATAGAACAGATAGTTCAGGTCGCTCACTGCGATGTGGTACCTCTCCGAACGTTTCACCGTTCCGGTCAGCTTGAGTACGAGCTTTGGGGTGGCGGGGTCGTTCGATTCGATGGTGATGTTCTTTACGATCTTCCCGCTGAAGCCGGCCGAGTCGAACGTCACCCCGAGCTCGACCGACTCCCCCGGATCGAGGGTCGACTTAGTGAGCGAAGTCGTCGTGCACCCGCAGCTTACGTGGACGTCCTCGATCACGAGCGGCTCCTCTCCGATGTTCTGCAGGACAAAGGTATGGACGACGGCCAGCCCTTCCAGTATCTCTCCGAAATCGTAGACCGGTTCATCGACGCTTATCTGTGGAGAGGCCGCTACGGCCATTCCGATTCCGAGCACGATGAAAAGAACTATCAATCCGACGTTTCTCATGTTTCCTCCTTTGTAGTTCGGTCGTTTCTCAGGATCCGCATCGCGTTTAAAACGGCGATCAGCGCGACTCCGACATCGGCGAATACCGCCTCCCACATCGTCGCTTTTCCAACGATCCCCAACCCGATGAACGAGACCTTCACCCCGAGGGCGAAGACGATGTTCTGCCAGACGATCCGCTTCGTCCTCCGGGCGGTGAGGATCCCGTCGGCCAGCTTGGACGGGCGGTCGTCCATGATCACCACATCCGCGGTCTCGATCGCGGCGTCGCTCCCCAGCCCGCCCATCGCGATCCCGAGGTCCGCCCGCGCGATCACCGGGGCATCGTTTATCCCATCTCCGACGAACGCCAGCTTCGCCCCCGGCCGGTTTTCGCGTGCCAGGGACTCGATCACATCGACCTTCCCTTCCGGAAGGAGGCCGGCGTACCAGTCGTCGGCCCCTACCTGTTCGGCGACGGCGGCCGCAACCCCGGGGCTGTCCCCGGTGACGAGGACCACCTTCCTCACCCCAAGGGTCTTCAGCCTCCGGACGGCGGCAGGGGCGTCCTCCTTCACGGCATCGGCGATGACGAGATAGCCAGCGTAGTCGCTGCCCACCGCGACGTGGGCGACGGTCCCGGGAACTTTGCAGGTTGTATGTGGGATCTCAAAGCGGTGAAGCAGCCGGTCGTTCCCGACGATGACCCGTTTCCCGTCGATTTTGACGGTGACCCCCTCCCCGGGGATTTCCTCGGAGGAGGCAGCGGGTGCAGTGGATCGGGCTCCGGAGTAGGCCGCCTTGATCGCCGTCGCGATCGGGTGGTTCGACCCCTCCTCCGCCCATGCCGCGAGCCGGAGGAGATCATCCTTGCTCCAGCCGTCTGCCGGCACGACGCTGGTCACCTTAAACTCCCCCTCCGTCAGCGTCCCGGTCTTGTCGAACGCGACGATCTCCACCCTGGCGAGGGCGTCGAGGAAGTTCGACCCCTTCACGAGAACGCCTTGTTTGGACGCCCTCCCGATCCCACCAAAGTAGCCGAGCGGGATCGACAGGACGAGCGCGCACGGGCACGAGATAACGAGCAGGACGAGCGCCCGGTATCCCCAGGTGTGGAACGATCCCCAGCCGAGGAGCGGAGGGATCAGACCGATGACGAGTGCCAGCCCGACGACCGCCGGCGTGTAGACCCGGGCGAACCGGGTGATGAACCGTTCCGTCGCCGCCTTCCTCGCCCCGGCCATCTCCACCAGCTCGAGGATCCGGGTGAGGGTCGACTCGCCCACCGGTTTTTTCACCTCCACCTGAAGGAGGCCGCTTAAGTTGAGCATCCCGGAGAGGACATCCTCCCCCGGGCCGGCCCGACGCGGGACGCTCTCCCCGGTCAGGGCTGAGGTGTCGAGGGTAGTCCGCCCGGAGACGACGACCCCGTCGAGCGGGATTCGCTCCCCGGGCCGGACGGCGATCACATCCCCGACTGACACCTCCTCCAGCGGGACGTCGACCGTGCCGTCGTCCGAGACGCGGTGCGCGCGGTCAACCTTGAGGGAGAGGAGCGACTCGATGGATGAGCGCGCCTTTCCGACCGCAAGGTCCTGGAAGTACTCCCCGACAGAGTAGAAGAGCATCACCCCTGCCGCCTCCGGGTATTCCCGGATGGCGAACGCCCCGGCGGTGGCGATCACGAGAAGGAGGTTCTCGTCGAGGAGCCTGCCGTGGATCAGGTTCGAGGCGGCCCTTCTTATCACCCGCCATCCGACGAGTACGTACGCCGCTGCGAAGAGGGGAAGGGTCACGGCGACCCCGCCGATCGGATGTATGTAGCGGAGGACGATCCCGGCGAGGAAGAGGAGGATCGCTGGGACGATGTAATAGAGCGGCCGACGGCGACCCTTGACCTCACCCGGCGCGATGAACTCCACCTCGGGCTCGAGCCGCTTGATCACGCGCTTCGCCCGCTCCAGGTCCCCCCGGAGGGAGAGCTCGCCGGTGGCGAGGCTGATCGACGCGGATTCGTACCCCTCCCGGTGGAGGGCCGCCTCCAGGTCGAGGGCGCACGAGGCGCACGTCACCCCTTTCAGCTTTATCCTCCGTTCCTCCTGCGACCGGTCGTTCATAGTGGTGAACCCCTCATCGATAAACATTTGCTTATATTTGTATCATACTAAAGGAAGCGCCTCCCTTCAATCCCTTTCGAACGGTGAAATTAATAAGGGTCAGGCCGGACTTTCCCCCTCCAGCCGCTCGATGACCCGCTTCAGCTTCTCCCGTGCTTCGCGCGCCACCTCATCGAGGTTCGGGTTGCGGAGGACTGCTATCATCACAACCGGATCGGCGATCGTAACCACGCTTCGATCATCATCCTCGTAGACGGTCACGTTGCACGGCAGGACGAGACCTGCGTCGAGGTCCTTTGTGAATGCCCGGTGCGATAGGGGCGGGTTGCACGCTCCGATGATCGAGTACTGTCGAAACTGAACGTCCAGTTTCTCACCCAACACCTTCTTGACGTCGACCTCGGTGAGGACGCCGAACCCTTCCCGGTTGAGCCCCTCCTTGACCAGCCTCAATGCCTCTTTGTAGGGGAGATCGACGACGGTTCGGAACGCATAATCGGTCTTTTCCATGATTCATCTCCTTTCATGGATATCACTCGCCGTTGCGAGCGGGAGCGGTGAGGCGGACCCGCCGGAGGGAGATCGCGTTCACCGCCACGATGATCGTGCTTGCGGCCATGATCAGCGCCCCCCACTGCGGCTCGAGGACGAACCCGAACGGCTGGAAGACCCCGGCAGCGGCCGGGATGGCGACCGCGTTGTACCCGGTCGCCCAGACGAGGTTCTGTCGCATCTTCCGCATCGTCGCGCGGGAGAGGCGGATGAGGCGGGCGACGTCGCGCGGGTCGTCCTTAACCAGGACGACGTCCGCCGACTCGATTGCCACGTTCGTTCCCGCACCGATGGCGATTCCCACGTCGGCCTGCACCAGGGCGGGGGCATCGTTGATCCCGTCCCCCACCATGGCGACGACCTCTCCTTTCTGCTGGAGTTCCTTCACCTTCATTGACTTCTCTTCGGGTTTCACTTCGGCAAATACGAGGTCCAGGCTGAGTTCGCGTCCCACCCAGTCGGCGACCGGCTTGGAATCGCCGGTGAGGATAGCGACCTGGATCCCGCTCTCCTTCAGGGCCGCCACCGCCTCCCTCGATTCCTCGCGGATCAGGTCGGCGAGCGCGACCGCGCCGATGACCGTTCCTTTCTCCGCAGCGAAGACGACCGTCTTCCCTTCCCCTTCCAGCTGCGAGAGGCGGGGATCGTCCGGGATCGCTCCCCCTATCTCCTCCATCAGGGCGCGGTTTCCCACGTGGATCTGCGCTCCAGCGATCTCTCCCCGTACCCCTTTTCCGGGTAGGGCCTGCACACCGGCGACGTGAGGGAGGTCGATCCCCTGCTCTTCGGCCGAGCGGACGATCCCTTGGGCGATCGTGTGTTCAGAGGAGCGCTCGATCGCGGCGACCCGCGAGAGGATCTCATCCTCCTTCTTGTCCGAAAATGAGATCACCTCGGTCACCCCGAACTCACCCCGCGTGAGGGTACCGGTCTTGTCGAAGATCACAGTCGTGATCCTCCGGGCCGTCTCAACGGCGTGAGCGTTCCTGACCAGCATCCCGTGTTTCGCCCCCAGGGTGGTGGAGATCGTCGTCACCACCGGGATGGCGAGGCCGAGGGCGTGCGGGCAGGCGATGACGAGTACGGTGATCGCCAGCGTAAGGGCGAAGACGAACGGCTGATTCCCAAGGAAAAACCAGAACAGGAACGTCGCCAACCCCACCCCGACAGCGATGATCGTCAGCCAGTGGGCCGCCCGGTCGGCGAGCCGCTGAACCGGTGGTTTCGAGTCCTGTGCCTCCCGGACCAAGCGCACAATCTGCGCCAACGCCGTATCCTCACCGACCTTCGTCGCCCGCACTTTGAGCGCCCCCTCGCCGTTTATCGTTCCGCCGATCACCGTATCGCCCGCTCGCTTATCGACCGGTTTCGACTCGCCGGTGACCATCGCTTCGTTCAGCGAGCTCTCCCCCTCGACCACCTCACCGTCGACCGGGAGCTGCTCCCCCGGCCTGACGAGGATGAGATCGCCGACGGAGAGGGCCTCCGTTGGGACGTCCTCGACCGCATCGCCGTTCAGTCGATGGGCTGTCTGCGGGATCAGCTTCAGGAGCTCGCGGAGCGCCCCCGTCGTCCCCCGCACCGCCCGCATCTCCAGCCAGTGGCCGAGGAGGAGGACCGCGACCAGGGTCGAGATCTCCCAGTAGAAGTCGACCGCCTGGAAGGCGAACGTCGCCCCGACCGAGAAGAGATAACCGGCTGAGACGGCGATGCTCACCAGGACCGACATATCGAGGACCCGCCGCTTCAGCGCCTTCACCGCCCCCTTGTAGAACGGCCAGGTTCCGTAGACCGTGATCAGGGTCGCCAGGAGGAAGAGAAGGTAACGTGCGCCGGGGAAGGTCGCGCTGAACCCGAGCCACCCCTGGACCGTCGGGGAGAGGGCGAGAACGGGGAGGGTGATGGTCGCCACGAAGAAGAACCTCCTCCGGAAGTCCTTCTCCATCATTTCATGATGATCGTGGCCGGCGTGGGGATCGTGCCCACCATGGTCGTGCCCTGCGTGCTCATTCACCGGTCATCACCCCTATATCGATCGTCGTTCCGGTGGTAGCGGTCCCCGTCCCTCCGACGGTCGCAGGCGTAAGGATCGTGGTAGCAGTCCTCCCGGCGTGGGCCCCTTGATCCGAGGCGGACCGCGGTGTAGATCACAGCGCCGAGGAGGAATAGACCCCCGATCCACCAGAGGAACATCCAACCGCCGTATTCCATCATCCCGTATACGTGCATATCGGCTCCTTTTAGCCCACCCCACCCCGGGTGGGCCACCGAAACAATAACACATTTTGGGAAGCATGTCAACTCAGTCCTTCGGCGATTGACAAGTTGGAATGAAACCGGTATTGTTACCCCACCCCACCTGGGGTAAAGGAGATTCACACGATGAAAAAAGGGAGCCTTGGGTTCGAGCCGAAGCTGAAGGGGACGATCCTCCAACGGCTCCGAACAGCGGTCGGTCACCTCTCCGCGGTGGAGAGGATGGTGGAGGGAGAGGAGTACTGCACCGACATCCTGAAGCAGATCGCAGCGGTGCAGGCATCCCTCTCCAAGATTGCTTACGCCCTCTCCGATGCTCATATGAAGCACTGCGTCCGCGAGGCGATCGAGGAGGGGAAGGGAGAAGAGAAGGTCGAGGAGATGCTCGAGACCCTCAAGTACCTGAAGCACTTCTAGAGGGTTCTACGGCTGTTTCAAGCTTCAGGGTCTTGGGATCCGTCCCCTCCGGCGGGGGTGTGCCTGTGGCGGTGATGGGTATCCGGCCGGTGCGGATGGCTGTGCCTGAGGTCTGTGTGGGTATGGCGGTGCGAATGGCGCGTGATCGGATCCCGGTGGGGGTGGGCATGATGGCCGTCTGTGTGAGTATGGGCGTGGGTATGCATCAGCGGCAGATGGGAATGCACGTGCGCGTGAGGTTCGCGGAACAGGATCCCTGCCCCGATCGCGAGGAGGGGGAGGGATATGAAGAAGGTTACGGGGGGAAGCTCCCGGAAAAGGGCAAACGAGACCGCAGCACCGATGAACGGGGCCGTCCCGAACAGTGCTCCGGTGCGAGCCGCTCCCAGGCCCCTCAAGGCTCGGACGAACAGGGCGATGCTGATCCCGTAGCTCAGGCTCCCGAGAAGGAGGCCGAGGAGGATCCCTGAGCCTTCAGGGAACGGTTTGTGGAGTCCTAGCGCCAGCGCCAGCGAGACTCCACCGGCTGCCAGTCCCTTGATCAGGACGATCCGCTTCGGGTCCCTCAATGAGATGTGCCGCGTCAGGTTGTTGTCGAGGCCCCACAGGACGCAGGCGACGACGATCAGGGCTGCTCCGGGCGATATCTCCCAACTCGCACCGGGTCGAAGGGTGAGGAGGACGGTTCCACCGCTTACCGTGAGGATCGCGCCCCAGGTCCATCTTCCGATGAACTCGCCGAACACGGTTGCGGCTATCAACCCGGTGGCGACGATTTCGAAGGTCAAAATGAGGGATGCCGTCGCCGCCGGGGTCGTCCGCAGCCCGTAGAGGAGGAGTATCGGGGCGATCACCCCCCCTGAGAGGGTCGCCCCTGCAAGCCAGGGAAGATCCCCGCGTTCAAGACGCGCCTCCTCGCTCGGACGCTTCACGAAGATCCTAGCCACAAGGATATAGCCGGCGAGGCCCAATCCGGCTCCGAGGTAGAGGAGCGAGGCGAGCGGCAAAGGATCGATCGTTCCCAGTAAGAGCTTCGCCAACGGTGCGCTCAGCCCGAACAGCCCGGCGGCGAGCAAGGCGGCTATTACAGGGCTGATCGTCCATCCTCGTCTCCTGGGAAGGATCCTCATAGCAGATGATTGTCGGCCCAGCCGACGTTGCACGCAACGATCATGTGTACCCCCTCAACCTGCACGGATCCCTCCCCTCTCGACAAGGGTGGTTTCATGCTGTAGGATAGGAGCACCCCACGGGGGGTGGGGTATGCGGCTGCGATGGAGCTTCTAAGGAGGAATGGTGCGCAAAAGCCTCTTTCTTGTCCCTCTAGTGCTGGGTGGTTTGCTGATTGTAGTAGGATGTGGAAAGGAAGAGCCAGGTGCGCCTACGGCATCGGTCGGTCGGGTAGAACGCATGTGGGCGGAGATAGTACCTGACCGGGGAGAGACGACTGACTATCGGATTCCTCTATCGTTTAGAAACACACAGCAGTTTATCGACTGGTACAATGCCATCGATCTTTCCACCGCCCAGGTCAAGGTACGAGAAGACGCCCTCTCCCCCCTCGTCGCTCCGTGCTGCGATGAATTTCCTATGAGTACCTGCTGCTGTGTATGTAATCTCTCTCGGAGCGTATGGGGGTTGTCCGCCTATCTCATCCAAGTGAAGGGATACACCGCTGACCGGGTTCAGAAGGCGGTTCTCCAGTGGCTCCACTTCATACGCCCGGATTACTATGTAGCGCGTGCACTTGAAGAGAGGGGAGAATACCTCCCCCGCTATGGGGTGAGCACGGAGAGCTCCTGTCTCACAGAGCGGTGTGAGCGCCCCTTCTACACTAAGACCGAGTTTCGATATATCGGGGGATGCGGCGGGATGGATAAGCTGATCCCGATGAGGGACGCTGGCTGATTATTAGCCGAGTAGAACATCGAGGAGCATCATCACCGAGAAGCCGATCATCACCCCGAACGTCGCCAGCCGCTCGTGGCCGCT
The DNA here is from genome assembly GCA_964528085.1 of uncultured Thermotogae bacterium. GTDB lineage: Bacteria > Bipolaricaulota > Bipolaricaulia > UBA7950 > UBA9294 > B2-G16. The sequence goes on along the minus strand of CAZGRE010000008.1, from coordinate 2,805 downwards.
CCGGTGGCTCTCGGGGATGATCTCGTCGGATATGACGAAGATCATCGCCCCGGCGGCGAAGGCGAGACCCCACGGTAAAAGTGGTCGTGCGACCAACATGAGGGAGACTCCGAGGACCCCTCCTATCGGTTCAACGAGGCCGGTCAGGGTGGCGTACAGGAGAGCCCGGCCTCTGGAGTAGCCCTCTCCGACGAGGGGGAGCGCCACGGCGAGCCCCTCCGGCATGTTCTGTAGCCCTATTCCGACCGCGAGGGCGATCGCCGGGCCGAGCGTCCCCCCTCCAAACCCGATACCGACGGCGAGCCCCTCTGGGAAGTTGTGGATCGTGATCGCGATGATGAACAGCCAGATCTTCCGCAGCCTCGAGCTCGGCCCCTCGTGCCCGCGGACGAAGTGCTCGTGAGGGACGGACCGATCGATCAGATGGAGGCTTGCCGCCCCGAGGAGGAGCCCGCCGAGGGCGGTCCAGACCCCTCCCTCGTCGATCGCTGGGATGAGGAGGCTGAAGACGCTCGCGGCGAGCATCACCCCGGCGGCGAACCCGAGCATCAGATCTAGGTAGCGCTTGGACGGCCGCTTGACGAACAGGACCGGCAGAGCCCCGACCCCTGTGGCGAGGCCGGCGGCGAGGCTTCCGATGAATCCGAGAAGGATCAGGCTCTTCACGCGGCTAGTTTACCGGGGATCCACCCCCGGGTTCTCCTCCTCCCAGGAGATGTACGCGTCCGCCATCTCGGAATAGGTCGCCCAACGGATCCGGCCGGCGGCGACGAGAGGGTCGATCACCTCGGTCAGGAACCAGTCGAGGGCGGCGAACGGGTCCTTCGGATCGCCGATCAGCTCCCCCGGATGGATCGTGAAGTGGCAGACGTTCACCCGGTCGGACCGAGCGGCTTCGAGCGACCGCTTCACCTGGTCGGCGAGGACTGCAAGCCAGCCTTCGTCCCCTTCTTCGGCGATGATCTCCCGCTTACTCGCGAACTTCTCAGGGTCGACGGCCCCTTCTGGGAGGAAGACGATCGGCCCGTTCGGATCGTGCGCCGAAAAGGAGGTGAGATCGGTCGCGCTCGGCCCTCCGGCCGGCCGCCATGGATTCACCCCGCTGAGGGAAGGGTCGGTCGTCTGGGTATTCGGATTCTTCCAGTCGCCGTTTATGTCGAGCCCCGCCCCGCTTGCAGCCTCCAAGAGATGTGGGTAGAGGTTTCCCCCACTCCAGAAGCGGATCTCCCCCTCGACGCCGGCGGCGTGGATGTAGCCGATCTCCTCCTCCATCACCGCCGTCCAAACCGAGGGTGGAAGCGACTCGGGATCCTTCCCCAGATGGGCGTCTTCGTGAAAATGCAGGGCAATCTCGTGCCCCCGGCTCTCAAGCTCTGAGAGGATCGGGTTTTCGGACTTGACAGCAGCGGTGGTGAACGGCGACTGGGCTTGCACCGTGAGGAGCCCTCCGTGCCGTTCGACGATATCGGCGATTTGAAGGATGCTCAAAGCGGCGCGCTCGAAATCCGTCCTCCGGTTGTAGTCTGGCTTCCTCGGATCGCTCATCTTAGGGCTCGCTCCAGCTGCGAGCGCTATACCGCTCACCTGCGAGCCCATCGGCTCGATGTGCATCCCGATTCCGAACAGGAGGACCGGTTCTGCCGTTGCGCTCGGGGAGAAGAGGTCGAGGAGTTCCTTTGCATAGTCGATGATGACGGCAGTCGGATCGGGGATCCGCCCCGGGAGCGATGGGGGATCATCGAACGAGTAGACCGCGTTCGGAGTCAGGTCGTTCAGCCTCGTCCAGGAGGAGATACCGCTCCCTCCGTACTCGCTCGCCGTTGCGTTGTTTATCATTAGGATGGCATGGTCTACGTCCGGCTGGACGTGGTCCTTCGCCGATTGAACGCGCTGGTAGGGGACGGCGATCTCCTTTGCGAACGCCGCTGCCTCCCGCTCACTCCAGTAGTCCTCATCGTCGCAGGGGTGCCCTTGCAGATGGCCCAAGTGGGCCTCGTCGCAGCCGCCGGTGTCGTTTCGGTCGGCCGGTCCCTCCCAGTCGATGTAGAACAGGACCGGAAGGTCGGGATGACGGGCGAGCGCGCCGGTCGCCATCGTCACCCCGTAGGAGTAGGAGACGAGGACGATCCGCTGGGGATCGACCCTAGGGAGGGATGCGGCGTATTCGATCACCGCGGCGAGGCCGTCCTGCTGAATGAACCCATCATCATCATCGATCCCCCCGCTCAGACCGCGGCCGTCCGGATCGAAGACGACGACGACGAAACCGGCGTCCAAGAACTGGTCGACCTGCGAGATCCCGTTCGCCCGGGGCTTGGTGAACGAGGTTGAGTCCCCCGCTCCGCCGGGAACGAGGACGACGGCCGGAAGGTTCCTGGCCCCGTCGGATGGGTAGAACGCTCGCACGGCGAGGCTAGCCCCGCTCGTCGGGTTCGTCACCGTTGTTCTCGCCAGCTGAGGGGCTCCGATGACGAGGGCTGAGAGAAGAACACAGATGAATCCCACTGCAAGTATAAGTCGTCTCACTGCTTCCTCCTTTACCGCCGCGGCCCGCCCGGTTTTCAGACATACAGCCGGCAGACGTCGGCGTTTCAACCTCGCTGCCTGTTTACACGATCCAGTATAGCATTTACAGCCTTGCACCGCTTCCCTTCAGTAGTGTTAAGCAAAGGACGGGAAGCCCGCCGTCTCTGACTGGATTTCTACCTCTTGGTCGCGCAAACTTGATTTATGGCAACGATCGTTGCTGGCGTCGGAAGCCCGTCGGATGCGGCTCCTCTTTCTTCGGTTGGAATCTCAATCTTT
>CAZGRE010000007.1:46669-47784 GCA_964528085.1 uncultured Thermotogae bacterium | reverse complement strand
CGGAGGGGATCGGATGAACAGGATATTGATATGGGTGATCGTCGCCTGCCTCCTCGGGGTTCTCGCCGTCGGACTCGTATCGGAGCGGAGGATCCCGCCCTGCGGAACGGAGGTGACGCTGATCTCCGCGGTGCAGGGGAGGGGTGATCGAAGCCCGCTCGTCGGGGAGACGGTCACCGTATCCGGGGTCGTCGTCGCCGACTTCACTGGCCCGGGAGGGTTGAACGGATACTTCGTCCAGGAGGAGGATCGCGACGCCGACTCCGATCCTGAGACCTCTGAGGGGATCTTCGTCTACGATCCGGACGGAGGCTCGGATGTCGACGTCGGTGAGCTCGTATGCGTGACCGGAAAGGTGAGCGAGTACAAGGGACTGACCGAGCTGAAGGACGTCTCGGATGTCCTCGCGTGCGGGAGGGGGGAGCTTCCGAGCCCGGTCGAGGTCATCCTTCCATTCCCTGATGATGGTTGGCTCGAGCGAGTGGAGGGGATGCTCGTCTATTTTCCGCAGGAGCTGACCGTCACCGACACCTATTCCCTCGGCCGTTACGGTGAGGTCACCCTGTCGAACGGGCGGCTCTACTGCGCGACCCAGCTTGCCTCCCCTGGAGCCGAGGCCGTGGCCTGCATGGCGGAGAACGCCCGCAACATGGTGATCCTCGACGATGGGATCTCGCTTCAGAACCCCGATCCGATCGTCTACCCGCCCCCACGCCTTTCAGCGACGAACACGATCCGCGATGGGTACACGGTGCGCGGCCTCGAAGGGGTCTTAACGACGATCAGCGACCTGTACATGGTCGAGCCGACGGTGATCCCTAGATTCGTCGCGAGCAACCCGCGCTCGAGCGAGCCCCCGCAGGTGGGTGGGAGGATTCGCGTCGCCGGATTCAATGTGGAGAACTACTTCAACGGCGACGGCGACGGGAGGGGGTTCCCCACCACACGCGGGGCGAAGACGTTCGCCGACTTCGAGCGTCAGCACGCCAAGCTCGTCGCTGCGCTCCTCGGGTTCCATGCGGACGTGATCGGCCTCGCTGAGGTCGAGAACGACGGGTTCGGGCCGGGAAGCGCGATATCTCAGCTCGTTGCCGGGATGAACGCCGCCGCCCCTG
>CAZGRE010000007.1:0-46569 GCA_964528085.1 uncultured Thermotogae bacterium | reverse complement strand
CGCCCCTGTCGGGGATCCGGCCGTCCTTTCGACCGATCGCCTCCCCGAGATGAACCGCCCTCCGCTCGCCCAGACGTTCGTCGAGCTGTCGAGCGGGGAGGAGTTCACGATCGTGGTCGCTCACCTTAAGTCGAAGAGCCCGAGCCGCGCCCACGGCCCCGACCGCGATCAGGGGGACGGGCAGGGGTGCTGGAACAGGAACCGGACCGAGGCGGTCGAGGCGACCCTCTCCTGGATCGAAACCGATCCGACCGGAAGCGACGATCCGGACGTGTTGATCGTCGGCGACCTGAACGCCTATTCGAATGAGGACCCGATCGCTACGATCCGCGATGCCGGCTACACCGATCTGATCGCCGAGTACGTCGGGGTTGAAGCCTACACCTACGTGTATCGGGAGGAGGCCGGCTGTCTCGACCACGCCCTCGCTTCATCGACCCTGACCGGTCAGGTTGCCGGTGCTGCGGTCTGGCACATCAACGCCGACGAGCCGCCGGTCCTCGGGTACGAGAGCGCGTACAAGTCCGAGGATCAGATCGATTCCCTGTACAGCCCCGATCCGTACCGCTCCTCGGATCACGACCCGGTTATCGTCGGGCTCGATCTGAATTGACGGTGAAGGATATCTCGCCCAAGGCCGGTATCGTTCTGATTGCCCTGGTGCTCCTCGGCCTGTCATCGCCGGGGGGAATGGCCGCTTCTCCCTCTCCGTTCGGGGTGGCGTACGGGGAGGGATCGGACAACCTCGACCACTTCATGGACTACATCCATGATCTTTCCCTCTCCCGGACCAAGGTCTCGTTCTATTGGGACAAGCTCGAACCGGAGCCCGGGATCTACGATTTCACCGACCTCGATCAGTACCTCTCCCAGCTCGGCCCGGACGATCAGGGGTTGATCAACCTGTTCACCTCCGGCTGGTGCACGGAGGAGCAGGGCCCGTGCAAGGGGAGTCCGCTTGGCGATTGTCCGTACGGGCGGTCCGGCTGTCGCACAGACTGCGCCGAGCACTACCGGGCGTTCATCACCGCTGTGGCCGAGCGGGTGAAGGAGAAGGGAAGCGGTGGAATCAAATACTGGCAGCGGGACACGGAGCCGGCCTCGCCGTTCCCTCACTTCCCGGCCGACTCCCCCGAGGCCTACGTCGAGATGCAGCGGATCTTCTACGAGGCGGTGAAGTCGGTCCTCCCGGATGCGATCGTGATCGGGTGCAACCAGAACGGGAACTTCACCGCGGCGGGCGAGCCGACGAACGCCGATTTCTTCGATTACTTCTTAAAAAACGCCTCTTGCTATTTCGACGCCCTCGACCTCCGGCTGTACGACGACCCCTACACGATCCCCCCCGTGTCGGCTGGTTCAGGGAGCGGATGCGCTCCTACGTTTACGAGAGGCCGATCGTATCGACCGAACAAGGAGGCCCCGATCCCCGCACGATGTACCAGAACGGCCACGGCCTGTTCAAGGCGTTCCTCGCCCATCTCAGCGAGTCCTGCTTGGGGAAAAGCGCCAAGGGATGTTTCACCGCGTTCCTCCAGGAGCATCGCGATCAGATCAACCCGAAGTTCTGGCCGTTCTACTTCCCGGACGATCCGAGCCAGGATGAGATCTACACCCTGATGCACGCCGCTGACATCATCGAGCGGAACGTGATCATCCTCGCCTCCGGGGTGGAGGCCGTCTGGTGGTGGAACCTCCGCTCGCCTGGGGTCGACCCGATCTTCGGGCGGATGCGGCTGATGACCAACGATTTTCAGCCCCTACCAGGATATTACGTCTACAAGCTGATGGTCGAGAAGTTGGGGGGCGTCTCCACGGTCGAGCGGATCGACGTCGGCGACGATCGGGTCTACCTCTACGAGGTGATCGCACACAATCGTCCGAGCCCGATATACGTGGCCTGGCGCAGGGATGACGGCGCCGATCCGTACGACGCTGCCCTCGCTTCGCCGGTCGCTGTCGTGCTCCCGTTGCGTCTCTCTCGGGTGAGGATCACGGATCCGTTCGGGGACGAAACCGTCGCCTCGACCGTCGATGGGACCCTTATGATCGAGCTGAGCGGGATTCCGCTCTTCATCGAGGAGGAGTGAGCCTCCCCTAGGAAGCGGATCTGCGCGAGCGCTCGGTTGCGAGCTTCTCCTCGAGCGCCTTCCTCACGCTATCCGGAACGAACGCCGATACGTCCCCGCCGTAGGAGCAGACCTCCTTGACGATCGACGAGGAGAGGAAGCTGTACTTACCCGCCGTCATGAAGAAGACGCTCTCGAACTGGGGGGCGAGATCGCGGTTGGTCAGGGCCATCTGGAACTCGTAGTCGAAGTCCGAGTTCGCCCGCAGCCCGCGGACGATCGCGTTCACCCCGTGCTCCTCGGCGCAATTGACGAGGAGGCCGTCGTAGGAGATCACCTCGATCCCGTTGAGCCCGACCTCCGCGAGGGCCGCCTTCGTGATCGCCACCCGCTCCTCGATCGTGAATAGGGTCTTCTTGTTCGGGTTGGCGACGATCGCGATGAGGAGGCGCGCGAACAGCTTCTTCGCCCGGCGGACGATATCGATGTGCCCGTAGGTTATCGGATCGAAGCTCCCCGGGTATATGGCGCTTGTTATAGTCATTATGGATTCATTCTATGCCGGAGCGTCCGGAAGCTCAACGGACGGCCCGACGGTGGCGAGGTTCATCATCTCCGGCCGGTTGAACCTGGATAGGACGCGGGCGATGTCGTCTTCCCCGATCCGATCGAGCTTGGTGAGGATCTCGTCCGGGGAGAGGATCTCCCTCCCTTCGATCGCCGCCGACCCGAGCCGGGCGGCGCGGGTCGCGTTCGATTCAAGCCCGAGGATGAACGAGCCGCGGAGCCTCGCCTTGGCGAGCGCGATCTCATCGTCCTTCAGGGTCTTCTTCAGCAAGAGGAGCTCGCCTCGGATCAGGTCGATCACCCTCTTGGCGACCGGTGGGGCGACGGCGGCGTACGTCAGCCAGAAGCCACCGTCGGTGTACCGGCTGACACCGCTGCCGACGGCGTAGGCGAGGCCGCGGTTCTCCCTGATCGCGCGGAACAAGCGCGATCCCGTCCCATCACCGAGGACGGCGTTCGCCACCTCGAGCGGGAGTCGGTCGTCGTCTTTCGCCTTCGGGCCGGGGAGGCCAAGGTAGATGTGCGTCTGAGCGGTCGGCCGCTCGTGATGCCAACGCCCGGGGCGGAGGAGGGGAGGGGTGCGGACCGGCCCGGAGCCGGGCGGATCCCGATCCAGGGGGAAGAGTCGGTCGGCTGCCTCGAAGACATTCGTGTGATCGAGGGCCCCGCAGGCGACGAGGACCATCCTCCCCGGACGGTAGTGGAGCAGGTGGTGCTCCGCGATCTCCTCCCGCCCGACCCGGGCGATGGCGTTGCTCGAGCCGAGTATCGGCCGGGATAGGGGGTGTTCACCCTCCCACAGGGAGGCGGCGAACCGGTCGAACGCCGATTCCTCGGGATCGTCCTCGTGACCGCGGATCTCCTCGAGGACGACCGTCCGCTCGAGCTCGATCTTCTCTGGGTCGAGCGCCGGGTGGAGGACGAGGTCGCTCAGTAGATCGATGGCGACCGGCATCCCCTCGGCCGGGAGGTCGGCGTAGTAGAACGTCGCCTCCTTCCCGGTCGCCCCGTTCAGATGCCCCCCGACCGCGTCGATCTCCCGCGAGATCGCCTCGGAATCGCGGCTCGTCGTCCCCTTGAACAGGAGATGCTCGAGGAAATGCGCGAGGCCGGGTGCATCAGCCGGGTCGTCGCGCGAGCCGACCTTCACCCAAACGCTGATGCTGACCGAACGGGATCCCGGGACCTCCTCAACGAGGACCCGGAATCCGTCCTGGCGCGTCGCTGCGTATGCCCGCTCGTATAGCCGGTCGATTACCACCGATCCTCGAACCCTGCCGGCTCCTCCTCCGCTTCCTTCTCCGGGGCCGGTTCGCGCTCCTTCTCCTCCTTCGCCTTCGCCCGCTCCGATTCGGGGATGATCCGGCGGAGCTTGTACCGGCCGCGTTCGTCGACGTTCACGACCTCGACCTTCACCCGATCCCCCGGCCGGACGACGTCGGTGACCCGACGGACGTAGTCGTCGGACAGGGCGGATATGTGGATCAGGCCGGTGACATCCGGGGCGAGTTCGACGAACGCGCCGTAGTCGGTCGTGTTCGTCACCGTCCCCTCCACGATATCTCCCGCCTTGATCGTCGGGGCCGCCTGCGGGCGCTCCTCTTTCGGCCGATGCTCCTCCCTCCGACCTCCGCGCTCCTTGTGCGGCCGCCTCGGCCCGGCATCCCGGGGGGCCTCCTCCCCCTCTTCTGCGACGCGGCGGAGGTCGGGCCGGCCCATCTTGTCCTCGCCGATCACCTCGATTGTGATCTCGTCCCCCGGCTTGACGATGTCGCGGACGTTCTCCACGTAGCCCGGGGCGAGGTTCGAGACGTGGACCAGCCCCTCGCTCCCGTTCTTCAGCTCGACGAAGGCGCCGAAGTCGACGACGCGGGTGACGTGGGTCTTGAACCTGCTCCCGACCTCGAGCTCCTCGGTCATGTCCTCGATCCACTTCCGGGCGGCGGCGACCGATTCCTCGTTCGGCCCGGCTATCTTGATCGTTCCGTCGTCGTGGATGTCGATCTCGGCCCCGGTCTCCTCGATGATCTGCCGGATCATCTTCCCACCCGGTCCGATGACGAGCCCGATCTTCTCGATCGGGATCGTTATCGTGACGAGCTTCGGGGCGTAAGGGGAGAGCTCGCGCCGCGGTTCGGGGATCGTCCGGTCCATCTCGTCGAGGATGGCGAGCCGCGCCCGCCGCGCCTGTTCGAGGGCGTCGCGCATCGTCGCGCTGTCGATCCCTCCGACCTTGACGTCGAGCTGGAATCCGGTGACCCCGTCCCTCGTCCCGACGACCTTGAAGTCCATGTCTCCGTAGTGGTCCTCAGCCCCTTGGATGTCGGTCAGGATGACGCGGCGGCCGGAATCCGGGTCCTCGATCATCCCCATGGCGATCCCTGCGACCGCCTTCTTGATCGGGACGCCGGCGTCCATCATCGCCAGCGACGCGCTGCACACGGTCGCCATCGACGACGAGCCGTTCGACTCGAGGATCTCCGACACGACGCGGACGACGTACGGGAACTCCTCCTCACTCGGCATGACGCAGCGGAGCGAGTTCTCGGCGAGATAACCGTGCCCGATCGAGCGCCGACTCGGGGACCCTAGCCGCCCGACCTCCCCGACCGAGTACGGCGGGAAGTTGTAGTGGAGCATAAACCGCTTCCTCCCGTCGTACATCATCTGGTCGATGATCTGCTCGTCGGTCCGGGTTGCGCCGAGGGTGACGATCCCGAGGCTCTGCGTCTCTCCGCGGGTGAACAGCGCCGATCCGTGCGTCCGCGGGAGGACGCCGACCCGGCAGCTGACCGGCCGGATCTCCTCCGGCCTCCGTCCGTCGAGCCTGAGGCCGCGCTCGAGGATCTGTTCGCGCATGTAATCCTTGAGGAGCGACTCGACCGCCTCCTCCACGTTCTTCGCCTGCGCCGCCGCCTCCTCCACGTTCAGCCCGGCCGGGACGAGCCGCTCGACCGCCTCCTTCTTCAGCTCGTCGACGCGATCGCTCCGTGCCTGCTTCGAGCTGAGGGCGTGAAGATCGGAGAATCCGCTCCAGACAATCGTCCTGATCCGTTCGATCAGCTCGCGGTCCTCCGGTTTCTCCACGAACTCCTTCTTCCTCGGATTGACGCGGGCGACGAACCGCTCCTGCAGGGCGATCAGCTCGCGGATCGCCCGGTGGGCGACGTCGATCGCCTCCACCACCTCGGATTCGGAGAGCTCGTCCATCATCCCCTCGACCATTGTCACCGTCTCCTTCGTCCCGGCGACGGTGATGTCGACCCCGCTTGTCTCGAGCGTCTCGGCATCCGGGTTGACGACGAACCTCCCGTCCTTCCTCCCCACTTTCACGCCGGCGATCGGGCCGTTGAACGGCGCATCCGAGAGCATCAGCGCCGCCGACGCCCCGATGATCGCCAGGACGTTCGGGGGGCAGTCCGGCTCGGCCGATAGGACGGTGGCGACGATCTGCACCTCGTCCTTGTACCCCTTCGGGAAGAGGGGGCGGATCGGGCGATCGATCATCCTCCCGCTCAGGACGGCGACATCGCTCGGCCTCCCCTCCCGCTTGAAGAATCCTCCCGGGATCTTCCCGCTCGCATAAAACCTCTCTTCGTAATCGACGCGCAACGGGAAGTAATCTATGTCTTCCCGTGGTTCTGCCGTAACGGCGGTGACGAGGACATGCGTGTCACCGTAGGTTGCCAGGACCGCCCCATCCGCCTGCCGGGCGATCTGCCCCGTCTCCAGGGCGAGTTCTTTCCCATTGAACTGGATATTTTCACGAATATACATGTGTGATCTAAACTCCTCTGATTCCTAATTTCTCTATTAGCTCTCGATAGGCTGTTAAGTCGCGCCGCTTGATGTACTTCAACAGGCGGCGCCGTTGGCCGACCATCTTCCGCAGCCCGCGCTGTGCGCTGAAGTCCTTCTTATGCACTCCCAAGTGCTCGGTCAGCTCCCTGATCCGTTCGGTCAGGATAGCGACCTGAACGGCCGCAGAACCGGTGTCCTTTTCTCCCTTTTGAAACTCCCTGATGATCTCCGACTTCCTCTCTACTGACAGTCCCATCCTCTCTCCTTTCCCCGTCCGAGTAGGGGTGATCCCACCGACCCAGGCGGGGTTGATCAGCCTTTCAGCCTGCGAAGCAGGCGGGTTACCTCCGATTTTGCCTTCTCCTCATCGATCGTGAGGAGCTCTCCGTTCCTCATGAGCGGTCGGCCGTCGACGATCACGTCGGTGACCTCCGCCGATCCTGCTGCGTAGACGATCGTCGCCGTCGGATCGTGCTGCGGGGTGGCGCTCAACCCCTCGGCGTCGATCAGGACGAGGTCCGCCCTCTCGCCCACCTTCATCTCTCCCGAGGGGAGGGAAAGGGCCTCCCTCCCGGCGTCGGTCGCCATCGCGAGTGCATCGGCCGCCGATGGTCGCATCGGGTCCCCTTCTCGCGCCCGCTGGAGGAAAAGGGCGCAGCGGAGCTCCTCGAGCATGTCGAGCCGGTTGTTCGACGCGGCCCCGTCCGTCCCGATCGCCACGTTGATCCCGAGCTCGCGCATCCGGTTCACCGGTGCGATCCCGTTCCCCAGCTTTGCGTTGCTCTTCGGGCAGTGGGCGACGCTTACCCCCCGTTCGGCGAGGATCTCCATCTCCTTCTCGTCGACGTGGACGCAGTGGGCGGCGAGCGTCCTGACGTGGAACACTCCGAGCGAATCGAGGTATTCGACCGGGCTCAACCCCGTCCTCCTCCTCCATCCCTCGACCTCTTGTTGCGATTCGGAGAGGTGGGTGTGGATCGGGACGTCGAGCCTCTCCGCCTCCTCGATCGCCCTCCTCCAGACGTCCTTCCCGCACGTGTAGACGGCGTGAGGGCTGATCGCTCCCTTTATCCTCCCGTCGTCCACTCCGTTCCACCGCCTGACCGCGTCCGTCGCAGCGGCGAGCTCCGATCTCCCTTTGTCATCGAGTGAATCGGCGATCAGCCCGTAGGAGAGGACGGCGCGGATCCCGCTCTCTTCCACGGCGCGGCCGACCTGATCGGTGTGGAAGTACATGTCGGCGACCCCCGTCGTCCCCCCCCGGATCGCCTCGGCGATCGCAAGGAGGGTCCCCCAGTAGACGTCCTCCGGCTTGAGGGAGCGCTCGATCGGCCAGATGTACTCGTTCAGCCATACGTTTAATGGGACGTCGTCGGCCAGACCCCGGAGTATGACCATCGCCAGGTGCGTGTGCGCGTTTACAAACCCCGAAAACGCGAGCTTCCCCGCTCCATCGATGACCGGCTCACCCGGTTTCGGTGCGATCTCCCGGTTTGACACCTCCGTAAAGACCTTCCCTTCGATACGGGCGTGAAGCGTACGGGGTCGACCGGTGATCGGTCGGATGTTCCTCAGGACCGTTCCCATTCATTCCTCATTCATCACTCGTTGACGGTCGATTATACCGTTCCGGTTCGATACCCGCAATCGGTGAGGGTTGAACGCGGAGCGTCGTGGAAGGTATTATAACAGACGATACAGGGTATGGGACTGACGGGTGGCGAGGCCGAGGAGAGGGCCTGCCGATACTTGAAGGATCTGGGATACGAGATCGTGGCGCGGAACTGGCGGTGCCGGTTCGGGGAGATCGACATCGTCGCCCGCGATCGGGATGTCCTCGTCTTTGTTGAGGTGAAGGCGCGCGCGAGCGGACGGTTCGGCGGACCGGAGGCGGCGGTCGATCCGGTGAAGCAGGGGAGGCTTGTATCGGCAGCCCGGATGTTCATCCAGCAGACAGGGGCGCAGCTTCCCGCAAGGTTCGATGTGGTTGCGTTTGTCGGTGAATCGGTCCGGCTGTACAAGGATGCGTTCAGGGTCGATTGAGCGATGTTCGCCCGGCTTGTGAGCGGAGCCGTCCTCGGGATTGAGGCGCGGCTGATCGAGGTCCAATGCGATATCGCAGACGGCCTTCCCGCGTTTCAGGTCGTCGGCCTCCCGGAGAAGGAGGTATCCGAGAGCCGCGACCGGATCCGAAGCGCGATCAAGAACGCGGGGCTCTCCTTCCCGTCCGGTCGGATCACGGCGAACCTCGCCCCGGCCGATCTCCGGAAGGAGGGGGCGGGGTTCGACCTCCCGATCGCGGCGGCGATCCTGATCGCCTCCGGCCAGCTCCCCGCGCCGCGCGAGCGGCTCCTCCTCGTCGGCGAGCTCGCCCTGAACGGTGAGGTCCACGGCGTCCCCGGCGTCCTACCGATCGCCATCGGAGCGGCGGAGGGAGGGATCGCCAAGGTCGTCGTCCCTGAGGAGAACGGGGCCGAGGCCGCCCTCGTCGATGGGATCTCCGTCTACCCGGTGCGGACACTCGGCGAGCTCGTCCGCTTCCTCCGTGGGGAGGAGGATATCCCTCCGCTCGCCTGCGATCCGCACCCCCTTCTCGCAGGGGAGCCGGAGACGATCAAAAACGACATCGCCGAGATCCGCGGCCAAGCGCAGGCGAAGCGGGCCCTAGAGGTTGCCGCCGCCGGCGGGCACAATCTGCTGATGATCGGGCCTCCCGGGGCGGGGAAGAGCCTCCTCGCCCGCTGTCTCCCCGAGCTCCTCCCTCCCCTCACCCTCGACGAGGCGCTTGAGGTGACGCGGATCTACAGCATCGCCGGCCTCCTGGAACGGGGGGGATCCCTCGTCGTCCGCCGGCCGTTCCGCGCCCCGCATCACACGATATCGTACGCCGGGATGGTCGGAGGGGGACACACCCTCCCCGGCCCGGGGGAGATAACCCTCGCCCATCACGGCGTCCTCTTCCTCGATGAGCTCCCCGAGTTCGATCGCCGCGTCCTCGAGACCCTCCGCCAGCCGCTCGAGGATCGCGCGATACTCATCTCGCGCGCCGGCGTATCCGTCCGCTATCCGGCGTCGTTCATGCTCGTGGCGGCGATGAACCCGTGCCCGTGCGGATTCCTCGGCGATCCGGTCCGTCCGTGTACTTGTTCGCTCAGCGACGTGCAGCGCTACCGAAAGAGGCTCTCCGGCCCGTTCCTCGACCGGATCGATATCTTCGTCGAGGTCCCCCGCCTCCCGATCGACGATCTGTTCGGAGCCAGCAGGGGAGAGTCGTCGATGTCGGTCCGCTCTCGCGTGGCAGCAGCGAGGCGGATACAATGGGAACGGATGAGGGGCGAGCCCGGGGTCTTCTCCAATGCTCAGCTCGATTCGGCCGGGGTGCGCAGGTACTGCACGCTAGACGAGGAGGCCAGTTCGATCTTGAAGCGGGCGGTCGCCCGGTTCTCGCTGAGTGCACGGGCGCACGTTCGGATCCTCCGCGTGGCGCGGACGATCGCCGACCTCGAGGCTAAGGAGAGGATTGAGGCGGCGCACGTCGCCGAGGCGATCCAGTACCGGACCGCCGCCGCTGACCTCGGCGGGTGATGGATCGACCGTTCACGAAAAAAACATATTTGGCTGGTATTTTTTGATCCGCTCGATTCGAGGGCGGATGAGGCCGGATCCGGTTTTATGGTATAGTGGTTTTTGCTTTTAAGCTCATAAGAGGAGGGAGCGTATGAGGAAGCGGTTCGCGGGAGGGGTTCTGTTCATCGCCCTGATCTGCCTCGCCGTTTCGGCATTGGCGACGGATTTTCCCGTGAAGGTGACCGGGATAGAGGTCGAGGGGCTCGTGGAGATACGGCAGAGGGATGTCGTCGATGCGATCGGGTTTGAGGTCGGGGACGAGGTTACTGAATCCGACCTGAAGGAGGCTTCCCAGGCGATATTCGATCTCGGTTGGTTCAGCGAGGTCGTCCCGCGCGTCGACGATGGGGTGGTCGTGTTCCGGGTTGTCGAAAACCCGGTCGTTCGGAAGATCGAGATCAAGGGGAACGTAAACAAGAAGTCGTACGAGCTCTTCGGGATCAAGCTGTTCGAACTTCCGGTGATGCCGACCTCCAAGATCCGTCAGATCCTTCGTCAGGACGGTGTAAAGAAGAGGGAGGTCCTCAATCGAAACTCGCTCAAATCCGCCCTGAACGACGTCATATCCGAGTACAACGATCGGGGATACATCCTCGTTACGGTCGGCGATGTGGCGATTGGCGAGACCCTCTCGATCGAGTTCGTCGAGGTGTTAATAGCCGGGAACCGGATCGAGGGGTTGGAGACGGTCCCCGTCTCCGTCGCAGAGGAGATGATCGACATCCCGCTCGGCGAGCCCCTGCAGCAGAGCGATCTTCAGCGCGTCCTTGCCCGCCTGCGGGGGAGCGTCTATTTCACCGATGTCAACGTCGTCCCCAAGGGAGGACCGACTCCGGATTCGGTGATCCTCTCATGGAAGCTGACCGAGCGGCATCTCCTCGATGCGCCGGTGTCGGTGGAGAGGATCGAGCTTACCGGGGTCACGTGGTTCCCGCAAGGGGTGGCTCAGGCCGCGTTGGGACCGATCCCGTCCGAACCGCTCGACAACTACGCCTTCCTCCGCGTCCTCTCCAATCTGTATGACCTGTATTATGAGTCGGGTTACATAATGGTCCGTTTCTCAGTCCTCGGCATCGAGGAGGGGACCCTCCGGGTCGGCGTTGAGGAGGGGGAGATCGGCCAGATCCTCCTCTCCGGTAACACCCGGACGCACGACTACGTGATCATGCGAAACCTCGGTCTGAAGACCGGCCAGATCCTCACGAGGCATGCCCTTCAGGTTGCCCATCAGAATCTCAACTCCCTCCGCTACTTCGGCTCGGTGAACATCCTCCCCGAGTGGGGGGATGACGGCGTCCGCGTCTCCGTGGTGGTGACGGAGAGGGAGCGCCTGGGTGGGATGAACGGGTCGCTCGCCTTGGATCCGAAAAGCGGGGGGATCGTCGGTCAGCTCTCGATCGAGGAGAGGAACCTATGGGGGACCGGACAGGATGTCTCGCTCAGTTACAGCCGCGGCCTTGTGGAGACCGAACCGACGACGAGCACGTGGGATCTCGGCTACAGCACCGTCGCCTACTTCCCGGGATTCGATCGCGTCGGGTTCGATCTCTACCGCGAGCTGAAAGAGACGGATGACGGTACCTACATGACACTCGGCGGAAGCATGTCGTTCGACTATCCGGTCGCTGACTATACCGTCCTCTCCCTCACCTACAAGCACGAGGCCGAACGGCTGATGAAGGTGGGAGGGTGGACCCCGACCGATTCGATCGGGATCTCACTCGTCTACGACAGCGTCGACGATCCTTACTTTCCAACGGGAGGGAGCAGGCGGATCGTGAGCATCGAGAAGGCGGGTGGATTCGCCGCCGGGAGGGAGTACACGAAGGTCGATGCGACATGGATCGATTTCAGCTCCATTTACTCGCCGCTATTTCAAGGGAAGAGGAAGACCTTCGGGATCAGGTTCAAAGCCGGATGGAGCGGAGGGGATCTTCCCGCCATGGCCGCCTACGAGCTCGGGGGACAGACGACCGTCCGCGGGGCTGAAGGGGGATCGGTCGGACGGATGTTCATCTCCAACTTTGAGGGGAGGCTGGAGCTGATCGAGGGATTGGTGATCGTAGCGTTCTTCGACGCCGGGGTCGATCTCGATTCCGTCTGTCTCGATGACGCCCTCGCTTCGACCGGGCTCGAGATCGGGATAAATGCGGCATCGCTCTACTTCCGTTTGGATTTCATCTGGGTCATCGGACCCGAGATGAGCTGGATCCCGCGGTTCGACGTCGGCTTCGGGCCGATGTTCTAGTGGGTGACGATCGCGGTGCGGATCTCTATAATCTGGCCGTAATGGTCGATTCATAAGGAGGGACGAGATGTCTCGGAGTGGTTGGGTAGTCTCTGGTTTAGCGGTACTCCTCGCCCTGGGGGCGTTGATCGTTCAGTTCGCCGTTCCGGGTGGAGGTGGAGTCGATGAGGCCGCGTTCAACGCCCTTCAGAAGAAGGTCGATGAACTTCAGACGGGCGGAGGGCTGAGGATCGCCTATCTCGATGCGGAGGACGCGTTCACCGTGTTCCTGAATGCGGTCAGTGATCTCCGCCAGCGGGCGAAGGACAAGCAGGATGAGATCGCTCAACTCCAACAGGAGTTTTTGAACAGCACGATCTCCAAGGACGATTATCAGAAGCAGATGAACGAGCTGCAGGCCGAGCTCCTCGACGCGCAGCTTACGATCGACATCGGTACGATCGACAAGATGATCGCCTCGGATGGGTTTGCTGACTTAAAGAGCGATCTACAGCGCCTCCGCGAGGAAGCACAGCCGCTGATCGACGAGATGAAGGATCTCGTATCGACGGCGAAGATGGGGGTCATCGACCCCCTCGAGTTTCAGAGCCGGTATGAGCAGGTGAAGAACGCGTTCACTCAGCTCGACCAGCTTCTGACGCAAGCGGCGACGGTGAAGATCGTTCAGGCGGCGGAGAAGGTCGCGCTGAAGAACGGCTACGACCTCGTCCTGCGGAAGAAAAACGTGATCATATATAGGAACGCAGCGACCCTCGTCGATATCACCGACTCGGTTAAGAGCGAGATCTCGTCCTACCTCTAGGTTAGGCGCACCATGCGCGACATCGAGGGGATAAGGAAGGCCCTCCCGCTCCGTTACCCCTACCTGATGATCGACCGGATCATCGAGGAGGGTGATGGAAGGATCGTCGCGATCAAGAACGTGACGATCGACGAGCCGTTCTTCCAGGGACACTTCCCCGAGCCGCTCCCGGCGGTGATGCCCGGGACGTTGATCCTGGAGGCGATGGCGCAGGCGGCGGCGTTCCTCTCCCTTGAGAGAAGGGGTGGAGGCTACCTCGTCGGGGTCGAGGAGGCGCGCTTCCGGCGGAAGGTCATCCCGGGTGATCGCCTCCGCCTCGAGGCGCGCCTCGAGCGGTTCAAAAACGGGCTCCTCCGGGCGAATGTTGAGGCATCGGTCGACGGAGAGACGGTCGCCTTCGCCCTCATCTCCCTGTTCATCCCACCTGATAAGGCTTCTGCGCGGTGATCGAAGCGGTTCCGAACCTAAGCGAGGGACGCTCCAAAGAGAGGATAGAGAGGATCGCTTCGACGGTGGTTGAGTCCGGCTGCCGGCTGCTCGATCTCCACAGCGATCCGGATCATAACCGCTCCGTACTCACGATCGTGGGAGAGCCGGACCGGCTGGTCGAGGCGGTCGTCGCCCTCGCCGGGGCGGCGATCGAGGCGATCGATATTCGCCGTCATCGCGGGGTTCATCCCAGGGTCGGCTCCCTCGATGTCGTTCCGTTCGTCCCGCTCGCCGGCTCGACCCTCGACGAGGCCGTCCTCATCGCCCGCCGCGCCGGATCTGAGATCGCAAACCGCCATGGGATACCGGTCTACCTCTACGGGGCCGCCTCGCCCGCAGGCCGCGATCTCCCAGCGATCCGCAAGGGAGGGCTTCGCGGGCTCACCGAGCGGATCGGCACCCCGGGGTGGACCCCGGACTTCGGCCCTTCCCGTCTCCATCCGCGGGGAGGGGCGGTCGCGGTCGGGGCACGGGATCCCCTCGTCGCCTACAACGTCCTCCTCGATACGGACGATTTGGAGATCGGACGGAGGATCGCCTCCGCGATCCGCGAGAAAGGAGGGGGCCTCCCCGGCGTCAGGGCCCTCCCGTTCTATCTTAAAAGCCGTGGGCTCGTTCAGGTATCGATGAACCTGACCGACGTCGATGCGACCCCGATCCCGCGCGCGTTCGCCTTCGTCAGGGATGAGGCTGAGCGCTACGGCGTCAAGGTCGTGGAGAGCGAGATCGTCGGCCTCGTCCCGCGGCGGGCACTCAAGGGGGCGACGGCGGAGGAGATCCTCGCACGGAGGGATCCAGCGGAGCTGATCCTCGAGGAGAGGGTGTGACGATGGGGCTCATCTTCGAGCGGCGGAGGGTCGAGCGGCTCGGGATCATCGGCTTCGGCGTGACCGGTAGGGCCGCCGTCGAGTTCAGCCTCTCCCGCGGGGTCACCCCGATCGTAAGCGAGGCGCGATCCCTCACCCCCTCTGAGCGGGGCTGGCTCGCCGAACGCGGGGTGCGATTCGAGGAGAGGGGGCACACCCCATCCTTCCTCGCTGATGCGGACGTTCTCGTATTGAGCCCCGGCGTCCCGCCCGGGATCCTGCCTCTCGATGAGGCGCGGAAGAGCGGGGTTCCGGTCGTCTCCGAGATCGACCTCGCCGGATCGCTGATCGATCCCCCGATCGTTGCGGTCACCGGGACGAACGGGAAGAGCACGGTCGCCACCCTGATCGGGGCGATCCTCGAATCGGCTGGGAAGGATGTGGTCGTCGCCGGAAACATCGGTATCCCGGCGATATCGATCGTCGAGCAGGCGGGATCGGCCGACGCCGTCGTCCTCGAGGTGAGCAGCTACCAGCTCGAGCAGAGCCTCCATTTCCATCCGCAGGTGGCCATCCTGTTAAACCTCGCCCCCGACCACCTCTCCCGGCACGGGACGATGGATGCGTACGCCGCTGCCAAGGGGAGGATCTTCCGCCGTCAGACCCCTGCCGACGCCGCTATCCTCCCATCCGATCTCGCTCCTGCTTTCGACCGCGGGGAAGGGCGGCGCATATTCTTCGACAGGGAAAGGTTCACCCTCCCCCCCTATCTTGAGTCGTTACCCCCTCACAATCGGGAGAACCTCCGGGCGGCGATCTCCGCTGCCAGGGCCCTCCTCCCCGATCTCGATCCCGCCTCGATCCTGGAGGATGCGGTCAGGAGCGCCGTCTCCCTCCCTCACCGCCTCGAGGTGATAGGTGAGGTGGGCGGGGTCCGGGTGATCGACGATTCGAAGTCGACGAACCCAGCAGCGGCGATCGCCGCCCTCCGCGCCGTCGACGGCCCCGTCGTCCTCCTCATCGGCGGCCGCTCGAAGGGGGCTGGTTACGATGCCCTCGCCCGTGAGGTGAAGGCTCATCGTGTCCGGAGGGTCGTCGCCTACGGCGAGGCGGCGGACGAGCTTTCCTCGATCTTCTCCCGCGCCGGGGTCGAGATCGATCGGGCGGCCGACCTCGAACGGGGTATCTCGATCGGGGTCTACGCCGCCCGGCCGGGGGATACCCTCCTCTTCTCACCTGCGTGCTCGAGCTTCGACAGGTTCAGGGATTTCGCCGAGCGGGGGGATGTATTCACCCGCTATGTGGAAGGGCTCCCTGGCTTCTCCCGGATGGCGGGGGAAGGGAACCCGGGGTGATCCCGTGGGACGGTTGTCCCTCTTTCTAATGACCGAGAGGCCCCTCCTGTAGAACGCCGTTCCTTCCTTTGTCAGGACATCTGACGTATCCGTTGTCGTGCGGGATCGCACGGCGGTGAGGAGGGAGAAGGCGTGGACGGACGACTCGATCTAAAGGCGGTTTCGATCACGCTCTTCCTCCTTTTCTCCGGCCTTTTGATCCTCTACAGCGCAAGCGCCCCGTTCTCCCTCCGTCATTACGGAAGCGATGCGCACATGCTTGTGAAGCAGCTGATCGCCGCTGCGGCCGGCCTCGCCGTCCTCGTATTCTTCGCAGCCTTCGACTATCACCGCCTCGCCCGGGTCAACGATACCCTGTTCATCGCCGGGTTTGCCCTCACCGTATTGACGATCCTCCCGCTCGGGATCGGGGAGGGGCGCTGGCTCTACATCGGCTCGTTTGCGATCCAGCCGACGGAGTTTCTCAAGTTCTCCCTCGTCGTCTACCTCGCCTCCGCCCTCGCCAGGAAGGGGGAGGCGGTCCGCTCGTTCGCGGAGGGGATCCTCCCGTTCATCGTCGTGTTGGGGCTGATCGGGGCGGTCGTCCTCAACCAGCCCGATCTCGGGATGCTCCTCGTCTACGGGGGAGTGACGGTCGGCCTCCTCTTCCTCGCCGGCGCCAGGATCAAGCATCTGGCGTTGATCGTCGCTGGGAGCGTCCCGTTCCTCTTCCTCGCCATCCGGCTCGCCCCCTACCGGTTCGCCCGGATCATCTCCTTCCTCGATCCGCACGCCTACAGGACATCATCCGGGTATCAGACGATCCAATCGTTGATCGCCGTCGGCTCCGGTGGCCTGTTCGGCCGGGGGCTCGGCGCCTCGCGGGCGAAGCTCTTCTACCTCCCGCAGGCGCACAACGACTTCATCTTCTCCGTCGCGGCGGAGGAACTCGGTCTCTTCGGTGCGGTGCTGATTCTCGGGCTGATCGGCCTCCTCGTCTGGCGCGCGTTCGTCATAGCCGAGACGGCGGAGGATCGGCTCGGGCGGCTCCTCGCCCTCGGGATCGGATTCACGATAGCGTTTCAGACCATCCTGAATGCCGGTGTCGCCCTCGGCCTCCTCCCGGTGACCGGTCTGACGCTCCCGTTCTTCAGCAACGGCGGCTCATCCCTCCTCGTCACCCTCGCCATGATCGGGGTCCTCCTCAACGTCTCACGCCAAGGGGTGAGGCGATGAGGGTCCTGATCGCCGGCGGAGGGACGGGAGGGCATTTCTACCCCGCCCTCGCCCTGATCGAGCGGCTCCGGCGGGAGGATCCGACGGTGAGGATCGCCTACGCCGGGACGCGGCGTGGAATCGAGGCCCGCCTCCTCCCCTCCTACCCCTACGTCCGCTTCTTCCCCATCCATGGGAGGGGGCTTGTCAGGGGAGGATGGCTGGGGAACGTCTCCGCCTTTCTCCAGCTCCTCCTCGGATTCCTCGAGGCACTTGTGATATACGTCAGATTCCGCCCCCGGATCGTGATCGGGATGGGTAGCTACAGCTCATTTGCACCGGTCTTCCTCGGGGCCGTTCTGGGGAGGCTCCTCCCGATCCGCACGTTGATCCACGAGCAGAACGCGGTACCCGGCCTTGCGAATCGGATCCTCTCCCGGTTCGTCGACGCGGTCCTCGTCTCCTTTCAGAGGACGCGGTCCGACTTTCCTCGGGCGAGGCGGGTCGTCGTCACCGGGACCCCGGTCCGGGCGGAGTTCTTCCGGGCGAGGAGGACGGAGGATGTCTATCGCAGGTTCGGCCTCGATCCGAACCGCCGGACGGTCCTCGTCTTCGGCGGTTCGCTCGGATCGGCCCGGCTCGTCGATGGGATCCTCCGGGCGAAGGAGGAGCTCGGGGATCGGATGCAGGTCCTCCTCGTCCTTGGAGGGGCGACCGACGAGGATCCGATCCGCTGTGAGCTCGACCGGGTCGGGATACAAAACATCGTCGTACGCCGGTATATCGAGCGGATGGGCGAGGCGTTCGCCATCGCCGATCTCGTCGTCGCCCGCGCTGGGGCGACGACGATAGCCGAGATCGCGGCGTGCGGGAAGCCGGCGATCCTCGTCCCATGGGGAGGGGCGGCCGACGGGCATCAGTGGGAGAACGCGCGCCTCCT
The DNA here is from genome assembly GCA_964528085.1 of uncultured Thermotogae bacterium. Lineage (GTDB taxonomy): Bacteria > Bipolaricaulota > Bipolaricaulia > UBA7950 > UBA9294 > B2-G16. Next base: position 28,671 of record CAZGRE010000007.1, on the reverse strand, counting down.
CCAGGCTGAGGAGGGTTGCACGGTGGCCGATGAAGATGCTATCGTCGACGGGGGATTGGTAGACCTGATTCGCCGTCTGGTGAGCGACGATGCGGCGCTCGCCCGCCTTGCGCGGAACGCGCGCAGGAGCGGCCGGCGGGACGCCGACGCGCTGATCATGGGCGAGATCAGGTTTCAGATGAGGGGGGCAGGGGCTTGATTGGGACTGATAAGCGGTACCACTTCGTCGGGATCGGCGGGGCGGGGATGAGCGGGCTCGCTTCGGTCTTTCTCGAACAGGGCCTGTCGGTCTCAGGCTCCGACTTGAAGGAGAATCCCGAGATCGAGTATCTCCGCCGTGCCGGGGCGGCGATCCACCTCGGCCACGATCCGAGCCACGTCAGGCCTCCCTTGGACGGGGTGATCGTCTCCTCCGCCGTCTCTTTGGACAACGTGGAGATCCGCGCAGCGCGGAGGATGGAGATCCCGGTCATCTTCCGGTTGCACGCCTTAAACTGGGTGATGGAACGCTACAAGAGCATCGGGGTAGCTGGGACGCACGGGAAGACGACGACCGCGACGATGATCGCGACGATCCTTAAAGGGACAGGCCGGGACCCGGGCTTCCTCATCGGTGCCCCCTCCTCCGTCCTCGGTGGGAGGGCGCGCCTCGGGGGAGGGGAATGGTTCGTCGCCGAGGTCGACGAGAGCGACGGGCTGTTCGTCGGGATGAGCCCGACGATCGCCGTCGTGACGAACGTCGGGAAGGATCACCTCACCACGTACGGGAGCCTCTCCTCGATCGAGAGCGCCTTCCAGCGGTACATCTCCCAGGCCGACCGCGTCGTACTCGACGTCGATCGGGAGAACATGCGCCGCTGGGCCGCTTCGCACGAGGACGCCCTCACCGTCGGGATAGACTCTCCGGCCGAGCTTCGGGCCGAGGGGATCTTATACGACCGGTTCACCACGAGCTTCGACCTGATCCACGCAGGGTCGTTCGTCGCCCGCGTCTTCCTCCCGGCGCCCGGGGAGCACAACGTCCGCAACGCCCTCTGCGCGTTGGGGGCCGCCTCCCTCGCCGGGGTTGATCTGAGGGAGGCGGCGCGTTCCCTCGCTCGGTTCACCCTCCCGCACAGGCGGTTCCAACTGATGGAGGAGAACGGGGTCACCGTCGTCGATGACTACGCCCATCTCCCCGAGGAGGTCGCTGCGACCCTGCGGGCGATCAGGACCGGTTGGCCAGGTCGGAGGATCATCGCGATCTTCCAGCCGCACCGCTACACCCGGACGCGGGACCTCGGGGAGGAGTTCGGTAGCGCCTTCTCCGACGCCGACCTCGCTCTCGTGACGGGGATCTATCCGGCCGGGGAGCGGCCGATCCCAGGAGTGAGCTCGGATCTTATCGTCCGGGCGATCGCCGAGCGGGCCGGTGTCGACGTCCGCTCCATCCCCGACAAACAGAGCGTCTTCTCGTTCTTGATGGATCGGATCCGGGCCGGGGACTTCATCATCAGCTTCGGGGCCGGCGATATCTGGACGGTGACCGAAGGGATGTCCGCATTTTTGAAGGAAGGCCGGTTCCGGATTGCAGCGTAGCTCGAATCGATTCAATTGGTTTAGTTAATAAGCGTTAGTCTGTTCGATAAACCGGGTTATCTTGTTGTGAAATCGAGGGGACGGATGGGGCTGAGATGTGCAAGTCAATTGACATTCCCTGCTAAAAGGTGTATAACAGAACTCGCATTTCGCTCGATCTGGAGTGAGGTCATTGACGGGTGAAGGAGGGGAAATCCAGGCACCAAGCTGTTTTCTGGGGGGTCATTATAGGGGGGGTTCTTATAACTGCTGCTGTCATTTCGCTGTATACGCCGGGGCTACGCCTCTTTGATCTGCGGGAGATCGTCGTCTCCGGGAATGATCACACCTCCGCGGCCGAGGTTGCGGAGGCGGCTCGCCTGCAGGCGGGCACCTCGCTTCTAGTGATCTCGCTTCGGCATGTCTCAAGGGACGTGAGTTCCCTCCCGTGGGTTAAGTCGACCAGGGTCAAGCGCGTATATCCGCACCGGATATCGATCTGCGTCGAGGAACGCGCCCCCGTCGCTACGATCTCCCTCCCCTCCGGAAGGGTTCTAACGATCGGCGAAGGGGGAGTGATCGTGGAGGCGGGTGAGGTCGGGGAGGAGGGATTGCCCGAACTCGTCGGCCCCGCGGTCTCCGGCGAGGAGCCGGGGGGATACCTCCTCGATCCCCGGGTGGGGGACCTCATCAACGCCCTTGTCTTCGACGCAGGCCTTCGCGGCCTGGAGATCCGCAGGATCGATGTATCCGATCCGACTTCGATCGTCCTTCATACAGATGGGCCGAGGATATTGCTCGGGGGACTGAGCGGGGTATCGGCGCGTCTGAAGGAGCTCGCGGCCCTCTGCCGGACGATCGAGATCGGAAGCTATAAATCAATCGACCTAAGGTTTAAGGGGGAGGCGACGCTTGTGCGCCGGTAAGGCGGTGAACAGATGAGAAAAGAGAGGATTGTCGTTGGGCTCGATGTGGGGACGACGAAGGTGGTCGCCCTCGTCGGGAACGTATCCGACGGGATGATCGAGATCATCGGGATGGGGAGGGCCGACTCGCACGGCTTGGAGAAGGGTGTCGTCGTCGACATCGGCCGTACGGTCGACTCGATCAGGAAGGCCATCGAGGAAGCGGAGAACATGGCGGACGTGAAGGTCGATTCCGTATACGTCGGGATCGCCGGGAAGCACATAACCTCGATCAACAACAGCGGGACGGTCTCGATCAACCGGCCGGATCGGATTATCACCGAGGACGACGTCCGGCGCGTCGTGGAGACGGCGCAGGCGATCCAGATCCCGCCGGAGAGCGAGATGATCCACGTCATCCCGCGGCAGTACATCGTCGACGGCCAGGATGGGATAACCGATCCGGTCGGGATGACTGGGACGCGCCTCGAGGTCGACGTGCACATCGTCACCGGCGCGATCACCGCTGTGCACAACCTCGTCCGCTGCGTCGAGAGCCTCGGGATCAGGATCCGTCAGATCGTCCTCGAGCCCCTCGCCTCCTCGATGGCCGTCCTCTCCTCGGCGGAGAAGGAGCTCGGGGTGATATTGATGGACATCGGCGGAGGGACGACCGACATCTCCGTCTTCCGCGGCGGGGATATCTGGTTCTCCAAGGTGATCCCGATCGCCGGCGAGCACATAACGAACGACATCACCGTTGGGCTCCAGACCCCGATCGAGGAGGCGGAGCTCGTCAAGAAGCAGCACGGTACGGCGCTCGTCGACTCGGTCTCCGAGGACGACAAGATCGAGGTGGCGACGATCGGCGGGGACGAGAAGAAGCTCGTCTCCAAGAAGAAGCTCGCCAAGATCATCGAGCCGCGCGTGGAGGAGCTCCTCGACCTCGCGATGCAGGAGGTCGAGGACGCCGGCTACCGCGACCTCGTACCGGCAGGGCTCGTCCTCACCGGTGGTACGTCCCTCCTCACCGGGCTCGCCGAGTTCGCCGCTCAGCGTTACGACATCCCGGTCAGGCGGGGGAAGATGCCGCAGGGGATACACGGGCTCCGCGACATCGTCGAGTCTCCGATCTACGCCACGTCGATCGGCCTGCTCCGCTATGCGGTCGAGACGAAGGACTTCAAGAAGCCCGAATTCTCCGAATCGAAGCGCTCCTCGATCATCGGGAAGCTGTTCGAGTGGTTGAACCGATTCTTCCGGGGGTAACCGATGGCTGAGCAGATGAACCTCACCCCTCCCGCCCGCCTGATGGTCCTCGGGGTCGGGGGCGGCGGGGGTAACGCCGTCGATCGGATGTACGATACCCGCGTGAGCGGGGTCGAGCTTGTCGCAATCAACACCGATGCCCAGGTCCTCGAGGTTGTCCGCGCCCACCGCACCCTGCAGATCGGCAGGAAGCTGACCGGCGGGCTCGGGGCAGGCGGGAACCCGGACGTGGGGAAGGCGGCGGCCGAGGAGAGCCGCGAGGAGATAGTCGACCTCCTCCAGGGGGTCGACATGGTGTTCATCACCGCCGGGATGGGCGGGGGGACCGGGACGGGGGCCGCCCCGGTGATCGCCGCTCTCGCCAAGGAGTCTGGGATCCTGACGACCGGGATCGTCACCCGCCCGTTCTCGTTCGAGGGGGTGGCGCGGGCGGAGAAGGCAGAGGCAGGTATCGCCCGTCTCTCCCAGGCCGTCGACGCCCTGATCTGCATCTCGAACGACAAGCTCCTCCGTGTCGCTCCCCCTGACACACCGATAACGAAGGCGTTCGAGATCGCCGATGAGGTCTTGAGACAAGGTGTTGAGGGGATATCCGATCTGATAACCGTCCCTGGGATGATCAACCTCGACTTCGCCGACATCGAGAGCGTCATGCGCGGTGCTGGTACCGCGATGATGGGGATCGGCGAGGGCGAAGGGGAGGGTAAGACGAAGGAGGCGGCGCGGAACGCGATCTCCTCACCGCTCCTCGACGGCTCGATCAAGGGGGCGCGGAAGGTGATCATGAACATCACCGGCGGGGCCGACCTCACGCTGGAAGAGGTGACCGAGGCTGCCTCGCTGATCCGAGAAGCCGTGTCCGACAAGGCCGATATCATATTCGGCACGGCGATCCGCGACGGGATGGAGAAGGTCCGCCTGACCGTGATAGCGACCGGGTTCGAGGTCTCGTACGTCGGAGAGGACGAGGAGGGTGCCCCTCTGACGAACGAGACGATGCTCTCTCGCCTCGAGCAGGAGAGCCGCGTCGGGGCCGACGACTTTGACATCCCGACCTTCCTCCGCCGCAGCCGGAAGCGCGAGAAAGAGCACCCCTGGAGTGAGCGCGAGGGATAAACCGACTGAAAAGAGTAGTGGGGTGGGGCGTTGAGATGTTCAGGCCTCTCATACCGCTATGAATGTTAACTCAGGGGTGAGAATGCTTTTATAGGAGATATCTTTGAAAGAGCCGGGTATCCACCGTTGGAAATATAATATACCGCATATCGTGATATATGCGCCGCAGATAGATCACGGGAAAAGGCCGTTATTTCAGCTATCGGGCAAACTTATGACAGTTGAATCCTACGCTAAAGAGGTTTTTAAGAAGGAGGGATATAATGTTTTTAAGGGATCCGATGTGAACTTATTTTTTAGCGTGCTGTCTTATAACTTTGAGGATAGTTTCTTCTTTCAGGTCTCTAAGAACTACCTTGGGAATGGAGCGGAGTATCAATTGGCGCAGCTAGACGCAGCAGTTCAGGAGTCGCTTAGACAATCATTAGTGTCTTCGAGGCTGCTTGACCTAGCTGAGGCTTTTTTTATGCGTTACTATTCGACTTATGAACCAAAGCGCCGCATCCACAGGGACTTAACGCAGGAACTCCGGCAGGCTAACGCTGGAATACTAATAAATATTGTGAGAGTGTACCGTAGTATGGGGTATACGATAAAAGGTGTGCCTGATCTTTTCCTGATACGAAATGGCGAGTTTAAGTTTGTTGAGGTGAAATCTGAGAAAGATGCGCTTCGGCCTGAGCAGTACGAGTATTTCGAGCGGTTTATACGTGTGGTAGGACCAAACGTCGAACTTCTTAGGATCTTGCCGAGAAAAGGCGATGAAGAGCAGCAATACACAGAAATTGGGCCGACCTAAAAAGAGTAAAAACGGGAGCTATCAGTGAATTCTGCGGACGTTGGGTGCGTACCCATTATTTGCGATATTTAAAGTTAAGTTCCACGTATGTAACTGCCCCTTCATAATAGATGCAGAGTAACACAGAAAGACAACTCAGAATCAGTTGCTAGAGACGCAATTCGGTCGAACGTTGAGGGGCATAGGTTCTGTTTCTTGGTAAACATCGCCTCTAGCATATGGTACACGGTCGGACGCCTTCCGGTGGCAAGACCTTAGCCTTTAACTAGTAGCGTATAGGCAGAACAAGCGTGCTCTAATGATTCGTGTTGTATCAACCTGGCTGGCGAGACGGGCCATCAACTACTTCTTTGGATAGGGCTATCATCTTTCGACATATTGACCAACTAGCTTACCTCCATCCTTGCGATGGGCCTCCAGTTATCGAATTCCTGGAGATAGTGGCCAAGCCTCTGCCAGCCTTCGACTTTCCGTTCTACCCCCATGCGCTTATAGAACGCCAAGATAAATTCGTACGCCGTCCGTACAACCCAACGAGCACAATCCGACCCGAGACATTGCTCTGGGAAGAATGGGCTCTTCTTCGCGGCAAAAGGATTCGGTCTGAATCCATAGGCTCTCAGTCTGTCTTCAATATTTTTATGGCGGACTTGGCTACTCAGCCACTCGGGGACGAAATGCACAAGTGAATTCCGCAGATAAAACAGGTTATCGGCGTCCTGACACGGTGTTTTCCCCTTGTCGAATTTCCCGTTTCCTGTAACTGCTAGAGCGATCTGAACCTTTGCCAGCGTTCCTACTCGGTTATCTCTCAGCCATTCTTCCCACAGCACTGCCAACTGGCGGAGCGTCCTTTCGCCTAGGTCCTGCAGCCAATCACTTTGCTCAACTGCGTCTACAAAGAACTCGTTCACAGCGGCCTCAATGGTGCCGGCGCTGAGCAAGACCGCGCTGGAGACGTAGCTACGGAGCCGATGGGCTGGCCAATGTGGATCTTTATGGGCCACGGCTATGCCCGCTTCGTTGTTTGCGATTTGGATCTCCTTTAGAAACTCGCGGACCAGCTGTTCTGTACGTGACTTTTCCATAGACACAGCCTCTCGAACTACGAAAACAGCGCTTAGCAGATTACGAGTAGCCATGCCAACACGAATATCATCAGCCAAAAATGACTCACCTCTTTACACTGAGGATAGCGGCCCTGAAGTGCTCTGCAAAGTCTGAGGAAAGCCGCAAGTGCTTCGGGGTTAGCTACTGTATCGAATGTCAGCCCTCCTCGCTGATCGGTACGATTCACCGCTCAAAAACCGCATACAAGGCAGAGGTGTCGACGAAGACGGGGTCAGTTCTCGGCATAGGCCTGTTCGAGTTCCCTGTCGTGCTGTTCGGCTACGTCGTGCCGGCCAGAGGCGGGGCAGCCCCGGCGCTATACTCTTTTCAAGATGGGTATCTCGGGAGCATGGCCGGCCTACCTCGGGCTTTCGAGCGACGAGCTTCGGGACCGGGCGCGAGGTCTTGCTGAGCTCTCCTCCCCTTGTCGCCTCTGCCCGCGGGAGTGCGGGGCGCGCAGGAAGGAGGGTGAACGCGGTTTCTGCCGCGCCGGGCTGGTCCCATGGGTGTCGAGCTTCGGGCCCCACTTCGGTGAGGAGATGGTCCTCGTGGGGAGGGGCGGTTCGGGGACGATCTTCTTCACCGCCTGCAACCTCCACTGCGTCTTCTGTCAGAACTTCGAGATCTCCCAGCTCGACCGGGGGGATGAGATCCGAACGGAGGAGCTCGCCTCCTTCATGCTCCGCCTCCAGGATCTCGGATGCGAGAACGTAAACCTCGTCACCCCGACGCATCAGGCCCCGCAGATCGTCGATGCCCTCGCCATCGCCAGGGATGAGGGGCTGACGCTCCCGATCGTCTGGAACTGCGGGGGATACGAATCGGTGGAGGCCCTGAAGCTCCTGTCCGGGATCGTCGATATCTACATGCCCGACTTCAAGTATGGGGATTCGAAGCTTGCCGCCCGCTACTCGTCCGCTCCCGGCTACTTCGAGGCGGCCTCCGCCGCGGTCAAGGAGATGCACCGCCAAGTTGGAGACCTCGTGATCGAGGGCGGCCTCGCCCGGCGGGGGCTCCTGATCCGGCATCTCGTCCTCCCGAACCGGCTTGCTGGGACGAGTAAGGTCCTCCGGTTCATCGCCGAGGAGATCTCGCCTGAAAGCTTCGTGAACGTGATGGGCCAATACTACCCGGCGTACAAGGGAGCGGAGTGCCGGGAGCTCGGCCAAAGGATCACCCCCGAGGAATACGAGGAGGCGCTGAGAACGGCGAGGAGGCTCGGCCTGCGCATCGCTTCGGATCCGATTCAGGAGTGAGAGAGGGGCGCGGGTCCGTCGTCCCCGCGTCAGGAGGGTGACGGCCTATCTGAACCTCTCCAACGCCTCCCTCAAGAACGATTCCTCGATCTGCCCGAGCGGGGTCGGTGTCTCGAGGATCCTGCGCGGGATCCGCACCTTCTCCACATCGAACCCCTCACGCGCCTTGAACGCGTGCTTCCGCTCCAGCACGTCGCGGCCGAACCCCTTGAGCCCGTCCGCGTCCATCGCGATCCCCAGCGTCCCCAGCGCCTCGGTCACCACCGATGGGGTGTAGATCCCGCGGGAGAAGAAGCAGACGACGAGGCTGGAGAGGATCTGGCGCCAGCTCTCCTCTTCGAGGAGGCGCTCGGCGAGCCCGTCCGGGGTGAGACTCTCCCCGCTCGCTGCCGCCTTCTGATCGACGCTGTAGCCGGCGCTGTCGAGGTGGCTGTGCCGCGCTCCGGCGAGGAAGGTGAGGGCGGCGGCCGGGCCGGTGTGGTAGCCCGGCATCTCGTTCTTCCCGAACGTCAGGGCGAAGTCGAGCCCGCCGTAGGTCGCGGCGGCGTGCTCGGCCCCGTTCGCCAAGGCGCGGTAGAAGGCGTTCGGCTGGGTCACGATGCGGCGGACGGCCTCGATGTATCCGTTGTAGTCTCCGAACGAGAGCGCGATCCCGTCGGTCTCCTCCGTGGAGACGAGCCCCTTCTCCAGCGCTTCGGTTGCCCACGCGAGAACCACCCCGGTGCTCATCGCGTCGAGCCCCTGCGATTCCACCTCCTCGATCAGCTCGAGCAGGCCGGTGGGGGAGGTGATCCCGAGCATGCTCCCCAGGGAGTAGATCGGCTCGTAGTCGTAGCCGACCATCGTCGTTTTGTAGAAGTACGGCTCCTTGGGATGGGGGAGGCGCAGGGCGGCGAGGTGGATGCACGCCACCGGGCAGTGGGCGCAGGCGAGCCGCCGGCCGAGGACGGTCTCTGCCAGCCGTTCCCCGGAGATCCCCTCCGCACCGTCGAACCGCGCCCGTTGCAGGTTGCGCGTCGGTAGGGCGCCGAGCTCGTTGAGCGGGAGGACGTTCATCGGGGTCCCCAGCTCGTGGTACTTCTTCATCAGAGAGGAGGCGGTGGCGGCGCGGAATGTCTCGTCGTAGACCCGCCTGTATCCCTTCGGGTCGGCCGTCGGGAGGGTCCGCTTCCCGATGACGACTACCCCCTTGAGGTTCTTGCTCCCGAACACCGCCCCCAGCCCGAGCCGGCCGAAATGGCGGTAGGTGTCGACGATGACGCAGGCGTAAGAGACCAGCTTCTCCCCGGCCGGTCCGATGCGCATGATCGAGCGGTATCCCGAACCTCTCTCCCGCTCGCGGATCACCCTTCCCACCGTCGAGCCGCTGGACAGTCCCCACAGGGCGGAGGCGTCGCGGAACCGGACGCGGCCGTCCTCGATCACCAGGTAGACCGGTTGGCTGCTCGTCCCGCGGATGACGATCGCGCCGTAGCCGGCCATCCGGATCGAGACCGCGCTCCGCCCGCCGGCGTGCCCCTCCCCGAGGTTTCCGGTGTGCGGCGACTTGAACATCGCCACCGTCTTCGAGGCGAGGGGATACAGACCGACCAGCGGCCCGACCGCGAGGATGATCGGATTCTCCGGACCAAGGGGGTCGGCTCCCGGGGGGCACACCTCCTCCAGAAGACGGATCCCCACCCCGGTCCCCCCGAGACCGGCTGCGAACAGCTCCGGCCGGCCGTCGATGCGGAAGCTGCGGCGGGAGAGATCGATCGTGAGCACGCGGGAGAGCGGATCACCCGTCACCGTTCGGAACCTCCTCCAGTGCGATGACATCGTAGGGGCAGTATTCGGTGCATATTCCGCAATAGACGCAGACCTGCGGCTTTCCGGCTGCATCGTCCCAGAATACGGCGCCGTACGGGCAGGCGTCGACGCAATTCCCGCAGCCCAGGCACTCGTCCGGGTGAAAGACGACCCCGCCGCCGTCCCGCACGGTGAGGGCATCGGTCGGGCAGACGCGCGCGCACGGCGGATCGGGGCACGCCCGGCAGACGATCACCACGAACCCGCGCCTGATCCCTCCGACAGACCGGACCGTGATCCGGGCGTCCCCCGTACCTCCCACCCCGAGGCGCCGCGCGCACGCGAACATGCACGACTCGCACCCCACGCACCTCTCCACGTCGATCACGGAGATCCGCTTCGCCATCCATCCCCCTTCATTTCTCCGGGATGATAGCACCCCTTGCGATGAAGGGACAAAGCCGGGAATCGTCCTCGAGAAGGGGAAAAGGATTTGCCAGAGGTGGGGGTCGAACCCACACGACCCAGAGGGTCACGGGATTTTGAGTCCCGCGCGTCTGCCGATTCCGCCACTCTGGCGTTTGTCTATTGGATGGTAGGTCGTTTCATCGATCCCGTCAACCGGGGGATCAGTCGTCCCCACCATGGTACATCCGTCAGCCGAGAGATGGTGATCGGTTGCCTGGAAGACCCCTCTTCACGTGAGAGCCTGATTCCCTTATACTTTTTATTGATTAAGAGGAGCAGTGTAGATGTGCGTCGGGATGAAGTATTGTCTCGTCGTTTGTGTCCTTCTCATATCTGTAGGGCTGTTGGCGTATGCGCTCCAGCCGGTGATAACCGGCGTTTCGATCCCAAATGCATCTATGAAGATAGGGGATCTTGTTACAGCTACTATCACCGTACAGTCCGACTCGGCGAGTACATACACCCTCGTTCCCGGGAGCAACATCGGGGGGTACGGGCTTGGGTCCCTCACAAAGCAAAGCAGTACGATGTACACGGCACACTTCACGATAACGGAGGGCGGGACCGATTACGCCGCTGACGCGGACATCCCGGTCGATCTGACGCTCGAAGATCCAGGAAGCGGGCTTACCGGGAGCTACACCACGCCGATCTCCCAGGACAGCGACCCGATCGACGCCAACAGGCCGGCGAAGCCGGCGGCGCCGGACCTCGATCCGGCGAGCGACACCGGACATTACGAGGATGATGATATAACGAAAGATAATACCCCTACGTTTCAAGGGGCTGCCGGTGCTGTCGAGGGCGGCAGCACGGTGACGGTGTCCAGCTCGATCGACGGAACACTCGGTACCACACCGGCGAACGCCGACGGGAGCTGGTCGTTCACCGTCCCCGCCGCGATGAGCGATGGGACGCACGACATCACGGTGACTGCGACCGATGCCGCCGGGAATGTGAGCGATCCGTCCGATCCGCTGTCCGTCCTGATCGACACCCAGGATCCCGACGTTCCCGGAGGGCGGAGCCCGGCGGATGGGACCCATACGAACGACGCTTCGCCGACTCTCTCTTGGGCTGCCCCGGATGATCCTGGAGGGAGCGGGATCTACGATTATCGCGTTCAGATCGACGGACCCGTGACCCGCGACCACTACACGACCAACACGTATTACACCCCGAATCTGGGTACGGAAGGGGCATACATCTGGCGCCTGTACGCGATCGACCTTGCCGGGAACAGCGGCTCGTGGAGCGCTGACTGGAGCTTCACCATCGATACGACGGGGCCGTCGGTAGTCTCCGTCTCCCCGACCAGCCTGGCCGATGCCGATGTGGGGACGGTGACGATCACGGTGACGTTCGACGAGGACATGGATACATCGGTCGACCCGTCCGTCACCATTGAGGGGCTCGTCTCCTCCCCTTACGCGACGACGAACCCCGTATGGACCGATCCCCGGCATTTCACCTGCCGATTCACTTTCGTCGATGACGACGAGGAGGCGGTTGGTCATTACTCCGTCTCCGGAGCGCAGGATTTAGCGGGAAATACGATGGATCCCGACACATCCCACACGGTCGATGTCGATACGAAGAACCCCACGATCGTCTCGATCACATCCGCCACTCCTGACGGCTATTACAGCGTCGGTGACACGATCGACGTGACGGTGAGCTTCTCGGAAGAGGTCACGCTGGCTGGAGGGACGCTCGATGTCACCCTCGATACCGGTATCACCGTCAGCATCGACCCGTTTGGCCCGGCGACGAGCAGATCGAGGACGTACACCGTGGGAGCGGGGGAGGACTCCTGCGATCTCGACTCCGTCGGGATCGCGCTGGCCGGCGGGACGCTACGGGACAACGCCGGAAACGACGCGGTCATCGCATTACCGGGAACTACGATCGCCGACGGCTCAGACATCATGGTCGACACAACGGAGCCGGTGATCCACGACCTCACGGTCTCGGACGAGACGGTCGACGCTGACTGCGAGGCGACAGTGACGTTCTCGGCGACGGTGACCGACAACTGCTGCATCGATCCGGGTAACGTCGTGGTAACCGTGACGCTTCCGAGCGGGAACGCGACGCTGGGGACTCCGACGATAACGAAGACGCCGGTCGGCTCGAACCGGGTCGATATCAACGGGAGCGTCCTCGTCTCCGATCTCGACGGCTGTCCGGCGACGGTGCAGGCGACGGTCGATGCGACCGACTGCTGCGGGAACTCCGCATCTACAGCAACGGCCACTGGGAACGTGAACGATACAACCGCACCGACGATAAACTGGACTGTTCCGTTCCCCGCGAGCCCGCAGTATATCGACTCTAACTGCTCGATCATGATCCCGATCGATGCGCTGGTGAGCGACAACTGCTGCATATCCGCTGCGAACGTCACCGCAAGCATCACCGTTACCAACGCCACGGTTGTCGACACCGTGACCGTTACGCAGGTGGACGAAAATCACGTGCGGATAACCGGGAATATCATCGTTTCGGCTCTGACCGGCTGTCCGGCGGTGCTCACCGTGGTCATCCAGGGGAGCGACTGCTGCGGGAACGCGAACACGTGGACGGCGAGCGTGGATATCTACGATCAAACGATCCCGGTGATCGAAAACCTCATGGTCGCCGATCATGTGGTGGTGAGCCCGGATTGCTGCGAGGCGGTGGTCCCGTTCTCCTTCGAGGTGACCGACGCCTGTTGCATCACCCAGGATGGGATCACGATCACTGTCACGAACCCGACGGACAACCTGATCCTTGACTTCGATCAAGCGCGCGACGCGGTGTTTACACAGATAAGCCAGGGGCATGTCGGCATCGCTGGGATCGTTCACGTTCGCTGCCTGACGGGCTGCCCTGCGCGGGTCGAGGTGCACATCGAGGCGAGCGACTGCTGCGGGAGCACCGCTGTCCCGGTGACGTCCACCGATACGGAGGGGCGTGTGTACGACGAGACGCCGCCCATCGCCATCGACGATCCGAACGGGGATGAAGACCGGAGCGGGAGCGACGGCCTCGAGGTGCGGCTCGATGACTACGGGCAATACCGGCTGATGGTCCGGGAGAATACCCCTGTCAGGATCGATCCGGTCGCCAACGATACCGACAACTGCTCCGCCTGCACCTGCTGCGGGACGATGTGGATATACGAGATCGTCGATCCCCCTCAGTACGGTACGGTCACGGTCGAGACCGATCACGGCGACTGCCACGGGGGCTCCATCCTCCGCTACGCTCCCTACCGCGACTACCTCGGGCCGGATCGCTTCACCTACAGGATCGTCGATGCCTGCGGAAACGTCTCGAATGTGGCGACGGTCTACCTCGAGACGGTCCGCCAGACGGTGATGAAAGACCTCTATCTGAGCGGCTGCAAGGGGGAGACGGTCGGATTCGAGGTGACGGCGACCGACCTGTGGATCGATCCGGACGATCCGGAGACGATCCCGTTTACGTTTACGGTCGTCTCGCCCCCGGCTCATGGGATCCTCCTCGGCGACCCGGACGATGTGACCTACACCCCGCATGGGAGGACGACGAAGGAGATCGAGTCGGCCTCGATCCGGCTGACGTACGTCCCGGTTGCGGGGTTCGCCGGTCATGATACGGTCCGAGTCCGGTTCTCCGATCCGTTCGGCGGGAGCTCGACCTCCCTCGCCGATATCGTGATCGTCGACTGCGAGCCGGCCGGGCCTGCGATCGTCCCCCTCCATCGCGGCGATATCCTCCCGATCTTCGTCCCGGCGGCGTTCGCTCCGGCGTACGAGTCGGGTGGAGCCGGATGGACGGTGAGCGAAAAGAGGTCTGATGCGATCTCACCGGTCTGGGACGAGCCGCTCGGAACCTATCTCCTCGTGCTCGATACCGGTGGGTTCGAGGTAGGGGTGTATGAAGTGACGATAACGATCGCGCCCGGCGAGTCGGCCTCGTTCACCGTGGAGGTGAGCGAATGACCGGGCGACGGTCGGTTGTCGTAGCCGTTCTTTTAATCGGTCTCGCTGCCGGATCCTTCGCTCTCGGCGCCGATCCGGCGAGCCTTTCGGGGAGCTGGGAGGCTGAGTTTACATACGACATCCAATCGGCATCGGTGACCGCCCTTGACACCAGATTCACCGCCGTCTATCGCCTCGGGCTTTTCACCGCGCAGGGTATCGCCTTTCTTAAGTTCGATGCCGGGGCGCTCGTCTTCGATACGCTGGAACTTACGGGATCGTTCCCCATCGGGAGGATCGAGATCGATTCGAGCCTGATGTTCGACCCGAACGCCACGACCCTGCTCGATCTCTTCGACTACTGGAGGACGGTCTCCGCTTTCGACCTGCTCGGTGTTTCCTTCACCCACACCCTGTATCTGACCCTCCCCCAGACGGCGTCGTACCAAACGTTCACCGGCCGGGGGAGGTTCGGGGGGATCGATTTCACGGGATCGGTCAGGTTCGACATGGAGTGGGGCTGTGGCTTCTCGTTCTCGGAAGCCTGGGCGAGGCTCTCCTCCTCGATCTGCGATCTTCCGGTATGGGCGAAGATCCGTTTCGATTGTTCGGGGTTCGAGTCCCTGGAGCTCGCCCTCTCCGATCTTCCGGTCTACGGCCTTTCCGCAGGTCGGTACGGGATCTTCCTCGATTTCGACCTTCGGTTCTCCATCACCGAGAAGTCGCTCGATCCGACGATCGGACTCAGGCTCCCGGCGGTGGATTGCATCAGGTTCTACGCCGAGCTCGAGACCGTCCCCGGTCCTGGGATCGGGGGGATCAGCCTCTACGGGATCAGGATCGAGGACAGATTGGCCGGCGGGATCAGGTTCGTCTCAGCGACATCCCTCGACCCGTTCAAGAACAGCGTCCTGACCGGCCAACCCGACTACTTCGAGCTCTTCCTCCTGTCCGGCCCTCTTGTCTCGTGCTGCGCCGAGCCGGGGGAGTGGAGCCTCGCCACCTACTTCCAATCGACGCACACCACCCTGTTCGATTGGGGGATGACGGTCTTCAGGTTTAAGGCGAACCTGTCAGAGGAGTTCAGCGCTTCGATCGAGGCGATCGTCCGCGCGGGGACGTTCGGCGACCCGATCATGGAGCTCACATTCGGCTGGCAGGTCCGCTGGTGAGGGGAATCCTGTCTTGATCTGCGCCGGATAAACCCTGTCTATGCGTACTTCTCCTTTATATGCTCCCCCGGATGAACCTCGATCTGCCTGTGAGGCAACCGGATCGATAGCGGCTCCCTCCCTCCGGAGAGGGTCTTGATCTCGATCACCTTCGCGTCGACCCGAACGAGCATCCGGTATCCGCGATACTCGAGGGGGAATCGTATCTTCCTGATCGCTTCCGGCAATCGGGGCATTACGCTCAGCTGATCCTCACCTTGTTGGATCCCTGCCCATCGCTCGAGGACGTGCCGAACGGTGCCCGCCATCACGGCCGTGTGGATCCCCTCTGGGGTCGTACCCCCTTGGATGTCCTTGACATCGCTCTGCAGCGCCTCGATGTAGTGAGCCCACGCTTTCTCTCGGTCGATCTCATCGAGGATCGCCGCGAAGACGATATGGCTGAGCGTCGAACCATGCGAGGTCCGCGTCCGGTAGTAGTCTATCGTTTTTCTAACTAATTCCGGGGTGAGCTCATAGCCGAGGGTTTTGAGTAGTGTAGTGACTTCTTCCTTTCCAAGGAAGTAGAACAGCATGCAGAGGTCTGGCTGTTTCGACGCCTTGTACCGGTCAGGGGAGTCCCCCTCCGCTTTGAGGATCCGATCCAGCCTCCCGATGTTTCCGTATTTCTCGCGATAGGCGTCCCAGTCGAGTTCCTTGAGTTCGGCGTACCCTTCGAACTGTTCCAGGATGCCGTTTTCCATCTTCGGAAGCTTCATCGCCCTTGAAATCTCTTGCCACCGGGCCAGTTCCCCCTCGGAGAGATCGAGCCGCTCGCTCAGATCTTCCCGCGTCGGTCGATCGAGGGAGTGAAGGGCGTCTACTGCCCGTTGCATGCACCAAGCAGCCATACTATTGGTGTAGGCGTTGTTCCGTAGCCCCCCCTCCTCTTCGTCTGAGGCGTCGGGATATGCCTCGTGAAACTCGTCCGGCCCCATCACCCCATGGATCTCGTACCGCTCCTCGCCCTCGTTCCAGCGGCAGAGGCTCGCCCAGAAGCGGGCGATCTCGATGAGGATCTCCGCGCCGTATTCGCGGAGGAATCCCCGGTCGTCGGTCGTGCGAACATAGGACCAGACGTTGTAGGCGATCGCCGCGTTCACGTGGCGCTGAAGATGGCTCCGATCGGGATCCCAGTTCCCCGATTTCGGGTTCAGGTGGATGATCTGCGTCTCTTCTCTCCCGTTGCTCCCGCTCTGCCAGGGGAACATCGCCCCTTTGTACCCTTCCGCTGCTGCTGCAGCGCGGGCCTCGTTGAGCCGTCGGAAACGGTAGAGGAGGAGGGAACGGGCGATCTCGGGGGCGCGCCACACGTAGAATGGGAGGATGAACGCCTCATCCCAGAAGATGTGTCCGCGGTAGGCCTCACCGGTCCAGCCGCGTGCCGGGATGCTCACGTCGAGGCCGACCGTGTTAGGAGAGGCAGTCTGCAGGAGATGGAACGTATGGAGCCTGAGGATCAGCTGAAGCGAGTGAGGGGAGAGATCCTCCTCCGCGGAGACGTCGACCTCGACGTCGAACCGATTCCACAGGAGCCTCCATGCTAGGCGCTGCTCCGCGACGAGGGTGTCGAAGGCGGGTGCGCGGCGAATATCGTTCAGTCCATCCTCTATCAGATCCCCGAGGGCTGGGTCCCTTGTCGTACGAAGCGAGACGAGCTTCTCGACGCGGATTTTACCCCCTACATGCGCATCGAGTTCCGTCTCCCAGATGACGGCGTCCTCCGATGACGTTACCTCAGCCGGGGCCCTCAACGGATCGGAGCCGACCCAGACGCTCGTCCGTCCTGCTAGTGATACTTCAAGCCGGGATTGTTTCGTCCGTACTTGCAACCAAACGATTCCATCCTCCGCTCTTCCTGTACCGATGACCTCGATGTGGTCCCCACGGAGCTGACGATAGCGCGCTACCCCCCGGTTTGTCACTCCACCGTCGAGGGTGGACCGGATAGCCATTCTCCCCGACCAGTTGAGAGGGGTGATCTCCTGCGCGAGGCCGGCTAAGGTCGGTCTTTTCATATGTACGAAACGCACGCTGGAGATCTTCGTCTCGCGCCCGGAGGGGTCGCGAATGGTGAACTCGCGGTAGAGGATCCCCTCCTGGAGGTTCAGCTCTTGGCGGTAGTCCAAGAACTCGTTCCCTTCCTCGCCGAGCCACACGCCTCCTTCGGGTTTGAACGAGAGGGGGAGCCAGTTGGGAAAGTTGACTAAATCCTCATTGGTGACGTTCCGGCCGGCGACCACGCTGATGAGCCGGTTGTATCCGCCGGCGATGTACGTTCCCGGATAGTGGACGCTGTCTCCCCTCGCCTCCTCTCCTGCTCCGCGGGTGGCGAAGCGTCCGTTCCCTAACGTGCAGAGGACCTCGCGCAACGGCTCTTCAGCAGGATCGTATCCTTCATAGACGAGTCGCCAACCTTCCCTCATGCCCCTTCTCCTCCGTCGAGTTTGAGAAGCCGCTCCAAGAAGGCGTACACCTCCCACGGCGCCTGTACCCAGTATGATGCCTTCGTCGCTCGCGGCGTTTCGGAGACGAGGATGCCGATTCCATCCCCTTGAATCGCAGCGAATGCGTCCTCGTCCGTGGTGTCGTCACCGATGTAGATCGGGATGGCCTCTTCGTCGTCGAGCCCGAGCGCCCCCATCAGGAAGTTCAGGGCCTTCCCCTTATCCCAGTTGATGTTCGGACGGACTTCGAATACCTTCTTCCCATAAGTCTTCTTCAATCGCTGGTCCCGATGAACGATCTCATCGACCTCTTCCTCGATCTCCGGGATGCGGCGTTCTTCGACGAGGCGGTAGTGCACGGCCACTGAGAAGACCTTCGGTTCGATGATGACGCCAGGGATCCCTCCCAGCCGTTCACCGAGCTCTCGGGCGACGTCTGCCATCACCGGTTTGATCCAGTCGGCGGCAGCATGATCGACGCTCGCTCCGTGCGGGCCGACGATGTCAAATCCATGGCTCCCGGCATAGGCGAGGTTAGGCAAGCCGACCAGCCTCTCCACATCCTCCCTCCCTCTCCCGCTTATGATCGCCGTTGGGAATCGGTCGGCCGTGCGCTTCAGAACATCCCGGTCTCTATCGGATAGGAGGGCGAGCTCGGGGCGCTCCACGATCGGTGTGAGGGTGCCGTCATAGTCGAGGAAGAGCGTGATACGGCGGCCACGCAGTCGCTCGGATAGCGTTGGCCACTCTTGCAGGATGGAGGGACGGCGTTCCTCGCGGTATTCGAACCAACCCATTATTACGTCGAATGATCCCTCGTCGAACCCCTGGAGGATGAGATCGGCTCCGTGCTCGCGGAGTTCGACCGCCACCCCTGCCCGGTCGATCCCGATGACAAGGCCAAACCGACCGGCTCGCCCGGCTTGAACGCCGGAGATCGCGTCCTCGACGACCACGGAGCGTTCCGGCGCCGCTCCGATCCGGCGGGCGGCTTCGAGGAAGATATCCGGAGCCGGTTTCCCCTTCAGCCCGAGCTCTTCGGAGACGATTCCGTCGACCTGCGCGTCGAATAGGGCGGAGAGCTTCGCCCGTTGTAGGAGCAGGCCGCAGTTCTTGCTCGACGAGGCGACGGCCACCCTGATACCTTCGTCGCGCAGCTTCCGGATGTAGGAAACGGTCCGCTCGTCGACCTCCACCCCCCTCTCTTCGATGATCTGGCGAAAGTAGACGTTCTTTCGGTTTCCCAACCCCCATGCCGTAAGGGAATCGGGGCTGTCATCTTGTGAGCCTTCGGGTAACTCGATCCCGCGGGATTTCAGGAAGCTCTTTACCCCTTCGACGCGCGGCTTACCATCGACGTAAGTTCGGTAGTCGGCCTCGATGTCGAATGGCTTGAAGGGCTCATTCGTTCCCTTCGCCCTCTCCTTGAGGAATCCGTCGAAGAGCCTCTTCCACGCTGCCGCATGGACGGAGGCGGTGAGTGTGATCACACCGTCGAGGTCGAAGATGACCCCGTCTATTGGCGACCACTGAGCCAAAGCAATCCCTCCCATCACAAGAAAGTCCGGCAACTATACGACAAAGGCGGAGCGTTCGCTACCGGTCGTTTTGCTTGCGTGAATACCTGTCGAGCATATACTATCCTTTGACTGATCCCGCGAGAATCCCCCGTACGAAATAGCGTTGTAGGGAGAAGAACACCACCAGCGGGAGCATCATCGAAACAAACGCCGCCGCTGTGAGCACCTGCCAGTCTTGTCCGCGTGAGCCGACAAGGTTGGCGACCTTCAGTGTAACAGGGCCTACATTCGGGGAGCCTCCGAGGTAGATCAATGCGACGAGGAGATCGTTCCATACCCACAGGAATTGAAAGATCGCCACGGAGGCGATCGCCGGCACGGAGAGAGGGACGACGATTCTGAAGAACGTCTTGATCGGTGATGCACCGTCTATCGCTGCGGAATCGAACAGCTCTTTGGGGAGGCCGGCGATGAAGCCGTGCAGCAAGTAAATCGTCAACGGGAGGCCGTAACCGGTGTGCGCAAACCATACCGCCGGGAACTTACCGGCGAGGTTGATCTTCGCAAAGATCGACAGGATGGGGATGAACGTCATCTGCAACGGGACCACCATCAATCCGACGACGAGCATAAACAGGAGATTCCGTCCGGGGAACTTCATCCATGCGAAGGCGAAAGCGGCGAACGCTGCGATAAGGATCGGGATGACAGTCCCGGGAATAGTAATGATGAGGCTGTTCAATAGCGCTTGCCCCATTCCTCCCTCTCCTATGACCGTTTTATAGTTCTGTAAGGTATATTGGTTGAAGTTAAACGGGTGCGAAAGGACGGTCCACCATCCTGTGCTCTGAATGTCCGCAGGGGTGCGGAAGGAGGTTATCAGAAGCCCAGCGGTCGGCAACATCCAGATGAGCGCTAGGGAGATCAGCACAATGTGTAAAGGACTGCGGGTCAGAAAGCCTATCGCACCCTTTCTCATCGCATCAACTCCTGTTGCTTAAACCGTCGCAAGTTGGCGAACATCATTGGGATGACAAGGAGTAGGAGGATGACAGCGATTGCGCTTGCCAGCCCGTAATTCCTGAAAGAGAATTGTTCCTTGTACATCCGGTTGGCGAGGACTTCCGTCGAGAAGTTCCCATTGGTCATTACGTAGACGATATCGAAGATCTTAATAACGAAGACGATCATCGTCGTCGTCACCACCGCTATCGTCGACTTCAACAGCGGTAGGGTGACCCGCCAGAATGCCTGCCACTCGCTCGCTCCATCGATTCGGGCTGCTTCCAGCAATTCCTTCGGGATGTTCTTGTATGCTGCCGATAGGATGACCATGCAGAATCCCGTCCACATCCAGATTCCGACGACGATCAGGCAGAAGTTATTGACCCAGGGGCGGTCGATCAGCCAGCCTATCGGCTGCCCTCCGAAGGCGACGACCAGCGCGTTCAAAAGGCCGATCTGTGAGACGCCGGCGGGGCGGAACGCATAGACGAATTTCCATATGGTTCCTGCCCCCACCATAGATATCGCCATAGGGATAAATATAATCGATTTAATGATTCGTTCATAGCGGACACGATCGAGTAGCACGGCAAGGATCAGGCCGAAGGAGACGGTGCACAGCGTGAACACGACGACCCACAGCGCGTTGTTACGGAACGCTGTCAACATCGTGCTGTTGGTGAATGAGTATATATAGTTGTGAAACCCAACGAATATCTCTCCCCGTTTGTCAAAGAATGAGAGACGGAAAGTATCTATTGATGGATAGATTAGGAAGAAGGCAAGGAATAGCAGAGCGGGCGCCACATAAATCCATGGGACCCACCGTTTTGTTTTCATCCCCGGCTTTCAGGCAGGTGTAGAAAAGGAGCCTGAGGTCGTCGGAACGACGACCTCAGGCTTACCTCACCGAATCGGTGACTACTTGCCATACGCCTCAACAGCGCTGGCTTCAATCGCTTCCAGGACAGTATCGAGCGGTATGCCGCTGATATAGTCGAGGACGCCCGTCCAGAAGGTCCCAGCGCCGACGGCTGCCGGCATGAGGTCCGAGGCATCGAAGCGGAAGGTCTCTGCTGTGGAAAGCATGCTTGCCGCTTCTGCCGTGATCGGATCCGGATAGATTGAAGGATCGACCTTCTTGTTGATCGCCAGCTTCCCGAGGGTTCCGCACCAGATTGCCTGCGCCTCTGCGGAAGCGAGGTAGTTCGCGAGTGCCTTCGCCTCGGGCGTGTCGTTGAACACACCGATCAAATCCCCGGCTCCCAGAAGGGGGGTGCCGAAGACCGGAGAGATAGGCGGGAAGACGAAGACGTTATAGTCTTCCCCTGCGACAAGATCCGGATGCGAGCTGAGGATGAAGCTCTGAATGAACGTCGCTTGGCGATGCATGTAAGCACCGGGCGGCGTGTCGAACAGGATTGACGGGGAGTCACCGAAGAAGGTGGTGAGGGCGCCCACAGCTCCGCCATAGACGTATCCGGGTGCGTTGACGATCTGCCCGAAGTACTCCCATGCCTTCTTCACCGCTGGATGGGTCCATGGGATCTCGTGATTCACCCACTTGTCGTATAGGTCCGGACCGGCGGTTCGGAGCATGATGTCCTCGATCCAGTCCGTTCCAGGCCAACCGCTCGCCGCACCGGATTCCATACCGATCGCCCACGGCGTGCCGCCATCGGCTACGATCTGGTTGCTGAGCGCGATCAGTTCCGGCCAGCTCGTCGGCACCTCATACCCCTTGGCTGCGAATGCCCTAGGGTTGTACCAGACCAAGCTCTTGAGGTCAGCAGCCAAGAAGACCCCGTATACATGCCCCCCTACTGTCCCGAGATCCACGAACGCTGCCGGATGATCGGCAAGGTTCGCGAGGTCATCCAACGGCACAAGGGCCCCTTCCTCAGCGAATTCCTTCATCTGACCGGGATTGGGGAGCGCGGCCAGATCTGGGGGATTACCAGAGGCTACTCGAATAGGCAGGACAGTCGGAAGGTCTCGCCCCACTTCGTCGATGATTACGTCGATTCCGGTGCTCTGCTCGAACGGCGCGATCGTCTGCTTGAACGCTGCCAGCTCGTTTCCACTCCAGAGGACGGCGATCGTCACCTTTTTCTGGGCGACGCCCAATACTCCAATAACACCTATTAGCGACACTACCAGTAGCACAGTGAACGCTCTCTTCAACATCCTCTCCCTCCTTGTCTCTTTTGGTCCCTCGAGTTAGGTCTTGACGGAACTTAATTGCTTCTCCCTATCACCCCCTTGTCTCAGATGGAGAGGGAATCGCCTTCTCCAACAGTATGGTCGGTTGACTGAAGGCCTTCTGCAGGACGAACAGGGCACCGCCTTTTGCGCAGCCGAAGCGTCGCTCTTGCGCCATACTCACCTCGATCTCCCAGTCGAACTCGCTCTCCAGTTTGGCCTCAAGCCTTGTCGCGATCTCCTCGACGAACTTCTTCTCGGCCCGTTCCAGGATCGCTGCATTGATCACGAGCCGATTCGGATCGCAGAGCATCACCATGTGCAGGATGGGCTGAATGAGCGAATCGGCCACCAGGGGGGGCAGCCTCTTGGAGACGCGCACCGTCCCGGACCCCCATTCGAGGAGTCCCTCCAACCTCTCCGCCTCGACGTAAGCGTGCTGAAGGGAAGCGGCGTTACCACTTCCACCGGAGAAGATCTTCCCATTAAGGAGGATACAACCCCCCATTCTGATGTCGCTTTTCAGTCCCTTCCTCAGGGCTACGTAGGCCATAACCTTATCGTCATATCCCATCGTTTGACTCTCGGCTAAAGCCATAAATTTAATATCATTGTCGACAAATACAGGAATACCCAACAATTGCTCCAAGGTCGCCCTTACTGGAACGCGGACCCACCGCGGTAGATTGCGCCCGGAGATGGTTATCGTATCGCCCTTCAAGAACGCAGGGATGCCGAGTCCGAGCCCCAGTATCTGCGTAAAGGGGACCCCTTCCTCAGCGACCAGACTTCTTATGCTTTCGCTGACGTATTCGAGCGTTTTCCTGGGATCGGCGACGCGGTCAGCCGGTACAGTCCCCCCCTTTGAAACGATCGGGTTTCCGTACAGGTCAGATAAGATGAGGTTGAGTTGTGGCAGCTCGAGGTCGCAGCCAACGGCGTAACGTGCCCGTTCATTGAACTTGTAGAGGATAGCGCGTCGACCACCAGCCGAAGGGCCATGGCCATCGCGCTTCACAAGGGAGTGCTCCGCTAGCTGAGCGATCGCCCTGTCTACTGTAGGGCGACTGAGTTTTAGGCGGGAGCAGAGATTGCTCTTCGATAAGGGGGAAGCATCCTTTAAAGCAAAGAGTACCCGGAGGAGATTTGCTTCTTTCAGCTCCAGACGGTCATCAGCTCTCTGGGACACTAAGCCTCTTTTTGCGTATGTCCGGCAGGCTTTTGAAACAACCTTTTACAAAATGCCTTTAAAAAGTTTAGCGTCTTTCCCCTTTCTTGTCAAGAGGGCGGGCACTGAAAGGATCGGGTTTAAGGTAAGGGGATCAGTGCGTCTTTTAGAGTTGCGCGTATCTCAGGTGAGCCTGTAAACTCGCTGGATGCGAATGGGGTTTGAGAAGAGGAGTGCCTTAGTGCAGGGTGATTCAGCGATTTTTCGATTCCTATAATATAGAGGAACGGATAAGAGCTTTATATTGCTTACTTTTATGTCCTCTATAATTCAAAAGATTGAGGCGTTGAAGGGGCCGGCGGAGCGAGCGCTGGAGGGACTACGGACGGTCCACCTCGATGGGGGTGAGCGGTTTGAGCTGTTCAACGCCGGAGTCAAAGATGATGTCGTACACTTTGGCCTGTTTCCCCGTGACCTGCTGACAACGGCTCTCATGCTGCGGGAACCGACGCTCCTTGAGGAGACGATCAGATTCTGCACGCATACCATCGGAGAAGATCGTGATCCGGTGACAGGTGAGGAGCCCGGTCGGGTACTCCATGAATGGAACCGTGTCGAACGCAACGGCCTCCTATCGCACTATAACGCGGCTGAGACGAGTCAACTCCTCCTCATTGCTGCGGATGTTCTCGATCGACTGCGACCGGAAGTCGGAGGGTCCGCCCTTCGGGAGCGGCGGAACGAGATCGAGTCGGCCGGGGACTACGTTCTGTCGCACATCCGAGACGGCCTTTTCCTTGAGGACCCGTCGAACTGTGGGGCCAGCCGTTATTTCGCTATGGTCACGTATTGGAAGGATTCGCATATACCAGGCGGATGCGAGCCCGATTACCCGGTAGCGTACACCCTCGTCCAAGCGCAGACCGTGGCAGCGCTCCGGTCCCTCGCCCGGCTTACAACCTCGCTGGATCTCAAATGGAGACCTGAGGAGCTTGAGGGATTAGCCGGCAAGCTCGCCGGGTCGATCTGGTCCCGCCTGTGGGATAGAAAGCTCGATTATCCTTTGATCGCTCTTGACAGGAAGAAGCCTGTCGCCGGGGTCTCGTCCGATCCCCTTCACATGTTGGCGTACTTGGAACCCGGAGACATCCCCCTCGATCGTCTCGCTGCGATCGAATCGGCGGCTGTGTGGCTCGAAACGGAATACGGCTATCGCAGCTATGCCCCGAATCAGGTCGACTACGCCCCCGATGCCTACCACTTTGGAGCCATCTGGCCGTACGAGCAGGCCCTCATCGCTGAGGGGGCGAGGCGGTTCGGCCGGGAAGATCTCTTCCGGAAATCCGCCCGGATACTGAGCGCGCTCGAGCGGCTCGGGTTCCCGGAGATCGTCGTCTTCGATGGAAGGAGGCTATGCGCAGGCGGGTGTGATGCTCAGCTCTGGACGTGCGCTGTCCCGGCCGCCTTTGCAAGGCTCCGGGGATGCGCCGGGCTCATTGGGCGTGACGGCGCTCGACTCGGCGCCCCCTGAGGCTGTCCGCGGCGTTGAGGAGCGCCTCGATCGTGCGTGCGCCCTGTTCCTGTGATCGCCACTAGGTTAGGGGTATGCCTTCACCGCTGGTGATGATGGACCCCTCCCTCATCGGCGACGACGAGGTCGGTGGCGAAGTCGAGGAACAGGCCATGACAGACGATCCCAGGGCGGGAATCGAGGAGGCGGGAGAGCTCGGCCGGGTCCTCGATCGGTCCGAATCTGGCATCGAGGATGACGTTCCCCTGATCGGTGATGAACGGCTCGTCCCCCCCGCGCAGCTCCACGGCCGCTCCGAGCGATTCGAGGTATCTCCGCTCAAGGGTGACGGCGAATGGGATCACCTCGACCGGGAGGGGGAATCTCGTTCCAAGGTTAGGGGAGAGCTTCGTATAATCGACGACGATCACCTCCCGTTCGCTCGCCGAGGCGACGACCTTCTCCCTAAGAAGGGCTCCCCCTCCTCCCTTGATCAGGTTGAGGTCGGGATCGACCTCATCGGCACCGTCGATCGTCAGATCGATCCTCGGATGGATATCGAGCGTCGTAAGTGGAATCCCGAGGCGCTCGGCCATCCGTTCCACCTCGCTCGAGCAGGGGACGGCGAGGATCGATTTAAGGGTCCCCTCCTCCAGCCTCTCCGCGATTCGCTCTACAGCGAACGCAGCGGTAGAGCCGTGCCCGAGTCCGATGACCATCCCGTCCTTGACGAAGCGATCCGCCGCCCATTCGGCCGCCATCCGCTTCAGCTCCGATCTGTCGGCTGAGACCGGCCGCTCTTCCCCGTTCATCTTATAGGAGGGTCTCTTCCGTATCCGGGTGGAAGACGTGGAGCGTGGAGAGGTCGACCTTGAGATGGATCGTGGCGTCGACGTCGACCTTCACGTGCGGATCGAGGCTCGCTACGATCTGGGTATCCTTGATGTAGCCGTATATCAGGAGCCTGTTCCCAAGCTGTTCCTTAACGGTGACGGTCAGGGTGAGGGCGTCCTCCGGATCGGCCGCCGGCCCGTGAAGGTCCTCCGGCCGGACGCCGATGATCACCTGATCCGGGATTCCCTCGATCGACCTCTCCGGCGGGAGGGTGATCCGGAACCCCTCCCCTTCGAGGATGATCCTTCCGTCTATCGTCGAGGTGCGCGCCGGGAGGAAGTTCATCGCCGGGCTTCCGATGAATCCGGCGACGAACTGATTGGCAGGGTGATCGTAGGTCTCCTGCGGTGGGGCGTACTGCTGGATCACCCCGTCGCGCATGATCGCGATCTTATCCCCCAGGGTCAGCGCCTCGACCTGATCGTGTGTCACGTAGATCGTCGTCGTCTTCAGCTTCTTATGGAGCTCTTCGAGCTCGGTCCGCATCTGCACGCGGAGCTTGGCGTCGAGGTTGGAGAGCGGTTCATCGAACAGGAAGACCTTGGGGTTGCGGACGATCGCCCGGCCGACGGCGACCCGTTGACGCTGCCCGCCTGAGAGCTCGCGCGGCTTGCTCTTCAGCTTGTCCTGAATCCCGAGGAGCTCGGCCGCCTCATGCACCCGCCGCTTTATCTCGTTCTTCGGGATCTTCCGGAGCTTCAGCCCGAACGCCATGTTGTTGTAGACGTCCATGTGCGGGTAGAGCGCGTAGTTCTGGAAGACCATGGCGATGTCGCGGTCCTTCGGCGGGACGCGGTTGACGACCCGATCCTCGATTCTGATCTCCCCCTTCGTCACTTCCTCGAGGCCGGCGACCATCCGCAGGGTCGTCGTCTTTCCGCATCCGGACGGACCGACGAGGACGGTGAACTTCCCGTCTTCGATCACCAGGTTCAGGTCCTTGACCGCGGTGAAATCGCCGAAGCGCTTCGTTACATCATTGAGGGTTACCTCAGCCATTAAGAACCGCTCTCCTTTCTCGCATGGTTAGCTACGGAGCCAATCTTACCGTTCCGGAGGGAGAGCGCCAAGCCTCTCAGATGTTCAGGGCGTCGAGGACGACCCGTACGATCAACAGGACCCAGCCGACGATGATCCCGATCCAGATCACCCGACGGGCGAAATCGAGGAGCCCGAACAAGAGGAGGAGGAGCGTGATCAAGGCGAGATATCCGATCGGCTTTTCGAGATCGCCCGAGACGCGATCGTTGGTGATCAGGTTAAGGATGTACAACATTCCTTGTCCGAGATAGGTGGCGACGCTGTCTATGTAGGTCAGCGCCTGATCGAGGGCCGAGCCGGCCGCATCCTGCACCGATGTGGGAACACCTCCATCCTGAGCGAACCCGACGATGGATCCCCCTGCGAGGAGGACGATCAGCCCGTAGACCACAAAACGCCTTTTCCGGTTCATATTCCCCCCTTTTACCGATTAGAGCCTACCATGAACCGGTGCTGTGAAGACGAGCCGGTTGTCCCCGGCTCCCCTCTCAGCCGGCCCGATCTTTAACCCGGCGGTTGTCCCCCACAGAGAAGAGACAGGCGAGCCGTTCCGCGCTGATGTTCCCCCCGCTCAGGATCACCCCGATCCGCCTCCCCGCAGCAGGGAGCTCCCCACCGATCAGCGCTGCGAGCGGTACGCCCCCCGACGGCTCGATCACGATCTTCAGCCGCTCCCAGGCGAGGCGCATCGCAGCGACGATCTCCTCGTCGCTCACGCGGACGATCCGCCTTATCCTCTCTTTCATGATCGAGAACGTGAGGTGACCGAGCGGTGTCCTCAGCCCGTCGGCGATCGTCTGCGGGGTGAAATCCGTGATCCTCCTTCCCTCACGGAGTGAGCGGTATGCATCATCCGCCCCGGCCGGTTCGCACCCGATCACCTCGGTCTCAGGCGAGATCTCCCCGGCTGCGATCGCCGTCCCCGAGATCAGCCCTCCCCCTCCGACCGGGACGAGGATCGCATCGAGTGGGCCCGTCTCTTCGAGGAGTTCGATCGCCGCCGTCCCCTGACCGGCGATCACGAGCGGGTCGTCGTGGGAATCGATCGGGATCGCCCCGGTCCTTTCCCTCACCTCCGCTGCCGTCTCCTCCCGTCCGCGCGCGGTCGGCTCGCAGGGGATCACCTCTCCGCCGTAGGATCTTATCGCATCGACCTTCTCCCTCGGTGCGTCGTTCGGAACGACGATATAAGCTGGAATTTGAAACTCCTGCGCCGCGCGTGCGAGCGCCTGACCGTGGTTCCCGGAGGAGTGGGTCACGACCCCGCGGCCCCGCTCGTCAGGGGAGAGGGAGGCGACGGCGTTCAGCGCGCCGCGGAACTTGAACGAGCCCGTCTTCTGGAAGTTCTCGCATTTGAAGAAGATGGATGCGTTGAACAGTTCATCTATCCCTGAGCTCGTCATCACCGGTGTTCTGCGTGCGTACGGGGCGATCCGCTCCCGTGCCGATAGGATCTCT
>CAZGRE010000006.1:0-47843 GCA_964528085.1 uncultured Thermotogae bacterium | reverse complement strand
TATCCTGTACGCCTCGGCGACGTACCGGCTGAGGGAGACCCCCTTCCCGATCGGGAATATGGAGAAATCGACGATCATCCTGTGCCTCCTCGAGTAGTGTCTTTTGCTGTCAGCTCTTAACGCTATTCTATCAATTTTTAGAATGATATGTCACTAACGATAAGTACTGGTACAGGAAATGCTCCATTGCGAATTATCAAGGCCAGCAGTTTAGCATCATCCGCATTGAATCCATTACTTATGACAGTACAGCTTTGTACGTTTTCCCAACCTGCTTTCGCAGCGGCCTTAAGGGATTGAGTTATGCATCGAACTGAGTACACTACATTATCTATAACTATCGCTATACAGTCGTTTACGAGGAATTCGTCCACCAGTTTGGAAAAGAGCATTGCACCATCTTTAGTGAAAGCCAGTCTGATGGCGGGTGCTCCCCCAGTTAACTGAACCACGGCGGCGTTAGATATGTGACTGCTTGTCAACAATGGTTGAGATTCCAGCACATAAGGGATTCCATCTCGATCATACAGGACTTCTTGTGTGAGCGATGTTGGAATAACGTTAGCGTCGTAAGGGCTTTCGCCTCTCTTAACCACCCTTAGGAATTCTATCTGCCCTGTAGTTCCTAAGAGGCGTCTAATTCGCTGCCTCTCTGCGTCGTCTAGTTCTCCAAGAACCTTTACTTCGATTTGACCAGTTCCCATAGTTTTCAGTTCCACATCAGTAATTCCGTAACTGCTTATGCGTTGTTTTATGGTGGCAATGATTTCGTCCATTGTTGGATCTAGTTGGTCCTGATCCATTTTATCTGCGCCAGAGACTCGAAATACATATTCTACTCCCGTGTCTGAGTTGGTGCCGAGGACTATCGTCAATTTCAGGCTAATGGTGGATCTCAAGCTACCACTACTGCCTACTATGTTGACGGGATAAGTCCCAACAGGCGCACTTTTCGCCGCTGTTAAAGTAAGTACACAGGTGTCTCCAACTAAAGGGTTAGGAGTGAAGTTAGCTTTGACTCCCTCTGGTGCGCCAGTTAGTGAAAAGGTTATCTCCTTTGTGAATCCCTCGGAGCGAGTGACACCGATGGAGACAGAGGAACTTCTATTTTGATCAACAAATAGCCCTCCTGAAGATACAAATATCGAGAAGTCTCCCACCTTTTTGCCACACCCAAATAGCAGTAATAGAAGAACGACAAGTGCGACGAGGCTTCCTACTATTCGTGGCTTCATGATGATTCTTATATGTTGTTTCGGGATGGAAATCAAATCAGTATTTCAGGTGCCAGTCCTCCTGCTCACCCTCGCCGACGATCGTTATCGTCCGCGCATCCGGGTCGAGGGTGACGTACGCCCACGACGGCTCGCTTTCCTCGTTGACGAGCTGGTCGAACTCGATGTAGTGGATCCCGTTTATCAGCGTGTAGGCGTTCTCGTGGTCGTGCCCCTGGAATACGGCGATCACGACCCCGGATTCCTCGAGGATCCTCTGCACGTCCTTGTTGTTTCGGATCTCAGGGGCGTTCCCGGAGAGGAAGTCGACGTCGACGTCGAGGCGCTGATGGACGCAGACGATTGTCGGCTTGTCCGTCTCCGCCAGGTCGCCCTTCAGCCACTCGAGCTGTACTTCCGGGATGTACCCCTGCACCACCCAGCCGACGTGGTCGAGGTCCTCCCCGTCTCTGTTGTACTGGGCGTCGAGGATGACGAAGTGATACCCGTCGGCGTCGAAGCTCCCGTAGGTGAACGAGCAGCCTGTATGCTCGACGAACTCCTCCTTGGAGAGGTCGTAGACATCGTGGTTCCCGAGGACGTAGTAGCGGGGCGCGTCGAGCATCGCGTAGATCGCTTCTGCCTCGTCGAGGATCTCGACGATCCGCGCCGGGTCCCCGGGCGGCGGGCCGAAGACGAAGTTCCCGTTCACGAAGTCGCCGAGCTCGATGACCAGATCGGCCGGCCAGGTGTTCATCGCGTCGACGAACGCCCCCAGCCGCTCCGGGTAGTCCGTCATGATTTTCCCCTCGCCCGGCGAGTCGGTATCATGGGCGTGGATGTCGGTCACGATCCCGACCTTCAGCCCGAGGGCCCCGGTCGAACAGCCGGCGAGCAGCCCGACGGCGAGGAGAATGATGATCGTATTTCGCATTTTCATGATAGCCTCCTAGCGGTCTTGTCTGTTAGAGACTAGCGCAGGGGGAGGCGATGGGCAAGGCTGATTCGAAAGGAGACCGATGAGGATCGGGGAACTGCAGGAAGAGGTCCATCGGATCGCAGTCGAGCACGGATGGTGGGACCGGCCGCGCCCGACCGGTGAGGCGTTGATGCTGATCGTCACCGAGATCGCCGAGGGGATGGAGGCATACCGGATCGGGAACCCTGAGAGCCGAAAGATCCCGGGGTTTACCCGCCTGGAGGAGGAGCTCGCCGATGCGGTCATCCGCATCCTCGATCTCGCCGGAGGGATGGGGTTCGACCTCGAGCGGGCGATAGCCGCCAAGGTCCGCTACAACGAGACGCGCGACTACCGTCACGGCGGGAAGCTCGCCTAACCGGATTCGGCGAGGCCGCGGCGGAACGCGGCGATGTTCGAGGAGATCATCTCTTCGCTCAGCCTGCCGGCGAAGACCGACTCGATCCCCTCGATCAGGGCCTCCTCACTCAACTTAAGGAACGGGAAGGCGGCCCCGAGGAGGACCATGTTCGCCGCCCGCGGCGAGCCGATCTTCCTTGCGATTGCCGGTGCATCGATCAGCCGGTGGTTTTCGATCTTCTCGATCTCCTCGAGGATCCTCTCGATCGGCGGATAATTGGGGATGTTCACGAACGGGGCCGAGCCTGCGACGAATCCTCCCTCAGGGGAGAGGAAGCGGATCTGGCGGAGCCCCTCCATCGGCTCGAGGGCGAGGATCAGGTCGGCCGTCCCCTCCCGGATCAGGGGGGAGTAGACCTCCCGGTTGCTCAACCGGATATGGCTCTCCACCGTCCCTCCGCGCTGCGCCATCCCGTGCACCTCGGCCTGCTTGACACAGAGCCCCTCGTTCTGCGCCGCCCGTGTGATCACGGCGGCGAGGGAGAGGAGCCCCTGCCCACCGACCCCGGCGAGGATGATCTCCCGCTTCATCCCTCCCCCTTCCGCTGCACCTTCCGCGCCCGCCGCGCCGCGGTCTGGACGCATTCGCGCCTGGCGATGATCACCGACGGGCCGGGATGATCGATCTCAGCACGGATGATCGCGACGTTGCGCTCATGATTCTGCGGTAGCGGCTCGATCACCCTGATATGTTCCGGTTCGATCCCGAGCCCGGCGCAGATCGACTCGATCCTGTTCCTCGCTGCCGATTCCTGCCCCCCGGTCATGGCGACGGTCAGGTTGTCGACGATGACGACTGTTATATCCGTCCTCTCGTTCACGCAGTCGAGGAGCCCGGTCATCCCCGAGTGGGTGAACGTCGAGTCCCCGATCAGGGCGACCGCCGGCCTCAGCCCGGCTGTCGACGCCCCCTTCGCCATCGTGATCGATCCCCCCATCTCGACGCAGGTGTCGATCGCCTCGTACGGTGGTAGGGCGGCGAGGGTGTAGCAGCCGATGTCGGAGAAGACGCGCCCCTCCGGCCGATCGGCGAGGGCCTCGTTCAGGGCGCGGCACGTGTCGGCGTGCGGGCAGCCGGGGCAGAGGGCGGGAGGCCGGGGTACGGGGAGGTCCGAATCGGGCCGGACGCTCGTCCGATCGATCCCGGCGGCCGAGGCGACGGCACCCGGGGTCAGCTCCCCGGTCCTGGGTAGGTCTCCGGTCAGCCGGCCGCGGATCTCCGGTGTCGTGCGGGTCGGGATCCCGCGGAGGCGGGTCTCGATGTAGGGGTAGCCCTCCTCCAGGACGAGGATCCGCTTGCAGCTTTCAAGGAGCTCGTCGATCAGGCCGAGCGGGAGGGGGTACTGCCCGATCTTCAGGACCGGGTTCCGCGGGGAGCCCCCGGTCACATCGAGGAGGTAGGAATAAGCGATCCCCGAGGCGATGATCCCGAGGGTTGTGTCCTCTCCGGGATGGAGGGAGTTGAATGGGCTTTCCTCGCTCTCGCGGACGAACCCCTCCTGCCGGTGGACGAGATCGGCGTACGACTCCCTCGCCGTTGCCGGGAGGAGGATGTAGCGGGTCGTGTCCTCGGGCGGATCGATCGTGTTCTGCGCCCGCTGCTTCCGTCTGACGACGAGCCCGCGCGAGTGGGCGAGCCTCGTCGTCAGGCGGACGAGGATTGGGACCCTCAGCCTCTCCGACAGGTCGAACGCGTACACGGCGGCGTCGTATGCCTCCTGCTGATCGGCCGGTTCGATGCACGGGACGAGGGCGATATCGGTGTACAGTCGGGAGTCCTGCTCGTTCTGGGATGAGTGCATCGACGGGTCGTCGGCGACGGCGACGACGAGACCCCCGTTCGCCCCGGCGATCGCCCCGTTGATGAACGGATCGGCGGCGACGTTCAGACCGACGTGCTTCATGCTCGCCATCGCCCGTTTACCCGCGTAGCTCATACCGAGGGCCGCCTCGAGCGCCGTCTTCTCGTTCGTCGTCCACGCGACCGACAGATTCCCTGAGCGGTGCTCCTCGCTTCGCATCAGGAACTCCGTGATCTCGGTCGAGGGGGTCCCCGGGTAGGCGTACGCCCCGGAGATCCCGGCGTCGATCGCCCCCAGGGCGAGGGCCTCATCCCCCAACAAAAGGTGTTCCGCCAAGTTTTCCTCCTTCGTCGTGCGGGGGCTCAGGGTACGCCCCATTTTCTCCGTCCGCAAGGAGAGCAATCCCCTCGGTCCGTCTCTTGTCCCTCCGCGCGGGCGTGGATATACTCCGCGAGAAATCGTTTCGATTCTACCCAAGGGGGATATCAACATGGGGCAAGCGAGGAGCATCTGCTTGGTGGGGCATTCCGGTTGTGGGAAGACGACCCTCGCCGCTGCGCTTTTGGAGAAGGCTGGGTACAAGGAGATCACGCTCGACGCGTCGCAGGAGGAGAAGGAACGCGGCTACACGATCGACATGGGATTCGCTTCCTACACCGTCGGCGAGGAGCGGATCATCCTCATCGATACCCCAGGGGGGGATGAGTTCGTCGAGGAGATGTACAAGGGCGTCCCGGTCTCCGACTTGTCCCTGTTGGTCGTCAGCGCGGAGAAGGCTGTCGAGGTCGTCACCGAGCGGGCGTGGGAGCTGACCGGTGCGGCGAAGCGGCCGACCGCCATCCTCGTCAATCAGATGGACAAGGAGAACGCGAAGTTCGACGAGGCCGTCGAGTCCCTCCGGTCGCACTTCGAGGGGAAGCTGATCCCGATCGAGATCCCGATCCGCGACGGCGGGGAGTTCGTCGGGGTCGTCGACCTCGTGACCAATAAGCCGTTCTACTTCTCCGGCGGCTCGAAGGGTGAGCTTCCACCCGATCTCGCCGCTCGGGCGGAGGAGGGGCGCGCCCGGCTCCTCGAGGAGGTGGCCGGGTTCGACGACGAGCTGATGATGAAGTTCCTCGAGGAGGAGGAGATCTCAGAGGCCGAGGTCGCGGCGGCGCTGGCCAAGGGCGTCCTCGCCGGTGAGATCGTCCCGATCCTCTGCAGCTCGGCCCTCGAGAAGAAGGGGCTCAACCGGCTGTCGCACGCGTTCATCGAGATGATCCCGGCCGATAAGTGGAACCCTGCCGGGTCCCCGCGCGCGGTCGTCTTCAACCTGACGAACGACCCCTACCTCGGGAGGCTGACGTTCGTCCGCGTCCTCGAGGGGAAGCTGCAGGAGGGCAAGTCACTCGTCAACGTCGCCGACGGATCGCGCGTCGACGTCCGCGACATATACGCCGTCGACGGTACGAAGCAGAAGCGCGTCCCGGTCGCCGAGGCCGGGGATATCGTCGCCATCGGGAAGATCGACTCGGTGTCGATCGGGGCGACTCTCGCCGCCGATCAGTCGGCCGAGCCGTTCGAGATGCCCGAGTTCCCCAAGCCGGTCTACTCGCGGGCGATCGTCCCCAAGAGCCAGGCCGACGTGGAGAAGATGAGCGAGGCTCTCCGGGAGATCGTCGGGACGAAGGTCACGATCAGCGTCGACCGCGACCCGGTCACCAAGGAGCTGATCATCCAAGGTTTGGGGGATGTCCACCTCGCCGTATTCATCGAGCGGCTGAAGAACCGCTACAACGTCTCGCTCGAGATGCACCAGCCACGGATCCCGTACAAGGAGACGATCAAGAAGAAGGCCGAGGCGAAGTACCGGCACAAGAAGCAGACCGGCGGCCGCGGTCAGTTCGGGGAGGTCGTCCTCAGAATCGAGCCGTACTCCGGCGAGGGGGGTTACCGGTTCATCGACGAGATCAAGGGGGCGGCGATCCCCGGCCAGTACATCCCAGGGGTCGAGAAGGGGGTCCTCGAGGCGATGGAGGAGGGTAACCTCGCCAAATACCCGGTGACGAACGTCTCGGTCGCCGTCTTCGACGGGAGCTATCACCCGGTCGACTCGTCCGAGCTCGCGTTCAAGCTGGCGGCGCGGAACGCCTTCCGGGACGCGTTCGACAAGGCCGATCCCTGCCTCCTCGAGCCTGTCATGTCGGTGAAGGTCAGGGTACCCGAGGAGTTCACCGGGGACATCATCAGCGACCTGAACGGGAGGCGCGGCCGGATCCTCGGGATGGACCCGGCAGGGAAGACGACGGTGATCCACGCCGAGGTCCCGCTCGCCGAGATGCAGAGCTATGCCCTCGATCTGAAGTCGATGACCCAGGGGAGGGCGACGTTCCAGATGGAGTTCTCCAAGTACCAGCCGGTCCCCGGCAACCTCCAGGACAAGATCATCGCCCAGGCACAGAAAGAGGAATGAACGTCGAGCGGTACATGGATAGGAGGGCGGTCACCGTCCTCCCCGACGCCCCTTCTGCCGAGGTGAGGGGGCTGATGGACGAGAACCGGTTCTCGATCGTCCTTGTCGTCGCTTCGGATGGAAGGCTCGTTGGTTTCGTCACCCGCGCCTCGCTCAAGGGGGCGGACGACGACCTCCCGGTCGAGCGCGTGGCCCATCCGGTCAGATTCGCCGTCTCACCGGAGGATACCCTGGAGAAGGCGGCCCTGATCGTGCTAGAGAATAGGCTCGTCGTCCTCCCGGTGACGGTCGAGGAACGGCTTGTCGGGGTGATAACCCAGGGGGAGATCCTCCGCGGGCTCGCCTCCGGGCTCGGGATCGGGCTCGAGGGTACACGTTTGACCGTTTGGGCGAGGACGGATTCCGACGACCTCTACCGCGTCTTGCAGGTCCTCCGCGAGCACAATGTCCGGTTGGTCAGCCTGACGCAGGGGGAGGAGGACGGGTCGCGCCGGGAGGTGATCCTCCGCGTTCAGGGGATCGACGACCGCGAACGGCTCCGCGAGGATCTCGAGGCCTCCCTCAAGGAGGGGTGATGGAGGAACTCCGCTTCGAGACCAGGGCGAGGGAGGCCCTCCTCGATATCACCGACGCGGTCGATCGAGTGGTCCGCCGCTCAGGGATCCAGGATGGGATCTGTTTTCTCTTCTGTCCGCACACCACGGCCGGCCTGACGATCAACGAGTCGGCCGATCCGGCGGTCGGTCGGGACATCATCCAGGGGCTTGCCCGGATCGTCGATCACGTTGGGGATTGGGAGCACGCCGAGGGTAACTCCCCGGCGCACATCAAGGCGTCGCTGATCGGTTCGAGCGTCACCGTCGGGATCAGGGACGGACGGCTTGCCCTCGGGACATGGCAGGGGATCTTCCTGTGCGAGTTCGACGGCCCACGGAACAGGAGGGTATGGGTCAACTTCCTTTCTTGACCGGGAAAGATCCCTCAAGTAAAATCCGCACGGCGTCGTGAAAGGTGCCAGCGTAGCTCAATCGGCAGAGCAACTGATTTGTAATCAGTAGGTTGCCAGTTCGACTCTGGCCGCTGGCTCTTCCGATCACGGTTGGAGGGGTACCGAAGTGGCCAAACGGGGCGGACTGTAAATCCGTTGGCGGACGCCTTCGGGGGTTCGAATCCCTCCCCCTCCAGTTGGAAGGATCGAAGCTTTCGGTTAAACTCCGTTCTACGGAGTTCGAAGCGCCCGTGTAGCTCAGGTGGTAGAGCACCCCCTTGGTAAGGGGGAGGTCGTCGGTTCGACTCCGTCCGCGGGCTCATGCTTGCGAGAGATAGTCCTTCCTATTTAAGCGAAAGGGATGGATCTTACAACAGGCGCTAAGGAGGTTTAAGCGATGGCGAAGGAAGCGTTTGTGAGGGATAAGCCCCATCTGAACATTGGGACGATCGGGCATATCGACCATGGGAAGACAACGTTGACCTCGGCGATCACCAAGGTCCTCGCCACCCAGGGTAAGGCGCGGGCGTTGGCATTCGAGGACATCGACAACGCGCCGGAGGAGAAGGCGCGCGGGATCACAATCAACGTCCGGCACGTCGAGTACGAGACCGAGAACCGCCACTACGCCCATATCGATTGTCCGGGACATGCGGACTACATCAAGAACATGATCACCGGAGCCGCGCAGATGGACGGGGCGATCCTCGTGGTCGCCGCCGACGACGGGCCGATGCCGCAGACGCGCGAGCACGTCCTCCTTGCGCGGCAGGTGAACGTTCCGGCGATCGTCGTCTTCCTGAACAAGGTCGACATGGTCGACGACCCGGAGCTGATCGATCTGATCGAGATGGAGATCCGCGAGCTCCTCTCCGAATACGAGTTCCCCGGGGACGAGGTCCCGATCATCCGCGGCTCGGCGCTGAAGGCGATGGAGCACGGGGACGAGCCGAACCACCCGGATACGGAGTGCATCGTCGAGCTGATGAAGGCGGTCGACGAGTACATCCCGCTCCCGGACCGTGAGGAGGACAAGCCGTTCCTGATGCCGATCGAGGACATCTTCTCGATCAAGGGGCGGGGTACGGTCGTCACCGGCCGCGTCGAGCGCGGGAAGATCACCCCCGGGATGGAGGTCGAGATCGTCGGTGTACACGATGAGATCCAGAAGACGGTCGCCACAAGCCTCGAGATGTTCAACAAGACGCTCGATTATGCGATCGCCGGCGACAACGTCGGGATCCTCCTCCGCGGAATCGACAAGGACGAGGTGGAGCGTGGCCAGGTCGTCGCTGCTCCAGGGACGATCACCCCGCATCGGAAATTCGAGGGTGAGGTCTACGTCCTGACCAAGGACGAAGGCGGACGTCAT
Source organism: uncultured Thermotogae bacterium (assembly GCA_964528085.1). Classification (GTDB taxonomy): domain Bacteria; phylum Bipolaricaulota; class Bipolaricaulia; order UBA7950; family UBA9294; genus B2-G16. Next base: position 38,634 of record CAZGRE010000006.1, on the reverse strand, counting down.
AAGCCGTTCTTCTCCGGGTACAGGCCGCAGTTCTTCTTCCGGACGACCGACATCACCGGGACCGTCCTCCTGCCGGAGGGCGTCGAGATGGTGATGCCCGGCGATCACGTGAAGATCTTCGGCGAGCTGATCCACCCCGTGGCGATGGACGAAGGGCTCAGGTTCGCCGTCCGCGAGGGCGGGAAGACGATCGCCTCCGGCGTGGTCACCAAGATCCTCGAATAAGGGATGGAGTAAATGGCGAAGAAGGGCGAAGCGGTCATTCACGTTACACTGGCATGTAGCGAGTGCGGCCGGCGCAACTACCACACGAAGCGGAACAAGAACAACACGCGCGACAAGCTCGCGCTCCGCAAGTATTGCAAGTGGGACCGGAAGCACACGCTGCACAAGGAGGTCTAGCCGGAGGACGGCTGGGTGAGAATAGGCCCGTAGCTCAACTGGCAGAGCGTCCGACTCCAAATCGGAAGGCTGGGGGTTCAAGTCCTCCCGGGCCTGCAAGGATTCGGCGACGAGGAGACGTGGAATGATAGATCGTATCGTTAACTATCTCAAGGGCGTGCGCGCCGAGGTCGCGCGCGTCAGCTGGCCGACGAGGACGGAGCTCGTTTCCCTCACCGTCCTGATCATCATCCTGATGGTGATAATGACGGTCTACATCTGGGGTGTGGACGGGATGCTCGCCACGCTCCTCAAGGTCTTCATCAGAAGCGGTTGATCTGATCATGCGGCTTAAGAAATGGTATGCGATCCAGACCTATGCCGGCTCTGAGTTGAAGGTCAAGGAGGATCTGAACGAGCGGATCCGGCGCAGAGGGTGGGAGGATGCCGTAGAGCGGTTCACCGTCGACGGTGAGGAGACCTTCTTCCTCGTCCCGGTGGAGGAGGTCATCACCTCGCGTAGCCGGCGGAGCGCGGGGGTGGAGTACCGGATCCCCTACGACTACGACCTCGTCGTGAAGCCGAACGAGCGGGTGATGCGCGGTGACGTGATCGCCCGCAAGCCGCCGCGCCACGTGGAGGCGGATGCCAAGGTCGTGGAGGTCGAGCCCCTCCAGCGGGTGATCGTGGAGATGACGAACCGGAACGAGGAGGTCTACCTCGTCCCGGTCGACAAGCGGATCCGCCGCGACATCCGCGTCGGGGAGAAGATAAGAAACGGCGTCCCGCTCACCACGGACAGCGACGAGAGGTTCATGGTGACGAACCGCGGGACGGTCGTCCTGCGGGACAAGGTGAAGCGGGTGACGCTCCAGTACGCGGACGGGCGGGAGAAAAAAAGGATCATCCCCGAGAAGTACATCGCCCGGATCCGCGAGGGGATGGAGCTTAAGAAGGGGGACCTGCTGGAGACCGAGGATCAGATAACGAGCCGGGCGACAGGTCTCCTCAAGGTCAAGGAGTACAAGGACAAGCGGGTGGTGACGATACAGCGGATCGAGAAGCGCCGGCTCTTCCCGGGGTACGTATTCGGGCGCCTCGGCCTCGATGCGGAGGAGATGATGGAGCTGATCGACGGGGTGAAGGGTGCCGTCCGCTACGTCGGTTCGCGCTACACCCCGATGCCGATCGAGGGGCCGGAGATGAAGCTGATCAAGCGGAAGGCCGGGCTCCTCGCCGTCCCGGTCGCCTCCGCATCGACCTCGTCCGAGCCGAAGGTCGAGGTCGACTTCACGGTCGGCGAGGTCGTGGAGATCGTCGAGGGCCCGTTCGCCGACTTCACGGGCGAGATCAAGGAGATAGACAAGGAAGCCGAAGAGGTGACGGTGATCGTCAAGATCTTCGGGAGGGAGACCCCGGTGAGGCTCGGCTTCGACGGGATCGAAAAGCTATAAGTTAAGCTGGGGAGGAGGTAGGATGGCGAAGAACGTCATTGCAAGGATCAACCTGCATATCCCTGCAGGCCAGGCGACGCCGGCCCCTCCGGTTGGACCCGCGCTCGGTGAGCACAAGCTGAACATCATGGACTTCTGCAAGAAGTTCAACGAGGCGACGAAGAACGAGGTCCCCGGAACGATCATCCCAGTCGTCATATCGGTCTACTTGGGGGGGAAGTACGATTTCGTCCTCAAACAGCCGCCGGCCGCCGAGTTGATCAAGATGGCGGCTGGGATACAATCAGGTTCCCCTGAGCCGAACCGGATGAAGGTGGCGAAGATAACGCGGGAGCAGGTCCGGAGGATCGTCGAACGGAAGCTCCCCGATCTGAACACGTACAAGTTCGAATCCGCGGTGAAGATCATCGAGGGAACCGCCCGCAACATGGGGGTCGAGGTGGTGGACGAGTGAAAAGGAGCAGGCGTTACCAAGGGGCAGCCACCCTCGTCGATCCCGTTGCGGCCTACAGCATAGACGAAGGGCTGGAGAAGATGAAGGCGACGGCGACCGCCGGTTTCGACGAGACGGCCGAGGTCGCGATCGCGCTCGGGATCAAGGCGAGCCAGGTCGTCGTCCGCGGGACGTGCAACCTCCCGCACGGAACGGGTAAATCGGTCAGGGTCCTCGCGTTCGCCAAGGGGACGAGCGTCTCCGAGGCAGAGGAGGCCGGGGCCGACTACGTCGGAGGTGAGGATCTCGCCAAGCGGATCCAGGAGGGGTGGTTCGAGTTCGACAAGATCGTTGCGACCCCGGACATGATGCCGATCGTCGGGAAGCTCGGTAGGCTCCTCGGCCCGCGTGGGCTGATGCCCTCCCCGAAGAGCGGGACGGTGACGAAGGACATCGGCCGGGTCATTGGCGAGCTGAAGCGGGGGATGATCGAGTATCGTTCCGACCGCTACGGGGTGATCCACACGGTCTTCGGGAAGGTCTCGTTCGATCTCCCCGCCCTGAAGGAGAACCTGATCGCCGTCATCCGGAGCATCGCCGAACGGCGGCCGGAGGAGGGCGTCAAGGGGCGCTACATGAAGAAGGTGACGATCGCCTCGACGATGGGGCCTGGTATAACCCTCGATCTCGACGAGATCAACGGGCTGATAGAGGGTACGGGGTAGGGAGCGGGGATGCCGACTCAAGCGAAAATCGAGGAAGTCAAGCGCCTGAAGGAGAGGTTCGAGCGGGCCGTCGGCTTGGTCCTCTGCGACTACCGCGGGCTCACGGCGAACGAGATGGTCGAGTTGCGGGAGAGGTTCACCAAGCAGGGCCTGGAGTACCGCGTCGTGAAGGACACCCTGGCACGGATCGCCGCCGAGGAGGCGGGGATCGATGGATTAGCGGAGATGTTCCGAGGACCGGTCGCGCTGGCGATAAGCTACGAGGATCCTGGGATCCCGTTCAAGCTGAGCGAGGAGTGTAGGAAGGCGTACGCCCCGCGGTACGAGCTGAAGGGCGGGCTGTTCGAGGGGGTCCTCGTAACCGAGGAGGAGGTAAAGAGGTACGTCTCCCTCCCGTCGCGCGAGGAGCTCCACGCGAAGCTGGCGCTCGTCCTGAGCGGGCCGATCCGTGCCCTCGCCGTCGTGTTGCAGGCGAAGATCCGCGAGTTGGCGGTCGTTCTGAATGAGGTTAAGAAACAACGTGAGAAAGAGGAGGCAGTATAATGGCGAAAGAGGAGATCCTCCAGCAGATAGAGGAGATGTCGGTGAAGGAGCTCGCCGAGCTCGTCGAGATGATCGAGGAGCGGTTCAACGTCTCGGCGGCGATGGCGGCACCGGTCGCTGTCGCAGCGGCACCGGCAGGTGGAGGAGAGGGTGAGGCCGGCGGGGCGGATACCGTCAAGGTCGTGATGACGAGCGCCGGCCAGAAGAAGATTCAGGTCATCAAGGAGATCAAGGAGATCACCGGTAAGGGCCTGAAGGAATGCAAGGAGCTCGTCGACAACCTCCCGGCGACGATCAAAGAGGACGTCGGGGCGGACGAGGCGGCGAGCATCAAGGAGAAGCTGGAGGCGGCCGGAGCTGAGGTCGAATTGCAGTAGGGCGAGGACGCGCTCTCTTCCCAGGGTCACTGTCGGACGCCTGCCTTGAGGCTGAGTCTTCCTCGAGGCGGGGCGTCCTTTTCGAGGGGCGAAGATGAAATATCGAGAACGTAGGTCCTACGGACGGAGCCAGGAGATCCTCCCCCCACCGTATCTCCTTTCCGATGTCCGCAGATCGTTTAATGATTTCGTAGAGAAGGGTATAACGCAGGCGTTCGAGGACATCTCACCGATCGTCGGCCACGGTAAGGAGGGGCTGACCCTCGAGTTCGAGAAGCCGTACCTCGGGGAGCCGAGGAACACGGAGCTCGAATGCAAGGACAAGGACCTGACGTATTCGCGCCCCTTGCGGGTGAAAGCGATTCTCAAGCAGAACGCGAAGGTCATCCAGGAGACCGAGCTGTACATCGGCGACTTCCCGATGATGACTTCGCGCGGGACGTTCATCATCAACGGCTCGGAGAACGCGCTCGTCAACGAGCTGACCCGCGCACCGGGCGTCTACTTCACGCGCGAGGACAAGGATCAGTACAAGGGGCACATCCTTCCCGAGCTCGGGGCGTGGCTGGAGATACTCCTCGACACGAAGCGGATGACCCTACGCGCCAACCTCGACCGGAAGGGGAAGGTCGTCGCTACCACCCTCCTCAAGGCGCTCGGCTTCGACGAGGAGAGGATCTGCCGCTACTACGCGTTCGATGTTTTCCCGGTGACGATCGAGAGGCTGGAACCTTACGTCGGCTACCGGCTGGGGATGGACGTCGAGAAGGACGGTGAGGGGTTCCTCGCGGTTGGGGATACGCTCCAGAAGGAGCATCTGGCCGATTTGGCCGGTCTTGGGCTCGATTCGATCAGGCTCGTCGACCGCTACATCCAGCGGGCGCTGGAGGCGGACCAGACGACGAGTCAGGAGGAGGCGCTCCGGGCCGTATACCGTCGGCTGAGGCCGTCGGACCGCTCCTCCCCGGCTCAGATGGGCGAATACGTCGAGAACCTCTACTTCCATCCGGCGAGCTATCACCTCTCGGACGTCGGGAGGTTTAAGGTGAACCGGAAGCTCGGCCTTCAGCTGAAGCAGCCGGTCCTCTACCTCGCCGACATCGTCCGGACGATAAAGCTCCTCCTCGCCGTCCCGGAGAACCCCTCCCTCCTCGACGAGAAGGACCACCTGGCGAACAAGCGGGTCCGCCTACCCGGGGAGCTCGCCGAGAACGCGCTCCGCACCGGGCTCGCCCGGATGGCGAGGATCGCGCGGGACAAGCTCTCCAAGTACGCCCTCGACGAGAAGGACACGATCCGCCGGCTGATCTCGACGCGGACGGTGCAGGGGGCGATAAACCAGCTCTTCTATACCGGTAGGTTCTCCCAGTTCCTCGAGCAGACGAACCCGCTGACCGAGCTGACGCACAAGCGGCGGCTGAACGCCCTCGGCGGCGGGCTGACGAAGCGGCGGGCGAAGATCGAGGTCCGCGACGTCCACCCGTCGCACTACGCGCGGATCTGCCCGATCGAGACCCCGGAGGGGCAGAACATCGGGCTGATCACATCCCTCGCCTGCTACGCGAGCGTCAACGAATACGGGTTCCTCGTCGCCCCTTACCGGAAGGTCGTCGACGGTAAGGCGACCGACGAGATCGTCTACCTGATGGCCGACGACGAGGAGCGCTACAAGATCGCACCGGCGACCGTCCCGCTCGGGAAGGACGGCCGGCTCCTCGGCGAGAGGATAGAGGTGAGAACCGGCCGTGAGGAGGTGAGGCTTGTCGATCCGAAGGAGGTAGACTTCATTGGCGTCTCCCCCCGCGCGCTCGTTGGGATATCGGCGGCCCTCATCCCGTTCCTCGAGCACGACGACTCGAACCGGGCCCTGATGGGGGCGAACATGCAGCGCCAGGCCGTCCCTCTCCTCAGGCCGGAGGCCCCGCTCGTCGGGACCGGGCTCGAGTTCCAGGCGGCGATGGACTCCGGGATGCTCCTCGTCGCCGAGGAGGATGGGGTCGTCGCCGAGGTCGATGCGCAGCACATCGTCGTCAAGAAGGGGAAGAAGAAGAAGGAATATCCGCTCGTCAACTTCGAGCGCTCGAACCAGGACACGATCCTCCACCAGCGGCCGGTGGTGAGCGAAGGGCAGTCGGTGAAGAAGGGCGACCTCCTCGCCGACGGGCCGTCGAGCGACCACGGTGAGCTCGCCCTCGGGAGGAACCTCCTCGTCGCCGTCATGCCGTTCGAGGGGTACAACTACGAGGATGCGATCGTCATCTCCGACCGACTCGTCCGTGAGAACCTCCTCGACTCGATACACATCGAGGAGTTCGAGGTGAAGGCGGAGGAGACGAAGCTCGGCCCGGAGGAGATCACGGCCGACATCCCGAACATATCGAAGGAGGACTTAAAGAACCTCGACGAGCACGGGATCGTCCGCGAGGGGACGGTCGTCCGTACAGGCGACATCCTCGTCGGGAAGATAACCCCGCGCGGCGAGTCGGAGCCGACCCCGGAGGAGAAGATCTTCCGCTCGATATTCGGGGAGCGGGCGCGGAACGTGAAGAACACGTCGCTGCGGATGCGGCCGGTCGCCGGGACGGCGAAGGTGATAAAGGTGAAGCGGTTCTCCCGCGAGCAGGGGGACGAGCTCGACGCCGGGGTGAACGAGCTGGTGAAGGTCTTCGTCGCCCAGCGGAAGACGATCTCGATCGGGGACAAGCTCGCCGGTCGGCACGGTAACAAGGGGGTCATCTCCACGATCCGGCCGATGGCCGAGATGCCGTTCCTCCCCGACGGGACGCCGGTCGACGTCGTACTGAACCCGATGGGGGTCCCATCCCGGATGAACCTCGGTCAGATATTCGAGGCGAACCTCGGATGGCTCGCCAAGCTGAAGGGGGAGTACGTGGCGAGCCCGATATTTGACGGGGCGCAGGAGGACGAGATCCTCGACGAGCTCCACGAGGAGAGGGTGAAGGCCGGCCTCGCCGATGGCGACGACTGCGATGGGAAGGTCATCCTCCGCGACGGCCGGACCGGCGAGCCGTTCGCTCGCCCGATCACCGTCGGGTACATGTACGTCCTCAAGCTCGAGCACATCGCCGACGAGAAGATCCACGCCCGCTCGACCGGTCCGTACGCCCTGATCACCCAGCAGCCGCTCGGGGGGAAGGCGCAGTTCGGCGGCCAGCGCCTCGGCGAGATGGAGGTCTGGGCCCTCGAGGCCTACGGTGCCTCCGCCCTGTTGCAGGAGATGCTGACCGTGAAGTCGGACGACACGCGCGGACGGATTCAGCTGTACAAGGCGATCCTGAAGGGGGAGGAGTTCCCCAAGCCCGGGCTACCCGAGTCGTTCAAGGTCCTGTTACGGGAGCTCCGCAGCCTCGGGCTCCATCCGCGCGTCTACGACCGGAATGACCACGAGATCGACATCCCATAACGGTAAGGAGAGATCGGCCGGGTTCGTCCTCTTCCGCCAGGAGGGGGAAAACCGCCGCTACCTCCTCCTCCGCCACCGCAACGGCGGCCACTGGGGGTTCCCCAAGGGGAGGATCGAGGATGGCGAGGATGAGCTTTCCGCGGCTAAGAGGGAGATACGCGAGGAGACCGGGATCGGACAGCTCGAGCTCTACCCCGGGTTCCGCGCGGTCAGCCGCTACCGGTTCGACCGCGACGGATCCCCGGTCGACAAGACGGTCGTCTATTTCCTCGCCCGCGTGTACGATGACGGGGTGAAGATATCCGGTGAGCACAGCGCGGCCGGCTGGTTCTCACCGGCCGAGGCCGTGCGGACGCTCACCTACGAGCAGGGGAGGAGGATCCTCGCCGAAGCGGAGGGGTACCTCGCGGAGAATCTAGTCAAGGCGTAATCGACAATTCTAGGGAGAACAAGGAGGAGAAGACGATGGACAAGTTCGGATTCATCGACCGGGCGCTCGCTGAGCTTCACGAAAAGGGGTTGTACAACACGATCCGCACGATCGAAGGCCCGGTCGGCGCGTGGGTGACGATCGAGGGTAAGCGCGTCCTCAACCTGTGCTCGAACAACTACCTCGGGTTCGCCAACGACCCGCGCCTCGTCCAGGCGGCGAAGCGGGCGATCGACGGGTACGGGGTCGGGCCGGGTGCCGTCCGGTCGATCGCCGGGACGATGAGTCTGCACATCGAGCTCGAGGAGAAGCTTGCCCGGTTCAAGGGGACGGAGGCGGCGTTGTCGGTCCAGTCCGGGTTGAACACCAACCTCGCCGTCATCCCGCTCCTGATGGGGAAGGAAGACGTCATCTTCACCGACGAGCTGAACCACGCCTCGATCATCGACGGGGTCCGCCTGACGAAGGCGCAGCGCGTGATCTACCCGCACTGCGACGTCGACGGGCTGGCGAAGGCGCTCGAGGAGCACAAGGATATCGAGAAGAAGCTGATCGTCACCGACGGTGTCTTCTCGATGGACGGGGACCTCGCCCCTCTCCCCGGGATCGTCGAGCTCGCCGAAAAGTACGGGGCGATCGTCATGGTCGACGACGCGCACGGTGAAGGGGTCCTCGGGAGCCACGGCCGCGGGATCGTCGATCATTACGGCCTGCACGGTAGGGTCGACATCGAGTGCGGTACGATGTCGAAGGCGTTCGGTGTGATGGGAGGGTACATCGCCGGCCCGGCGAAGGTGATCGAGTACCTCCGCCAGCGCGCCCGCCCGTTCCTCTTCTCCTCCGCCGCCACTCCCTCCGACGTCGCGGCCTGCATCGCCGCGGTCGACATCCTCGAGGAGAGCGACGAGCCTGTCCGCAAGCTGTGGGATAACGCCGAGTACTTCAAGAAGAGCCTCCAGGACCTCGGGTTCGACACCGGCCACAGCGAGACCCCGATAACCCCGGTGATGCTCGGCGAGGCGAAGACGGCGTGGGACTTCTCCAAGCGGCTGTTCGACGAGGGGATATTCGCCACCGCGATCGCCTTCCCGACCGTGCCGCGCGGTAAGGCGCGGATCCGCGTCATGCTGTCGGCCGCCCATTCGCGCGACGACCTTGACTTCGCGATCGACGCGTTCGCCAAGGTCGGCCGCGAGCTCGGGGCGATAGGCTGATGGAACCGATCGAGACCGACGGGGCACCAGCGGCGATCGGCCCGTACTCGCAGGGGGTGCGCGCCGGGAGGTTCGTCTTTGCCTCCGGCCAGCTCCCGCTGACCGCGGAAGGGGAGCTGATCACCGATGACGTGAGGAAGGCGGCGCGGCAGGCGCTGGCGAACCTGAGCGCCGTCCTTGCCGCCGGCGGGGCGAGCCTCGGTTCGGTCGTCAAGGTGACGATCTACCTTGCGGACATGGACGACTTCGCCGCGGTGAACGAGGTCTATTCGCAGGCATTCTCCGCCCCGTATCCTGCCCGCGCGACGGTCGCCGTCGGGTCGCTCCCGATGGGGGCCCGGCTCGAGATCGAGGCGATCGCCCTGGTCGAGGGATGAACCGGCCCCTCCCCCTGTTCGACGCCCACTGCGACACGGCGATGAAGGTCCTCGATCAAGGGGCGGACTTCCTATCCGAAGACGGAGGGGCGCACGTCAGCCTCCCGGGGATGATCGAGGGCGGCGTCCGCGCCCAGATATTCGCCTGCTTCGTCCTCGAGGAGCGCTACCCGGGGAGGGCGCGGGAGCGGGCCGAGGGGATGATCGAGGCGATCGAGGGGATGATCGCCTCAGCGGACGGGCGGATGGCGAAGGTCACCGATCGATCGGGGCTGTCAGCAGCGTTTTCCGGCGGGCCGCTCGCCGCTCTGATCGGGCTTGAGGGTGCCGATCCGCTCGAGGGGAGGGCGGAGAACCTCCGGCACTTCTTCGATCTTGGCGTGCGCGATCTGATCTTCGCCTGGAAGGACAATCCGTTCTCAGGTACGGCGTTCGGGGAGGACACACCGCTGACCGAGGAGGGGGAGAGGCTCCTGGGGCTTGCCGAGGAGCTCGGGGTGATGGTCGATGTCTCTCATCTCTCGGATTCCGCCTTTCGCTCCGTCCTTGCCATGGCGCGCCGGCCGTTCATCGCCAGCCATTCGAACTGCCGTGCGCTCTGCCCTCATCCGCGCAACCTGACCGATCCGATGATCCGCTCCATCGCCGATGCCGGAGGTGTGATTGGGATAAACCTCGCCCCCCTGTTCCTTGATCCGGAATATCTGAAGGCGGCGGAGCCCCTGATCGAGGCGGCGAGAAGGCCGGATGTTTCGGATGATGAGCGCGACCGCCTCCGAGCTGAGATCGCTCACCTCCCCCGCCCGAGCCTCGATTGGGCGGTCAGGCACGTCGTTCACGCGATCAACGTCGGTGGGGAGGATGCGGTCGGGTTCGGAGCGGACCTCGACGGGATATCGAAGACCCCCCTCGGGTTTGATTCGGTCGCCGACTATCCGCGCCTCGTCGATCTCCTCCGGAAGGCCGGCCTCTCCGAGCGGCAGGTAGAGAAGGTCTGCTACAGGAACTTCCTCCGCGTCTTCGAGGAGCTCATCTGATCGCCGCTCGGTCGCGGGGAGCTGTATAGAAAATAACAGGCCGAGAACCCCCAAGGGATCCCCTCTCCTCCGGGGTAGAAAAAAGGAAGGAGAGCGTTCGATCCCCACTCTTCCTCCCTCTCCTCGAGAAAGGCGTCCCCTCTCCCTCTGGGAGAGGGTTGACCTTCACCCACAAAACTGGACCAATGATAAGATGGAAATCGACCTCTGATTCACGTTTACAAGGAGGAAGATCGGCATGTGGCAGTCGAGGCTTACGCAAACCGAGATCGTGTTTGCCGGGGCACACCTTGGCCAAGATATCATGAGGATCCCGATAGGAGGGGGAGGACAGGTTGGAAACCACCTCATCCGCCATTGGGCGGATGAGGGGCGGTTCGACATCACCGTCCTCGGATCGGGCCCTGGGACCGAGTGGGACGGGGTCCCCAACGTCCGATACCATCGGATACCCTGGTGGGTCCCCGGGCGCGATGGTGTCCTCACCGACCTCTCGGTTCCCGGCTACGCCTCGTTCTCCCGCCAGTTCGAGCGCGGGGTGACAGAATTCCTCACCGACCTCTCCCGCCGCCGCGATCCGCGCCGGATCTGCGTCCTGCACAACGACCTCGCCGAGGCCGGCGATTTCGATGCGATCCACCGGTGTGGCTTTCCCCAGGCGACGATCTTCCACGTGGACGTCGTCGACTACGCGGCGAGCATTTACCTGGGCGGGCTTGTCTCCGCACCGCTACTGGCACGGGCGTTCCGGGCTGTGATACCGATCGAACGCTTCCTCCCGGACGTGGTCAGGCTCATCTTCGAGAAGGAGGAGGACTGCGCCCGCCGCTCCGACCTGATCGTCGTCCCGTCCAGCGGGATGGCAGAGATCGTCCTCCGCTCCTACCCGTGGCGGACGTGGGATGACGTCCGCGTGATCCCATGGGGAGGGTTCTCCGATCGGCCGGCGGACGGTGAAGCCGTTGCAGCGGAGGTGGAGAGGATAAAGGAGGAGTATGGGATCGATCCCGAATCCCCTGTCATCCTCTCCCTCAGCCGGATCTCGCCGGAGAAGGGACAGGACCTCCTGATCTCTGCGCTTAGGCGCTGGGAGCGGAGGGAGGAGATCGTCCCTGTTGTCATCATCTGTGGGGAGTCGGCGTACATCCACGGGAGGAGTTACACCGAGCGGCTCCGGAGGATGGCCGGGCGGCTCCAGCGGATCCCGGTCCACTTCCCCGGCTATGTGACCGGGGTTCGTAAGGCAGCGTTCTTCGCGCTCGCCGACCTCTACGTCTTCCCCTCCCGCCACGAGAGCTACGGCCTCACCCTGGTGGAGGCGCTCCGCGCCGGGCTCTCCGTCCTCACAACCGATCACCGCTCCGCCCGCGATCTGGTGCAGGACGCGTTCGGGAGGGTGGTGGAGACGAGCCCGAGCGGGATCTACCGCGGTCTGCGCGACCTGCTCGGCCGCGACCGGGATGAGCTGAACGAGATGGGAAAGCGGGCGCGGAAGTTCGCAGAGGACCTCAGGTTCGAGGAGGCCGCCCGGCGGCTCGGTGATGCGATCGAGTCCCTCGTCACCCCTTGACCTGCTCGGCTTACGCGAAGAAGAAGAGGGAAAACCCGCTCAGAAACGAGAATAGGATGTAGCACCGAACGATCGGATGGTCTAGCGGCGCAGGACGATCGCGAGGATGGAGAGGTCGGCCTGGGAGATCCCGGGGATGCGGGAAGCCTGGCCGAAGCTACGCGGACGGACGCGGGATAAAAGCTCACGCCCTTCGATCGAGATGTTGGTCAAATCGTGGTAGTCGAGGTCATCCGGGATCGGGATCTCCTCCATCCTCCGCAGCCTCTCGATCTGGCTCCTCTGTTGGGCGAGGTAGCCTGCGTATTTCCCCTCGATCTCGACCTCCTCCCTTACGTCTGCCGGGATCCCGTCCGGAGGGATCAAGTCCTCGAGCCGGACCTCGGGGCGACGGAGGAGCTCGAACAGCGAGGCGCCGTTGTCCGCGAGCGGCCGGCTTCCCCGCTTGGCGATGCGCTCGTTTATCGGGTCCCTCGGCCCGATACGCGTCGATCTGAGCCTTCCGATCAGCCGCTCGATCCTCCTCCTCCTCTCTTCGACCGCCTCGTAGCGTCCCTCATCGAGGAGCCCTATCTCGTAGCCGATCCGCGCTAGGCGGAGGTCGGCGTTCCCCTCCCGCAGCGTGATCCGATATTCGGCGCGGGACGGGAGCATCCGGTACGGTTCCGTCACCCCCTTCGTGACGAGATCGTCGATCATCACCCCGATCATCGCCTCCTCACGGTGAAGGACGAGCGGATCTTTCCCTCTCACCTTTCGAGCCGCGTTGATCCCGGCGATCAACCCCTGCCCCGCCGCCTCCTCGTACCCGGTCGTCCCGTTTATCTGGCCGGCGAGGTACAGCCCTCCAATCCCGTCGATCTCCAGGGTCGCCGACAGCTGGATCGGATTGACGTAGTCGTACTCGATGTCGTACCCGTACCGCTCAATCTGCGCCCTCTCCAGCCCCTCGATCGAGTGGACGATCATCTCCTGAACCTCGGGGGAGAATGCAGTGTAGATCCCCTGCAGATAGACCTCAGCCGTATTCCGCCCTTCAGGCTCGAGGAAGACCTTGTGGCTTTTGCGATCCGGGAACCTGACGATCTTGCTCTCGAGCGACGGGCAGTGGCGCGGGCCGACCCCTTCGAGGAGCCCGTTGTAATTGGCGCTCTTGTGCAGGTTCTCCCTGATGATCCGATGCGTCTCTTCGTTCGTGTGGGTCACGTAGACCGCAAGCGGATCCTGGATCGGCCTCGGGCTGTTCCAGAATGAGAAACAGAGCGGCTCAGGGGAGGTGTCCTGCCGGTCGAGGGTGGAATAGTCGACCGACCGGCGGTTGACGCGCGGGGTCGTCCCGGTCTTCATCCGTCCCACCTCCAGGCCGAGCCGGCGGAGGGATTCGGCGAGCCCGACCGACGGTGGCTCCCCTCCCCTCCCTGCCGGGTAGACGACGTCGCCGATCAGGATCCTCCCGTTAAGGAACGTACCGGTCGCCACGACGACCGCCCGCGCTCTGAGGCGGAGCCCCTCGCGGAGACGGACGCCGCCCACGCGCCCGTCCGAGACCAGGAGCTCATCGACGAGCCCTTCGATCAGCTCGAGGTTCTCTGCATTCTCGAGGATCCGCTTCCAGGTCCCTTTGTAGATCGAGCGGTCTGCCTGAGCGCGGCGGACCTGCATCACCCGCCCCTTGCTCGTGTTCAGCATCCTGATGTGGATCGTCGCCGCGTCGGTGACCCGGGCCATCTCCCCGCCGAGGGCGTCGATCTCCTTGACGATCTGCGACTTTCCCGGCCCGCCGATCGACGGGTTGCATGGCATCTTCCCGACCTCTGATAGGTTGAGCGTGATAAGCGCCGTCGCACACCCGAGCCGCGATGCAGCAAGGGCAGCCTCACAACCGGCGTGCCCGGCGCCGATCACAACAACATCGTAGGACTTCATCCCTACCTGCTAGGAGTCCTGCCCCTTCTTGAAGAAGTTAAACAGGTCGATCGGGATCGGGAAGACGATCGTCGATGCGTTCTCCGCCGAGATGTCGACGAGGCTCTGAAGGTAGCGGAGCTGGAGCGCGGCCGGGTTCTTCTGGATTATCGCTGCGGCCTCGGAGAGTTTAGTCGCCGCCTGGAGCTCGCCCTGGGCGTTGATGATCTTCGCCCGCCGCTCCCTTTCTGCCTCGGCCTGACGCGCGATCGCCCGCTGCATCTCCTGCGGGATCTTCACGTCCTTTATCTCGACCGTCTTCACCTTGATCCCCCACGGATCGGTCTGCTCGTCGATGATCTCCTGTAGTTTCAGGTTGATCTTCTCCCGCTCGGCGAGGACCTGGTCGAGCTCCACCCCGCCGAGGACGCTCCGCAAAGTTGTCATCGCGATCTGCCGCGTCGCTTCGATGAAGTTCTGCACCTCTACGACCGCGGCGCACGGATCGACGACGCGGAAGAACAAAACAGCGTTCACCAGCGCCGAGACGTTGTCCTTGGTTATCACTTCCTGCGGCGGGACGTCGAGGGTCACGACCCGGAGGCTGATCTTCACCATCTTGTCGACGAGCGGGATGATCAGGAAGATCCCCGGCCCCTTCGCCCCTACGAGCCTACCGAGCCGGAATATCACACCGCGTTCGTACTCGCGCACGATCTTTATTGCGTTCAGCAGGAAAAGCACGACCAATGCGATGATCGCTCCGATTGTCGTATACATCGGTTCTTACCTCCTTGGATTCCTTAAAAACCGAGGAGATGGTAGGAAGCGCTCCCTAGATTGTCAATTCTGTAAATGAAAGGGGTGGATCGTTATACTCGATTGAGAGGGGGATGATGACACGGCGGATCCTGATCGCGGGAAACTGGAAGATGAATAAGACGCCTGCCGAGACCGAGGCGTTCCTGAACGAGTTTCTCCCTGCGGTCGATGGGGTGAGAGGCATCGAAGTCGCCCTCTTCCCCCCGTACACGAGCCTCGATCGGGCAGGGAGGATCCTTTCAGGGTCGGGGATCGGTCTCGGGGCTCAGGACCTTTATTTCGAAGAAAGAGGGGCGTACACCGGTGCGATTTCAGCCGCGCTGATCCGCGCATGCGGATGTCGCTACGTCCTCGTCGGGCATTCCGAGCGGCGGCACCTGTTCGGCGACGACGATCGGATAGTTCACTTAAAGCTCAAGTCCGCCCTCGATTCGGGGCTTTCAGCGATCCTATGCGTCGGAGAGACCGCGGAAGAGAGGTCTCAAGGTGATTCGGAGAGGGTGGTCGGGGGCCAGCTGGAGGCGGCGCTCGACTCTATCGATCCGGATCGGATCGTGATCGCCTACGAGCCCGTCTGGGCGATCGGAACTGGGAGGACGGCGACACCGGAGATGGCGGATGAGATGGCGGAGACGATCCGGGGATGGATCGGTTCGCGGCTCGGCGAGGATGCCGCCTCCTCGACCCGCATCCTCTACGGGGGGAGCGTGAACCCGGATAACGCCACGGCCATCCTCGATAAGGAGGATATCGATGGCGTCCTCGTCGGCGGCGCCTCGCTCGACCCTGCAAAATTCGCTGCGATCGTCCGGGCGGGTGCTTCGGCGAAGGGGTAGGATGTTCAAGACGATACCGAACCAGATCACCCTTGCCCGAATCCTGAGCGTCCCGCTTCTGATGTATCTCATCCTCTCCGGCTCGAACGTCGGGCGGATCCTCGCCGTCGTATTGTTCTTCCTCGCTGCCGTCTCCGATGCCGTCGACGGTTACCTCGCACGGAGCTTCAAGCAGACGACGACGTTCGGAAAGTTCGCCGATCCGATCGCGGACAAGCTCCTGATAACCGGTGCGTTGATCGCCCTCCTCCAGCTCGGCGAGCTCTCCGGTTGGGCGGTGATGGTGATCGTGGCGCGGGAGTTTCTCGTCACCGGCCTTCGGATCCTCGCCATCTCCGAGGGGGAGGTGATCGCTGCCAGCCTACTCGGCAAATTAAAGACGATCTCGCACGTCGCCCTCGTCTTGATCATCCTCGTCGGGGAATCGTTCGACCTTGGGCCTGAATGGGGGGCGGCGAAGACCTGGACCCTCGGGATGGCGATCGCCCTCTCTTTGATCTCGGGCGGCGAGTATTTCTATCGCTTGCGTCGGCTGTTCACCTGATCGGTGCGTTTGTCTGGCCGACGGGTAACCGACTTGCCGTTGGATTCGTACCTCGATGACCTCGTTCCTCCCCCGGATCCGAGAGACTCGTCTTCGGGATGCGAAAGAGAGTGGTCAGGATCGGGGTCGCCCTCCTCATCGGGATGGGCGTTCCCCTCGTCGTTTCGCTCGATGGCTTTGCCGGCGTCTCTTTGACGCTCCAGGCGACGCCGGCTCCGGTCGCTCGTGGTGAGGTTCTGACCTACACCGGCGGGGTCACAAACGGCGGGCTCGATCCCCTCGATTCAGCGACCATCTACGTTCCGCTTCCGACCGGGATCGATCAGTGGACCGCTTCCTACCGCCTCGACAGCGGGGATTGGACGGCCTACCCGGCGAACGGCCTGATCCCGCTCGATTCGATACCGGCCGGAGAAGGGCTTGAATTCGAGATCCGCGCACCCGTCGAATGGACCGCCCCGGCCTCGCTTCACACCACCGCGCAGGTCCTGACCGGAGGCGGAGTCCTCGCTATAGCGGAGGTCTCGGTGAACGTACTCCCTTCGGTCGATGCCGGCCCCAACCTTCTCGTTGAGATCGGTGGGGCGGTTACGCTGAGCAATGCGTCGGCGGACGACGGCGGAGGGGGGATCGCCTCTTATGCCTGGAGCGATGGAGGGGCGGGGGGGACGTTCGACGATCCATCGATCCTCAACCCGACGTACACCCCTCCTCCGGTGAGCGGGCTGATCGATCTGACGCTGACGGTCACCGATGCGAGTGGAGGGGAGGCGAGCGACTCCTGTCGGGTGTGCGTCGATGTCCCACCATCGATCGAGCTCGGAGGGGGGATGACGGTCGATGAGGGGGAATCGATTCTCCTCGATGACGTTGTGGTCAGCGATCCGGACGGTTGGATCGTCTCTTATGCCTGGAGCGACGGAGGAGCGGGAGGGGAGTTCCTCCCGACTGCGGCCGAGCTTCACCCGACCTACACCGTCCCGGATCTTCCAGGCTGCGATGACGTCGATATTCTGCTTACGCTTACCGTGACCGACAATTGGGGAGCAGAGACGGAGGGGTCGTTCACCCTCCATGTTCGCAATCAGAACCTCCCCCCGCAGGTCGACGCGGGAGAGGATCGATCGGTCCACAGCGGGGAGGAGGTCGTCCTCTTCGGGTCGGTCTTCGACGATGATGTCGTCTCTGTCCATTGGGAAGAGATTTCCGGACCCCCGGCCGACCTTGAGGGAGCCGCGACGACGTCCCTTCGATTCGATGCCCCATCCGTGGATCAGCCGACCGACCTTCGGTTCCGGTTGGTTGCGATCGACCTTTGCGGCCAGGAGGGATCAGACGAGGTCTCAGTCACAGTCATGCCGGTTCCGGAGGAGGGCTCATCCTCCCCCCCCGGGTTTGCGGTCGAGCTTCAGGGGTTCGATCCTGGTGGCCTCCCGCTATCCCCGTTCTACTCTCCGACGATCGGGGATCGGATCACCTTCACGGTCAGCCTGACGAACCTGAGTGACGAGGCGCTCTTCAATCTTCATGTCGCCTCGGGGGGGGAGGAGGTCCCGTTTCCCGGCGATACCCTTCCGCCGTGGGGAAGGAGGAGCGCGAGCTTCGTCGTCATCGTCGGTCCGGAGGATATCGCAGGCCCGTTCGAGGTCAGGGTCGATGCAACCGCCCGGACGGCGGACGGTGTAGACGTTTCGGGGAACGATTCGATCGTCTTCTTTCCGCGCGTGGGGCGGGCGGAACTCGGCTTGATCGAGACGACGGACCGGAGTGTGGTAGGGGTGGGGGAGACGGTGACTTATACGTTCAGGATCGAGAATAATGGGGATGTCAGGATCACGGATCTCTCCCTGACCGATGACCTCCTCGGGAGGGTCGATCTTCCCTCATTGCCGCTCGAGCCGGGAGGATCGATCGTCGTAAGCGCGGGATACACCGTGCGGGAAGGGGACCTACCCGGACCGCTTTCCGATTCGGCGAAGCTCCTCGGGTTTGCTGCCGGCAGACCGGTTACGGCCGACTCGGCCGCCACCGTCGAGATCCTCCTCCCGATCGAAGGGGGAGGGGGTTCGGCCTCATCGTCTTCTCGCGTTGTGATAAGCGAGATCGCATGGGCGGGGACGCCGTCCGATCCACACGATCAGTGGATTGAGCTTCTGAGTCTGGAGGAAGGTCCGGTCGATCTCACCGGCTGGCGGATCGGCTTCTATGAGAAGGAGGATCCTCTCCCCGATGAAGGAGGGTGGGTGACGATCGCGCTCTCCGGGACGATCGATCCCCTCCCGTTCTCCCTTGACGCTCGGCCGGACGGGCTCATGAAGCTCGCCGCGGTGCGGGAGGAGAGCGCCTGGAGGCTGATCGATCTATCGTGGTGGGGGGCGGGGAAATCCGAGAGTGATGGGCGCGGATACTATCTGATCGAATGGGGGAGCGACGATACGGTGAGGGACATCCCTGCGGACCTCGTCTTCACCGGCCCTCCCCTCCCCGGCGATGGAGGGGTCGTCCTCCTGATCGATCCGAATGGTGAAGTCGTCGATTCGGCGAACCTCGATAATTCAGGGAGGAGCGGCTGGCCGGGGGGCGATCCGCGGACCTGCGCGACGATGGAGCGGATCGATCCCCTCCGCGGCGATTTCGCCGACAACTGGCAGACGAGCCCGGGGATCCTCGCTTACGGCCGCGACGAGGACGGCCATCTCCTTCCCGCTACCGCGGGGAAGCCGAACTCCCCTCCCCTCGATCGGCTGATCGCCTTCGCCGAGTCGGAGATCCCCCCGCAAGCGGTCGGGGGAGGGGAGACGTTCTTCATCCCATCAGGGGGCGACCGGCCATGGATCAGGATCACCGTCCCGCAGGGGGAGGCGGCCGGGGGAGGAGGTTCGATCTTGGGAAAAGGGGCCTTCTCCACGAGGCGGAGTGCGGATGGGGTCGAGCTCGAGGTCGATCCGGAGCTCCTATCCGATGAGACCTACTTCGTGTGGGCGACGTGCAAGGAGGGCGAGGCCTACCTCCTTTTGCTTCGAGGGGAGGGATGAGCCGGCTCGTCCCTAGGCGGATCCCCTTTCTCCCGGTTAGAATCGGGCGGAGGGGGTAGATGCGCAGGTACGGGGCGGTCCTTCACTATCTCGGCACGATCCTCGTCGCCTTCTCGCTCCTTCAGGCTGCCCCCCTCCTCATCAGCGCTATCTACCGAGAGACGGTCAGGTTTCCGATGCGGATATACGTCATCCCGGCCGGGATCAGCCTATCCGTCGGTCTCCTTCTCGTCTTCTTGTTCCACTCCCGCCGGCTCACCCTCGGGGCGGCGATGGCGGTCGGGACCCTCGGATGGTTCACCCTTTCCCTTCTCGGAGCGATCCCCTACTGGCTTGCCCTCGATGTCACGTACCTCGATGCATTCTTCGAAGCGACGAGCGGGTTTACTACGACCGGGGCGACCCTGTTCACCGGGCTCTCCCTCCTTCCGAAGAGCATCCTCCTCTGGCGGGGGCTGACAGAATGGATCGGAGGGCTTGGGATCTTCACCCTGTTCCTGTTCGTCTTCCGCGAAGGGGGCGACCGGCATATCCTGATGAGTGCGGAGGCGCATAAGGCGACATCGGAGCGGTTCTCCCCCGGGCTGTTCAGCTCGCTTCGCATCCTTTGGTCGATTTACGCCGGATTGACGGTCGGTTGTGCTCTTCTGTTGTGGGCCGAAGGGATGAGCCCGTTCGATGCCGCTGTGCATGGGATGACGGCCGTCTCCACCGGCGGGTTCTCCAACTATGATGCGAGCATCGGGCATTTCGCTGCAGCAGGGTATCCCCATGCAGCTGGAATCGAGTACACGATAATCGCGTTCATGTTCCTCGGGGGGACGAGCTTCCTTGTTCATTGGCATCTCCTTCGCCGTCGGCTCGCAGCGGTCTTTCGGAATACCGAGGTTCTAGCATGGATCGGGATGCTGATCGGGGCGACGGCCCTCGTGGCGATCGCCGATCGGGGGAGGATCGCGGACGTCGGGGTTCAGGAATACATCCGGAGCGCCCTGTTTCACGTTATTTCGATTGCGTCCACAACCGGTTTCACAACGCATCCGATCGATTCTGTCTGGTTCTCCCCGTTTACGAAGCAGGTTTTGTTCTTGTTGATGCTCGTCGGTGGGTGCATCGGATCGACGTCCGGCGGGCTGAAGGTGATGCGCGTCGTCCTCCTCGGAAAGCTCCTCCGTCGGAGGCTCCGGGGCATAACCGGAACGAGGCACGAGGTCCTCCCAGTCACGCTCAACCGGCGGCTCGTCCCCTCCGGCGAGGTGGAGCGGGCAGCGGCGGTTGCGGTCGGCTGGGCCGGCTCGATAGTCCTCGTCTGGCTGGCGGCGAGCGCAGCGAGCGGCCTCGGCGGGTGGGAATCGCTCTCAGCAGCGGCAGCCGCCCTTGGAAACGTCGGTCCGAATTACATCCCTTCCGAGGCGTTCTTGAGAATCGGGGCGGGGGCGAAGGTCACCTATATCCTGGCGATGGTCGCCGGACGCCTGGAGATCCTTCCGCTCCTTTTGATCTTCTCCCGGCGGGTTTGGAGGTAGGTGGGCTCGATGAGAATCCTGATTGCTGGGGCTGGTATCACTGGGAGGCGGCTGGTCGAGGAGCTTGCAAGCGGGAGGAATGAGATCGTGGTCATCGATCTCGACCGCGACGTCTGCGAGGCGATCAGTTCTGAGTTCGGGGTCGTCGCGATCCAGGGGAATGCGACCGATATCACGATTCTCGAGGAGGCGGAGATCTCCCGGATCGACGTCGCCGTCGGGCTGATGCGCGCGAGCGCGGACAACCTCGCCTTCTCCCTTCTGGCGCGTGGGGCGGGGGTGGAGCGGATCATCGCCAGGATGCCGAATCCGAAGTACAGGGCTGCGTACGAGCGGGCCGGGGTGACGACGATCCTCGATGTCGCGGGGATGTTCATCGATCGGCTCGTGTTCGAGATCGAGCGCCCACCCGTCCATCAGGTGGCGGCGATAGCGGATGGGCAGGGGGCGATCGTCTGGGTCACCGTCGCCGATGGTGCGGACGTATGCAACCGTCCGCTCGAAGAGGTCCGTGCCGACCGGCGTTTCCCGCACGGATGCGTCGTCGCCGGGCTGATGCGGAAGGGGGATCCCCGTCTCCTCTTCCCATCCGGCCGTGATCGCCTCCTCCCAGGGGATCGGGTCCTCCTCGTCGGAACGGGTGAGGGGTTAGGGCGGGCTTCCGATCTGTTCGGACAGAGGCGGAGCTTCGCGTCGATCGTCCTCCGTCCCCGACCGCGGAGACCGGAGACGCGATCCGAGGAGGGAAACTGAACCGCTCAGGGGAGATCCTCTGAGGGGGGGAAGCGGGCGATTTCAACCGAGCGGTAGACGAGATCGAGGATGACCTCGTCCTCCTCGTAGAGGATCAGGGTGAACTCAAGCCTCTCCGGATCGGAGAATATACTCTTATCGCGCAGAAGCGGGGAGTAAATGAGCCCTTGGTTCCTGATCGATCCGTCCCCTCTTCTCAGAGCGTGAGCGAGCGACCAGAAACCTTCCACATTTCGGGTTCCCTGCGTCCCTGAATGGATGGTGAACCGGCTCGTCCCGAAGACGTATGCGTAGGTCTCAGGGAGGAGGGGTTCGCCGCGGCCGGTCTCGCCGTTTATCAACGCGTCGATCTCGATCGTCCCAGGGGTCCCGATCGACGCACGGATCGTGACCGGCCCGATCCACTCTGAACCATCGGTGGGCGGAGTGAACCGGAGGTCGATCGAGCCCTCGCCGTCTGTGAGCTTCAGTTTTCCCGATCCCTCGACCGGAAGGATTGAAGGCCCGCCGGCGTAGGCGAATCGATCGGATGCATCTCCGATCAGGATCGGATCGGCGAGGTTCACCTCCCACGCATCCGGTAAGCCACCCCGATTCTGCGATATTAAGATGATCCCGAGCGCGATTGCGGCTACTACGATGATCAGGGCGAGGGTCCGGAGTGTCTCCATCCTCTCCTACGGTGAGACGGTGAACGCCTCGGTGAACGCCTCTATCCCGCCCAGGATCCCCTCGACTTGGTAGCGCCCTGGGGATACCCCTTCGAGCTCGAGCTCGTAATGGCGCCAATCCCCCTTGGAAACGACGTCTTCCACCGTCTTCACCCTCGTACCATCGGGGGCGTAGAAGGAGAGATCGAACGTATCCCCGTCCTTGATCCGCGTGAAATGGACGATCAGGTGAACGGTCCCGCCGGCATGGAACCTGCTCGTCTTCCCCTTCCCGATGTAGCCCGGCCCCTTCCTCTCGATCCCCTCGTAGAGCCCGTAGCGGATCTCACGCGTGTAGGCTGTTCTCAGCCCGGATGCGAGTCGGTCGGCGATCGATCCTGCGGCGTCTGCGATCATCGAATCGAATCCGTTAAACAGGATCTCCGATTCCACCGTCTTCGCCTCCGCCTCCGACAGATCGATCACCCGTTCGATCAGACCGGTCTTTGTGTCTACGATCTCGATCTGAGCGGCGAGGAAGATCTTGTACTCGGTCGCCGGCCCCTCCTCGACGCAGTCTCCGTCCTCCCACTTGACGCAGATCGTCGTCTCCCTGGTGTAGGTGTCGACGGCATAGACCGTCCCTGTGATCAGCTTGTTCGCCCCGGTGAGCGAGCCGATCTCAATTGCGGTCGGCCGGTCGATCCCTTCCCCCGCGGCTCTGTCGATCAGAAGCCGGTCGAGTTGGGCACGGGAGAAGACGTTCACCCCCCCTGCTCCGACAAGGCTCGCCTCGATCCTGCTTGCGAGGGTCTCCTCGGCCCCCGGCCAGCTTGAGCTGTTCCTGAATGGGAACAGGACGACGTCGAGCTTCTCCGTCGCGATCACCGCGCGGTTTCCCGGTTCGGGGATGACGAAGAAAAGGAGGGTAGCGGCGATGATCAGGCCGACGGCAATGGCGATCAGGACCCCTGTCTTTTCATCCATCCTAGACCTTCTTCCTCAAGGTTGCGACCCCCTCCGCCAGTGCGCGGACGCGATCGACGTCGATCGGGGCGTCGATCTTTCCGTTCTCCTTCAGGACCGTCCCGACGATGAACCCGTCTGCGTCACGGTACGTGGAGAGATTGTCGATTCGAACCCCACTTCCGACGAATACGGGAAGATTCACAGCCCCCTTCACCACCTGCAGATCCTCCGGCGGCGTCCTCTTTCCGGTCCCGATCCCCGAGACGATCAACCCGTCCGGGTTGTTCCTCGCTGCGTCGATCGCCGCCTCCTCGATACCGGTCAGGTGGGCGGCGTGCTTGACGTGGATGTCGGCGAGGATCGCCGTCTCCGTCCCCAGGTCGCGCTTCAGCCACTTAAGATCGCGTGCCTGTCCCTCGATGATCCCCTGATCGGTGAACGCGACCCCGGTGAAGACGTTCACCCGGATGAACGATGCCCCGGTCGCGGCGGCGATCGCCATCGCTGCGAGCCCGTCGTTCCTAAGGACGTTCACCCCCACGGGGAGGGTCGTCTTCTCGACGAGCCGCTGGACGATGACCGCCATCATCGCGATCGTCTCCCGCGGTGCCATCTTGGCGTACGGCGCGTCCCCCAGGTTCTCCACGATGACGGCGTCTATCCCTCCGGTCTCGAGCGCGTACAGGTCGCGGAGGGCCAGATCGAGGATCGGCCCGGTCCCCTGCTTCCGGTAGCCGACGCTCCCGGCGAGCGGCCTGAGATGGATCATCCCGATAAGCGGTTTCTCGACGAGGAACGGTTTCATGCCGACTGAGACTATATCCGGTTCCTCCCGCCGGGGAAAGAGGGAGCTTGCGAAGCGGATGAATATCGGTAAACTATCGCGGTGTTACGAAATTAAGAGGAAGTGTTACCATGGGGAGACTCGTCAGGTTCAGCGTGTCGATCGATGAGCGGCTGATCGAGGGGTTCGATGCCCTCTGGCGGAAGCGCGGGTACGAGAACCGCTCTGAGGCGATCCGCGATGCGATCCGGCAGCAGCTGGTGCTGCAGGAATGGGCGGACGACGAACAGGTCGCCGGTGTGATCACCCTCCTCTACGACCATCACCGTCCCGGCCTGGCGGAGAGGATCACCGATCTCCAGCATCATGCCCTTCCGTATGTGATCGCCACGACCCACATCCACCTTGACGGGGACAACTGCCTTGAGCTTATCGCTGTCCGGGGGGACGCCGGGGGGATCCGCGCTCTCGCCGACCGGTTGATCAGCTTAAAAGGGGTGAAACACGGCGGGCTGACGGCCACCTCAACCGGAGAGAGAATCGTTTAGAAAGGAGAAGAAGATGTTGAAGCGGATCTTCCTTATCGCTGTACTCCTCACTACCTTCGTTGCGGTCATCGCCGCGGCGGAGCCGATCGTCGTTGCCACGCATGCGGTCTTCGGAGAGATTGCCGGAGAGATAGGGGATGGATTAATCGAGGTTGTGACGATCATCCCGCCCGGGTTCTGTCCGGCGCACTACGACCTTTGCCCGAGCGACATAGCAGCGTTTGCAGGGGCCGATCTCGTCTTCTACTCCGGGTTTGAGGCGTGGGTCGACACCCTCCTCTCCGCCGTCGGGAACGAAGGGATCGCCGTCTCTCTTCCCGGACCGTGGAACACCCCCGAGGCGGCAGCGGCGAAGGCGGATGCGATCGCCGCTGCTCTCGCCGCCCGCTTCCCGGATAAGGCGGATACCTTCCGGGCTAACGCCGCCGACTATGAGGCGAGGCTCGCTGCTCTTGCCGAATCCCTTCGTAATGAGGCGACCGACCGCGGCGTCGAGGGGGTTCCGGTCGTCTGTATGGAGTGGCAGGTCGGTTTCGTCTCCTGGCTCGGGTTCGATGTCGTGGCGACTTATCCGATGCCGGAGGGGCTCTCGATGCGCGACCTCGTCGAACTCGCGGATGCGGGGCGGGAGGGCGGTGCCATCCTTGTGATCGATAACTGGCAGAGCGGCATCGATTTCGGGAAGAAGCTCGCGGAGGAGATCGGCGCGGTTCACGTTGTCCTCTCCAACTTCCCCGGCTTTCCCCCAGGGACGGCGAGCCTCATCGATCTTTTCTCCCACAACGCTGAGGCCCTCTTCTCGGCGATCGAACCGGCCGAAGAGTGAAATGAAAAAGCTTCGCATCGAGGCGGATCGGGCGGACTTGGGCGATTTCATCGATCGGGGCGTCCTCCTCCACGGGCATACCGGCCCGTTCCTGATCGCTGGGATCCGCGCTGGCCTCCTCGGCCTCAAGCTCCTTGATCATCCCGGCTACTTCGGAATCCGCGCCGAGTCGGAGACAGGGGGGGAGCCCCCTGTCTCCTGCTTCTCCGACGGGATCCAGATCGGGTCGGGGTGCACGATCGGCAAGGGGAACCTCCGCGTGATCGACTCGGGGATCCCCCGCGTCAGGTTCACGACCGACGATGGAAGGCGCGTCTCGATCGAGCTTCGTGGCGAGGTCCTCCGAATGTTCAGAGAAGGGGAGATCGAAGCCGAGTCAGAGAGGGCGAGGTCTCTACCCTTGACGGAGCTCTTCGCGTGGACCGGCCCGTCATCCGATTAAGCCGGGTCGAGGCCGCTTACGAAGGGGAGCGCGCAGCGACCCTGAGGGATATCGACCTTTCGGTGAGAGAGGGGGAGCTCCTGGCGATCGTCGGGCCGAACGGGGCGGGGAAGACGACCCTCCTCGACGTTATCGACGGCCTCCTCCCTGTGGTGCGTGGGGATGTCCGTGTCTTCGGGGAAGAGATGGGGCCGGATGCGCACCGGTTAAGACGGTCGATCGGCTACGTTCCCCAGGACCTCTTCTTCCCCCCGTCGACCCCGTATCTCGTCCGGGACGTCGTGTTGATGGCGAGATTCGGGGGGTTGCCCCCGTTCAGGTTCGTCCGTCGGGCCGACCGCGAGGCCCTCGCCGAGGCCCTCGCTGCGGTCGGCCTGGCACCCCTCTCCCGTCGTCCGATCGGCCGGATCTCCGGTGGACAGCAGCGGAAGGCCCTCCTCGCCCGTGCCCTCGCTCAACGCGCCCGCCTCCTCCTCCTCGATGAGCCGACGGCGAACCTCGATCCGGAGGCGAAAGCGGATATTGAACACCTTGTCGTCTCCCTCAAGGATGAGCTCTCCTCAACCGCTCTCGTCGTCAGCCACGAGGCGGGATACCTCCGCGACCGCGCCGGGAGGATCGTCACCATCGTGGAAGGCCGGATCGTATCGGACCGGCCGGCCGGGAAGGGGGGATCAGGCTGATGTTCGGGCTTCCGTGGCACATCGTTCTTCCCACGTTGATCGGATCGATCCTCGCCGGTCTCATCTGCGGTTCGATCGGGGTGTTCGTCGTTCGGATGAAGCTCTCCTCGCTCGGGTTCGCGATATCGCATGCCGCGTTCGCCGGGGCGGCCCTCGGGATGATGCTCTCCCTCGAGCCGCTGTGGACGGCGATCGCGTTCTCCCTCCTCGTCTCCCTCCTCCTCGGTCCGCTCGCCGACATATCCCGGATGAACACGGACGCTGTCCTCGGTGCCCTCTTTCCCGTGGCGATGGCGCTCGGGTTCGTCTTCCTGACCAAGACCCCGAGCGGCGGGATCGGAAGCGGTGCCCTCTCCCTCCTCTGGGGGAGCGTCCTTGGGATGACGATGGAGGAGGTGTGGATCCTCGCCATCGTCGCCCTTCTCATCATTCTCGTCTTTATCGGTTTCTGGAAGGGGTTCTTCGCGCTCCTGTTGGATCGGAGGCTCGCCATCGCCTCCGGTCTGAACGCGCGCGGCTACTACTACGGGATCCTCGTCCTCGTTGCGGTTGTAGTCTCGGTTTCGCTCCGGATAACCGGAGGGTTGTTGATCTATGCCCTCATGGTCCTCCCGGCGACGAGCGCGTTTCAGTGGGCCTATGACATCAAGAAGGTCTTTCTCATCGCCCCGCTCATCGGCGGTGGATCGGCACTCTTTGGGTTCCTCTTCTCCCTGTGGGCCGATCTTCCGATCGGCTCGGCGATCGCCCTCTGTGCGGCCGGCCTGTTTCTCATCTCGACCGCGATGTCGCCGAAACGCCGGCGCGAGCGTTGAAGCCCCCTATTCTAGATCCGGGTCGATGCTCACCTAATCTCCAGCAGAACCCCTACAATTCTTCAATGGTCTTCTATAGGCTTGACTCAGTTACACGAAGGGGGTGAGCGATTGGACGGGGAAGGGTGGAGGAGGGAGCTTCTCAAGCGGTTCGGCGCAGCCCTCCTTTTATCTGCGATCCTCATCGGTGGGGTTTCCTATGCGGTCCGCCTGAATACGATCGCCCGCCGCGAACGCCTGATCGGGGAGGCTGAGGTTCACAACGTCCAGATGCGGAAAAGCAGCCTATCCGGCGCCTTTCGAACGGCTGTCTCCGACATCCTCTACCTCTCCGAGCTGAATGAGGTGAGGGGATATCTGTCTGAGCCGGTCGATCAGGTCCGGGAGGGGTTGACGTGGGAGTTTATCTCGTTTATGCGAAGGCGGATGGTATACGACCAGCTCAGGCTGCTGAGCGAGGATGGGATGGAACTCGTCCGCGTCGACTATAATGCCGGCGAAGCCATCGCCGTCCCCTCCGCACGCTTGCAGGACAAAAGTGATAGATATTACGTTCGGGAAGCCCTCGCCTGCGCTCCTGGGATGGTGTACGTATCGCCGTTCGATTTAAACATCGAAGGCGGCGAGGTCGAGCGGCCGTTGAAACCGCTCGTCCGATTCGCCGTCTACGTCCCATCCGGAGAGGGGAAGGACGGGGGGATCATCGTCCTCAACCTGCGCGGAGATGAGCTTCTCCGCGGATTCGACCGGGTCCGGAGCTCCGAAGGAGCGGTCGTTTCGCTCCTAAACGGCGATGGGTACTGGCTGCAGGGGGCGGATCGTAGCCGTGAGTGGGGGTTCATCCTCCCAGGGAGGGAGGATGAACGGTTTGGGAACCTCTACCCGGCGGAATGGGCTAGGATCGGCTCTTCTGAAGCGGGGCAGTTTGAGACCGAAAACGGGCTGTTCAGCTACGCGACGGTCTATCCATTGCAGGAGGTAGGGGAGGCGACCTGTGAACTCACCGGTTTGAGCGACCCTCAATTGGATCCTCCGGGGGGCTCGTACGGTTGGAAGATCGTCTCCCGGCTTCCAGCCGGGATAATGGCCGAGGCCCGGGGTGCCGGACTCGGATCGCTCCTCATATTCGACGGGCTTGCCTTCATTGGGGTTGGGATCGGTGCGTTCTTCCTCGTTCGGCGGGGGATACGGAACAGCCGCGCCGGGGTGGAGTTGAGCGAGCACAACGAGCGGCTCTCGTCGACGTTGAGCCATTACCTCCCCGATGAGATAACCGTGCGGATCCTGGCCGATCCATCCCGGCATATGGGCCTCGGTGGCGAGGCGTGCCATGTCTCCGTCCTGTTCGCCGACGTCCGCGGGTTCACCGGCTTTGCCGAGGAGCACGACGCCCGGACGGTGATGGAGACGTTGAACCGGATCCTCCCCCGATTGGTCGACGCTGTCCTGAGGAACGGCGGGATCCTCGACAAGTTCCTCGGCGATGGGCTCCTCGCATTCTTCGAGGTGGGAGAGACCCGCGCCGACGCGGCCCGTCGGGCGATCGCTGCGGCGCGGGAGATGCAGGTCGAGTTCTCGCGCCTGGTCGATGATCCACGGGATGATACCCTCCGCAGGATCGGGCTCGGGATCGGGATCAGCTCCGGCGAGGTGATCGTCGGGAACGTCGGCTCAGAGAGGATGATGGACTACACGGTGATCGGCGACAGCGTGAACGTCGCCTCCCGCCTCCAGGGGATCGCCAAGGCGGGTGAGATCCTGATCACAGAAGGGACGTACAATCTCCTGCGGGATGAGATCGAGGCGATCAGGCTCCCCCGCAGGGCGCTCAAGGGGCGTTCAGAAGAGGTTGCGATCTACCGGGTCGGCGGCTAAGCCGGGGTGAGGACGCGGAAGAGCTCGATGCAGTCGGCGTCCGGGTCGATGCTCCGCGATGAGGCGTTCGTGTACTGGATCTGCACCGTTGGGGAGAGGGCCGCGATCATTCGGGAGAAACCGTCCATGAACGCGCGCTTGTGGATGTTGCATATGTCCTTGGGCTGGACGCCGCTCTCACGCTGGGCGATCGGTGACGGGCAGAAGGCCGCGTTTCTCGTCGTCAGGGTGACCTCATCCCCGTTGCGGACGAGGATCGGCCGGTTCCCTCCCCTCCGGGAGAAGAACTCCTCCATCAGTAGAAGGAGGCTCCCCGCCGGATCGGCCTCGATCATCTCCTTTGTCAGCTTCCCTTCCTTGATCAGGGAGAGGGCGAGGTCGTATCCCGCCTCGTATCCGCAGGATCGGTAATAAATAGTCGCGCACCGCTCGATAAGCCGTCTTTCCGAACTGATCGATCATCCGCTTGATGTCGAGGTATTCCTCGAGCCTGACCTCGCAGCTTTGGTTGTCGTCTTTCAACACGCGCTCGGAGATCGGGGCCTCCTTTCCGGGCGGTTCTACAGCCAGGGGGCGATCGTCTCCTCGCTCAGATCATCCGGTGCCCCGTAATAACGGATCACCCCCGTCTTGTCGATCAGGAATGCGCGGGGGACGTTGGTGATTCTGTACGTTTCCGCCGTCTTCCGTTCGCTCGAAACCGGCTCCCGCAGGGCGAGGAGGTCGGTGAACCCGTTCTCGGTCAGGTACCGCTCCGCCTCGGCCGGGTTGTAGTCGAGGACGATCAGGATGACGACGAAGTCCTCCTCGGCGAACGCCTGGCGGAGCTCCTCCAGATACGGGGTCGAGGCGACGCAGTGCGGGCAGGTCCTCCTCCAGAACTCGATCAAAACGACCTTCCCGAGGAAATCGGAGAGGTGGACGGACTGACCGTCGAAATCGATCAGGGTGAACTCCGGGGCGCGCTCCCCGACGCCCGTCCCGATCGGAACGTTCGCAGGGGCCACGGCAGGTTCAGCCTCTCCTGTGTGAGGAGAGGTAAGGAGCTGGGCGATGTCGATCTCCTTCGTCAGGATCCCTGCCGCGCCTCCATCGTCGATCACAACGAGGGTGACCTCGTAGGTTCCGACCGAGGGGTAGGTATGCTCGACCGTCATCCCCGACCCGCTCGACCGGTCGCCGAACGTCCATTGATAGACCGCGATCGCTCCATCCGGATCGCTCGACGAGGAGGCGTCGAATCCGACGACCGTCTCCCCCTTCCCCTCCACCCGCCATGCGGTGAACGCCGGCTCCGGTGCTGTGTTCGCCAGGGTCGAGACGGATGAGACGGTCAAAACAAGGGCGACTGCGATCGACAAAACGGATACGAGACCATTCAGCTTTTGTATTTTCATCCGGGAGGCTCCCTCCTGTTTTGGCTCCTATTCAGTCTCCTCTGACGGGGTCTGTGGTTGTAAGGCTTCGATTCTTCCCTCGATCTCCGCATCCCCGCTGTGCTTCCCGAGCGCCTCCTGGTAGGCGGAAAGGGCGCTCGCCCTTGCGCTTTCGATCTCAGAAGCGAGCTCATCGATCCTCTCTTTCGTTGCAGGATCGTCCGAGCCTTCCTCTTCCAGCTTGCTCTTCTCGGCGATCGCGTCGTTCATCCTCTTTTCGTAGGCGTACCCGATCATGAACTCAAGGTACGGCTCATCGACGGTCCCGTCCTCCTTCAGCCGCTCGAGGGCTGCGAGCCCGGCGTCGGGGTCGTCCTGCTGGATGCGGACCGCATCGAGGACGGGGAGGAGGATCGATACGGTCGAGTTGTCGTACGCATCCTCGTACCAGCTGCGGAACCTCTCTGAGACGATCTCATCCGTGAGGTCGCTTCTCACCTGGTCGATCACCTCGGAGAGCTCGGGATGGGTCGCCTCCTTCCGATCGGTCAGGAGGATGATGTGATACCCATAGTCGGTCTTGACGATCCCGCTCGTCTCTCCGACCTTGAGGGCGAACGCCGCGTCCTCGAACGGCTTCACCATCTGTCCGTGCTTGAACCAGCCGAGGTCCCCGCCGTTCGCCGCGCTACCCGTGTCGGTCGACCGTTCCTTCGCCAGCGTTGCGAAGTCGGCCCCATCGGCGAGCTCGTCGAGGATCTCCTGTGCTTCCTCCTCCGTTGCGACGAGGATATGGGAGGCGCGGATCTCCTCTTCGGTGTCGTAGCGGTCCCGGTTCTCCTCGAAGTACGCTTCGATCTGATCGTCGGTGAGGTCGATCTCCCCCGCGACGGCGTTCCGGACCGCCTGAACGGTGAGCTGGTCGGCTACGCTCTTCCGCGCGTCGGCCTTGAATCGATCGAGCGATTCACCTTGTCCGGTGAGGTATTCGGCGAGCTGCTCCTCGGTCAGCTGGTGGTCGTCGAGGAACGTCGTGTACTCCTGCTGAAACTCCGCCTCGATCTCCTCCTCAGTCGGTTGAATCCCCCGCCTTTTTGCCTCCTGGGCCACGATCGCGTTGAAGAACAGCCTCTCCAGCGCGTCGACCTCCAGGTTCAGCTCCATCACGCGTCCCCTCCCGCCGGTCAGCATCGAGCGGATGTCCATCCCGAACTGGGAATAGATCTGTTGGTAGTAGCCGATGAGCGCCTCTTTCGCCCCGGCGAGCTCCTCCTGGGAGATCGGCTCCCCGTTGATGTAGGCAACTACCCCCTCTCCCCCTGTCGCAGGGGTCTCCACCTGTGCTGAGGGTTCAGCCGTCGGGCCGGTGACGGGCTCGGTCTCTTTATGGCCGCAGCCGAAGAGCGAAAGGATGACGATACCGACGAGAACCGGGATCAATAGAACACGAAGCTGCATGACGACCTCCTTGATAGGCTACAGGATACGCGTTTTCCCGTCCGGATGAAAGGGAGATCCTGTCCGCCGGAATCATCCCCCTTCCGCAAGCCAAACCAGGGGGAAGTACTTACCCTTCATCTCGCCCTCCGGTGTCGCAACCCAGGAGCGCTTTCTTGATGGTGGCCCGGATCCCTTCCTTCGGCGCTTCGTACCCCCAAAAGATCTCCTTTCCATTTACAAAGATTGCGCGTGGGATCTGGTGGGCAAGGAGGGTCGCGCGATCCTCGGCCTGATACTCGTTCAGGATGACCCGATCGCCGAATTCGCTGCACACATCGCGGACACGCTCGGCTTCGATGTTGCTCGTCTCGCAGAAGGCGTTCCAAAAGAGATCGACAACGACCTTTCCCGGCCTCTCTTTGAATGCGTAGTCCGGTCGGAGGAAGCGGGGCGATTCGGCGTCAGGGGTGAAGGGCTTCCAGAGGAGGATCGCGCTCTGATGGATGGCAACGGTTTCGTATCCGATGTGTTCGAAGTACGAAGCGGGCATGAACCAATCGGCTCCGTAGAGCCCCTGGTACGCCGTCACCGTCACGCCCTTTCGCCCCATTGCGTGTGCATCATCCTCGATCGATTCGATCAGCATGCGCCCCGCCCCTTGACCGGTTGCTGGAGCGAGGACGTAGAGACACGGGATCACGACGAGATCCTCGCCGAGCGGTCCCCATGGGGAGTGCTCGATCGGTATTCCGTACGCAAAACCCGCGTGTTTCCCTTCGAGGAGTGCGACCTTGAGCAGGGCGCCTCTCTCCTTTAGCTCTGCGAACAGAGAGCGCCTCTTCGACGCGCAGCGGTCGATCTCTTCCGATTCATTCACGTGTGAGCAGGTCGAGACAAAGTACTCGTCCTCCGGTTTCATGTCGCGGGTAATCAGCATAGGAGATTCACCCCCTAGTACGCCCTTGCGAAGTAGGCCCTCCCATGGGCCGGCTTCCCGCAGACGGTGCAGGTCGCACCGGTCGGGTTCCAGGTCTCGTTTAGATCGAGGGGGAAGCAGCGGCTCGTCGCCTTCGTCTCCTCCTTGATCTTCGCCTCGCACTCGGGCCGGCCGCAGTGCCAGATCAGCGCCCAGCCATCCTTCACGATCTCCTTCAACTCATCGTAGGAGCGGGCTTCATGGAGGTTCTCCTCCCGGAACGCGGTCGCGCGATCGAGCATCCCCTCCTGGATCTCATCCAGAAGGGTCTGGATCCGCCCGGCGAGCCCGTCGAGGGGTACGGCCGCCTTCCCTTCCTTCCCTGGGGCGTCGCGCCGGGAGACCATGACCGCGCGGTCCTCGACGTCGCGGGGGCCGACCTCGATTCGGAGCGGGACTCCGCGCATCTCCCAGTCGTTGAACTTGAACCCCGGGGTCATCCCCTCCCGCCTGTCGACGTGAACCCGGATCCCGGCCTCTTCAAGCTGAGGGCGCACTTCAGCGATCAGCCGATCGACCCCTTCCTTCTCCTCGTCGCTCTTCCATATCGGGACGATCACCGCCTGGATCGGGGCGAGCCGCGGGGGGAGGCGGAGCCCCTTGTCGTCCCCATGTGCCATGATGATCCCACCGACCATCCGGGTCGAGACGCCCCACGAGGTCGTCCATGCGTAGTGGAGCTCGTTCGACTCGTCGAGGAACTTGATCTCGAACGCCTTGGCGAAGTTCTGGCCGAGGAAGTGGGAGGTTCCGGATTGAAGGGCCCACTTGTTCCCCATCATCGCCTCGATCGAGTACGAGGCGACGGCTCCGGCGAACTTCTCCTGATCGCTCTTCTTCCCCTTTATCACCGGGATCGCAGCCTCGTTGATCGCGAAGTCCACGTACTGATCGAGTATCGCCATCGTCTCGGCGAGCGCCTCCTCCTCGGTGGCATGGGCGGTATGCCCCTCCTGCCAAAGGAACTCGGTCGTTCTGAGGAAGAGCCGCGGCCGGAGCTCCCACCGGACGACGTTCGCCCATTGGTTGATGAGGAGGGGTAGATCGCGGTACGACTGGATCCACTCGGCGAATGCATAGCCGATCACCGTCTCGGATGTCGGGCGGATGACGAGGGGCTCGTCGAGCTCCTTCCCTCCCCCGTGCGTGACGACGGCGAGCTCCGGGGCGAACCCCTCGACGTGCTCGGCCTCCTTCTTAATGAAGCTCATCGGGATGAGGAGCGGGAAATAGGCGTTCTTGTGCCCGGTCTCCTTGAACCGCCGATCCAGCGCCGCCTTTATGTTCTCCCACAGCTCATACCCGTAGGGCTTGATGATCATGCACCCGCGGACCGGCGCATAATCGGCGAGCTCGGCCATCTTGACGACGTCGGTGTACCAGCGGGCGTAATCGACGCTCCGTGGGGTCACCCCTTGCGCTGCCACGATACCCTCCCTTTCTGAACCCTCGTCGAATAGGGCGGATCCCGATCGGGTCCGCCCGGGAGAGTGTACAGGGTCGGCTTGGGAAAGGAAAGCCTGAGCCCTTGACGGATCGGTCCGGTTCCCCTAGGCTGGTAAGCGGAGGTCTGTTCGAGGTCTATGAACGAGAAACGGTTGCTCCCGTTCAAGAGGATCCTCTGCCCGACCGACTTCAGCGAGCCGGCATGCCGGGCGATCAAGGCGGCCGGTGAGCTCGCAGAGGCGTTCTCGGCCGAGCTGATCCTGATGCACGTCGTCGGCGCGATCCCGACCCTCGATAATCCTGCCGGGATGGGAGGGTTCGACGTCGCCGCCTATCAGCATGAGCTGACCGAGAGCGCCGAGGCATCCCTGAAGGAGCGGCTGAAGCGGAACGTTCCCTCGTCGGTCGACGGGCGCGTCCTCGTCACGCACGGGGATGCGGCGCACGAGATCGTCCGCGTCGCCTCTGAGGAAGGGGTCGATCTGATCGTCCTCGCCACCCACGGTGCGGCCGGTTGGCGGCGGCGGATCTTCGGTTCGGTCACGGAGAAGGTCGTCCGGATCGCCCGTTGCCCCGTCCTCACCGTCTACTGCTGCCCTGAGGACGACTGACCCGCTGAAAGCCACCTTCGGACGGCGGCGGCGTGGGCGCGGTAGTGCTTATACATGCTCCCCGCGATCACGTCGGCCGGTGACCAATCGCTCGGCATCCCGTTAAACCTCGCGGGATCGGTCAGGTCTTCGTCCCTGAGTGAGCGGAGCCTCTCTATGAGCTCTTCGTGGATCGATCGAGCCTCTTTTAAAACCTCTCCGGCCGGCCTCTGTTCTCCTCGTAGATCCGCTCGTTCTGTTGATCGAGCGGGAGCTCCCACCACGGAGAGCCGGCGAGCTCGTGCGAAGCGAGGAGACCGTTCATCTCCCGCTCGTACCAGGAGATGTGAGCGACGATGTCGACGACCGACCAGACCCCAGAGACGCCAGGTTCTCGCAGCCTATCGGGCGGGACAAGGCGGATGGCCTCCTCCCATTCCGAGTAGTCCCGCTTCACCTCGGCTACGAACCGTTTGACATCCAAACCGTCCCTCCTCGGATCTGTAGCCATCCTATCTTACTCTCCTGACTAGGACCAAGCCGGGCTATCGTGTATCCTTCCTCCCATGAACAGAAGATTGATCCTCGGTCTTGCGCTCATCGCCGTCGGTCTTTTGGTCTTCTTCCTCGTCAACCCGTTTCATCGCACCCCGCCTCCGAAGGAGCCGGAGTACGTGATCGCCCTCGACGCCGGGCACGGGGGGAGGGATCCGGGAGCGGCGGTGAACGGGATCGCCGAGAAGGATCTGAACCTTGCGATCGTCAAGCGGCTCGGGGAGCTCGTCGATGCGCAGGATGATATGAAGGCCTTCCTCGTCCGTACCGTGGACGTCTTCGTCCCGCTCGAGGAGCGGATAACCCGGGCCGAGGAGGTAGGGGCGACGATCTACATCTCGGTCCACGTCAACTCGTTCGACGATCCGGGTGTGCACGGGATCGAGACGTGGGTCGACGACACGAGGGCCGATGACGATCCGAGCTGGGTCCTGGCCGCGATGATCGAGGATGCCGTGAGCGAGGCGACCGGTGCGGCCGATCGCGGGGTCCATTCGCAGGAGCTCTACCTCCGTCGGACGGCTATGCCGGCCGTCTCGGTCGAGGTCGGGTACATGACCAATCCGGAGGAGCTCGAGCTCCTCCTCGACCCCGATTATCAGGATAAGGTCGCTGTCGGGATCATGACCGGGATCCGCCAGTTTCTCGATTGGATGAGGGCCTCGTCGGAGCAGGCTGGCTAGCGCGGGTTCCAGACGAGGTTCGGATCCCGGCGGGGTAGCATCCGGCGGAAGTTGTGCTTCGGATAGCCGAGTGCGAGGATGACCTGAACCTTGCGCGAGGCCGGTACCGGAATCGCTCGTTTGATCTTCCGATCCCGGTTTGCCAACCCTTGCACGAACCCGATCTGGCAGGTCCCCAGGCCGAGCCGCTCGGCGGCGAGGATGATGTGGTAGGCGGCGTATGCAGCGTCGTCGCATCCGAACGGGTTTCCCGAGGGGGTATGCGCGATCAGTACGACAGGCGCCCGGTAGAAGATCGGGTCCTTCCCCTCCCTCCACCGTTTCGATAGGGAGAACGCGGTCCTCCGGTAGTCCTTGAGCGTCCGGACGTTCCCCTTCCCGAATGCGAGGGATAGAAGCGGCCGGAGGAGCGGGTTTCCGACGAGGCGGGCGTAATGAACGAGCCGATCGATCGTGAGCTTCGCCAGCTCTGCTATCCGTAGCCGATCGTCGATCCCCAGCCAATCGACCGCTTGGCTGTTGTGTGCCGTCGGCCCCCAGCGGCCGATCGAGATG
The DNA here is from genome assembly GCA_964528085.1 of uncultured Thermotogae bacterium. Taxonomy (GTDB): domain Bacteria; phylum Bipolaricaulota; class Bipolaricaulia; order UBA7950; family UBA9294; genus B2-G16. The sequence goes on along the minus strand of CAZGRE010000006.1, from coordinate 2,035 downwards.
AGGAGGCGGACGAGATCGCGCGGGACCGGCTCGTCCTTGAACATCCGGCACGACCGGCGGGCACGGAACGCGGTCTCGAGGGATTCGAGGGAGGGGAGAATCCCCTGATCGATGATCGGCGCCTCCTCAAGCGGGAAGTCCTCATGGTCGATCGCGTCCGTTGGGCAGACGGCGACGCAGTGTCCACACCCCCAACACCGCTCCGGATGGACCGCATGCGCGCCGTCGTCTTTCAGCTCGAAGACCCCGGCGATCACACAGACATCCACACAGGCACCGCATCGGACGCATGCTGTCTTATCAATGGTGATTTCTGCCATGTCAAATAGCGCCCTCCTTGTCGATTCTATGAGGAGGGGGAGGATAAGGTCGGGAGGGGGGGTGCGGCGGTGGTGCAGAACGTCCGCTGCGATCGGGCCATCTGTCCGGTTCAACCCTCTCTTCTGGGGATAGATTCGGTCCATGGAGCCGAACGAGTTCATCGACAGACTCCTATCCGAGGTCACGCTCGACGCGATCGACTACGCGAGCGACGTCGAGCGGATACTGGCCGAGCAGATCCTCTTCCTCCGCGAACAGCTCGCCGCCGCTCGCAAGGACGCGGTCCTCGGTGCACATGCGCTGATCAAGGAGCTCTACGCGAGGCTCGCGGAGAAGGACGCCCAGATCGATTCCCTCCGGGAGGAGGTCCTCTTCCTCCGCGGGCGGATCTCCCGATAACCCGATTGAAATAGGGCTTTTCTTCCTGTACGGTTAATCCGAAATGTCTGCCCTTCACATCTCCGAGCAGCTGAAAAAGGCGCGCGTCGAGGCGGGCGAACTCGAGCGGAGGCTCGCCGACCCGAAGGTCTTCGCCCAGCCGGACTACCCGCAGCTCGCGCAGCGCTACTCCCGCTTGAAGGACCTGATCCGCCTCGGCGAGGAGTGGGAGGGGTTGAAGGCTGCGATCGCCGAGATGGAGGAGCTCCGCCAGACTGAGGACGACCTCCGCGAGGAGCTCGACGAGGAGCTCGACGGGGACCGCCGGAGGCTGGAGGAGCTCGAGCGGAGGTTTCGTCTCCTCCTCGCCCCTCCCGATCCGGAGGGTTCAAAGAACGCGATCGTCGAGATCCGCGCCGGGACCGGAGGGGACGAATCGACCCTGTTCGCCGCCGACCTGTTCCGGATGTACGCCCGGTTCGCGGAGAAGAGGGGGTTCAAGGTATCCCTCCTCGACAGCCATCCGACCCCCCTCGGCGGGTTCAAGCAGCTCACCTTCAGCGTGGAGGGGAAGGGGGCCTACGGGGTATTCCGGTACGAATCCGGCGTCCATCGCGTGCAGCGGGTCCCTGAGACCGAGTCGCAGGGGAGGATCCATACCTCGACGGCGAGCGTCGTCGTCCTCCCCGAGGCGGAGGAGGTGGAGATCGAGATCGATCCGAAGGACCTGCGGATCGACGTCTTCCGCTCATCCGGTCCGGGGGGACAGAGCGTGAACACGACCGATTCCGCTGTCAGGATTACCCATATCCCGACCGGGATCGTCGTCAGCTGCCAGGACGAGAAATCGCAGCACAAGAACAAGGCGCAGGCGATGCGCGTCCTCCGCGCGCGGCTGCGGGACCGCTACGAGCAGGAGAAGGAGGCCGAGCTGTCGGCCAAGCGGCGGAGCAAGATCGGCTCAGGGGATCGGAGCGAGAAGATCCGGACCTACAACTTCCCGCAGAACCGGGTGACCGATCATCGGATAAACCTCTCCCTCTACGATCTCGTCAGGATCCTGGAAGGTGAGATGGACGACCTCGTCGACGCCCTCCGCGCCGCCGCAGCCGAGGAGGCGCTGGCGGAATAAACCCGGTTTGGAATGGTGGTCTGTCCCTTTCGTTCCTTGACAGCCGCTTTCCTGCTAGCTACCATCGGATATCGATTCTCTCGGGTCTGTAGCTCAGTTGGTTAGAGCGCTCGCCTGATAAGCGGGAGGTCCCTGGTTCGAATCCAGGCAGGCCCATCCGACGCATAAAAGCCCCTTTTGGATGGGTTTTGCTCTTGATCGCAC